>NZ_JBEZXS010000005.1:0-351672 GCF_040638185.1 Streptomyces sp. NPDC026672
GTTGACTTTTGGCACGCTGTTGAGTTCTCAAGGAACGGACGCTTCCTTCGTACTCACCCTTCCGGGCTTTCCTCCGGGCGCTTCCCTTCGGTGTTCCAAACTCTATCAGTGTTTTTCCGGCCCTCCGACCACCCTCTCGCAGGCATGCGAAAGGAGATCCGAGTGAGGATCTGACAAATTTGGGTGCCGCCGAGGCAAGGACGCTTGTTCGCGTCACTCCGTCTCAAGCAGGAGTACGACTGTACACGGCGCCTCGAAGCACGTGCAAATCCATTGGGTTGGTGGTCTAGACCACTAGCTGGTAGCTTCCATACGGAACCGACCCTTCATCTGGCATACCCTGCTGCTCAGTACGCCGTCCGGCACTCGCGGCGACGGCTCGTACATGCGGCCCCACCCCCTGGAGGCTTCCCATGACCTTCGTGACGTCCCCCCTCGCCGGACGCGCCATCGGACTGGCCTCCGTGCCGGATCCCGTCTTCTCGGGGGCCATGGTCGGCCCGGGCACCGCCGTCGATCCCGTGCGCGAGCCCTCGGAGGCCGTCGCCCCCGTGGACGGCGTCATCGTCTCCCTGCACCCCCATGCCTTTGTCGTCGTCGACGGTGAGGGGCACGGCGTGCTCACCCACCTGGGCATCGACACCGTGCAGTTGAACGGCGAGGGCTTCGAACTCCTCGTCGGCAAGGGCGACACCGTGACACGCGGTCAGGCCGTCGTGCGCTGGAACCCGGCCGCCGTCGAGGAGGCCGGCAAGTCTCCGGTGTGCCCGGTCGTGGCGCTGGAGGCCACCTCCGACTCCCTCTCCGAGCTCCGTGACGGCGGCGACGTGAAGGCCGGCGACAGCCTCTTCACCTGGAACTGACATGAGCGTCGTCGTGACGACGGCGGGCAGGACGACCAACACGGCGGCGGGATCCGCCGCACTTATCGGAGACGGGTGAGATGGAGACAACGCTGCGGGGCGTCGGCGTGAGCCACGGTGTGGCGATCGGCGAGGTACGGCACATGGGGACGGCGGTCCTGGAGCCGCCCGCCAGGCAGATCGCCGCGGAGGAGGCCGAGCGTGAACAGGGCCGGGCCCGGCAGGCCGTGGAGGCCGTGGCCGCCGACCTCATGGCACGCGGCAATCTCGCGGGTGGCGAGGCACAGGCCGTCCTCGAGGCGCAGGCCATGATGGCCCAGGACCCCGAACTGATGGCCGACGTGGAGCGGCGCGTCGTCGCCGGGAGCACGGCCGAGCGTGCCGTGTACGACGCGTTCGCCTCGTACCGCGAGCTGCTGGCCGGTGCCGGTGAGTACCTGGCCGGGCGGGTGGCCGACCTCGACGACGTGCGGAACCGGATCGTCGCCCGGCTGCTGGGCGTGCCGATGCCGGGCGTCCCGGACAGCGACGAGCCGTACGTCCTCGTCGCCCGTGATCTGGCTCCGGCCGACACGGCGCTGCTGGACCCGACGCTGGTGCTCGGCTTCGTCACCGAGGAGGGCGGGCCGACCAGCCACAGCGCGATCCTCGCGCGTGCGCTCGGGGTGCCGGCCGTGGTGGCGCTGCCGGGGGCGAGCGAGCTGGGCGAGGGCACGATGATCGCCGTCGACGGCAGCACGGGCGACGTCTTCGTGGACCCCGGCCCGGCGAAGAAGGCCGAACTGGCGGCCGCGGCGGCCGAGCGCAGGGCCGCGCTGGCCTCGGCGACGGGGCCGGGCGTCACCGCGGACGGGCACAAGGTGCCGCTGCTGGCCAACGTGGGTGGTCCGGCGGACGTGCCGGCGGCCGTGGAGGCCGGGGCCGAGGGCGTGGGTCTCTTCCGTACCGAGTTCCTGTTCCTCGACGACAGCAAGAACGCTCCTTCCGAGGAGAAGCAGGTCGAGGCGTACCGGCAGGTCCTGGAGGCGTTCCCCGAGGGCCGTGTCGTGGTGCGCGTGCTGGACGCGGGCGCGGACAAGCCGCTGGACTTCCTGACCCCGGCCGACGAGCCCAACCCGGCGCTGGGCGTGCGCGGTCTGCGGGCGCTGCTCGATCACCCGGAGGTGCTGCGGACGCAGCTGACCGCGCTGGCCACGGCCGCCGAGGGGCTGCCGGTGCACCTGGAGGTCATGGCGCCGATGGTGGCGGACCGCGCGGACGCGAAGGCGTTCGCCGACGCGTGCCGTGCCGCGGGGCTGGAGGCGAAGTTCGGGGCGATGGTGGAGATCCCGTCGGCCGCGCTGCGGGCGCGTTCGATCCTCCAGGAGGTCGAGTTCCTGTCCTTGGGGACGAACGACCTGGCGCAGTACACGTTCGCGGCGGACCGGCAGGTGGGCGCGGTGTCTCGGCTCCAGGACCCGTGGCAGCCCGCGCTGCTCGACCTGGTGGCGCTGTCCGCGGAGGCGGCCCGGGCCGAGGGCAAGAGCTGCGGTGTGTGCGGTGAGGCCGCGTCGGACCCGCTCCTGGCGTGTGTGCTGACGGGGCTGGGGGTCACCTCTCTTTCCATGGGGGCGGCGTCCATCCCGTATGTCCGGACGGCGCTGGCCAAGTACACGCTGGCGCAGTGCGAGCGGGCGGCGTCGGCCGCGCGGGCGGCGGAGAGCGCCGAGGAGGCGCGGGCGGCGGCCCAGGCGGTGCTGTCCGGCGAGTAGCCGGCCGCCGGGCCGTGGCCGACAGTCGTTCGCGGCCGGTCGTTCGGTCCTTCGTCGAGGGGCGCTCCGCCGACGGGTGGGGCGCCCCCGGTGCGTTCAGTGGTGGTGCCCGGACGGGCCGTCCTCCTCTCCGAGGTCGGGGGGCACGCCGTAGTCGACGCCGGATTCCGGGGCGATGAGGTCGCCGGAGTCGATGTCGGTGCAGTAGGCGTCGAAGACCTCGCCTGCGGTGAGGGGGTCGAGGCCGTCCTTGCGGATGCGCCATCCGTAGATGCGGTCGGTGGTGCCGGGGGCGCTGGTGCGCATGACGAGTCCGCCGGGGCTGTGGGTGGCGACGCCCAGGGCGAGGACGGTGGTGAATTCGAGGACTTCGGCCTCGTCGAGGTGGGTGCTGCCGTCCGTGTCCACGTCGGCGTGGAGGACGGACACGAGTGTCTCGGGCGGGGCGGTGACGCTGCACACGAGGTGCCGGTCGCCCGGTGGTGCCGTGTCGAGGATGCGGGTGAGGAGGGTCGCGGCCCGGTTGAAGGCGGCTCGGCCGATGTCCTCGCCGCAGCCGGCGCAGGGGCCGAGGCGGGCGAGCAGGGTGCTCGCGTACTCCCATGTGGCCCGGCGGACGGCTTCGTCGACGAGGGCGGGCAGGAGGTCGGCGAGTGTCTGGCCGTCGTACGGGACGGTGGCGCCGGTGGCGGCGAGTTCTGCCGTGAAGCGGGCTCGGCTGTTCGGGGTGTCGGGGTCGAGGCCGGCCTCGGCGCAGTACTCGGCGTACTCCTGGGGGTCGAAGAGGGCGACGGTGGTGTGGCCGCCCTGTGCGGCGCGGATCCGCAGGACGGCTTCGGCCTGCTGGAGGTAGGCGAGGTGGTCGTCGAAGGTGAAGCTGCGGTAGCGCCGCATGGCGCGGAAGTCCTGCTCGTCGGTGAGCAGGCCGATGGTTCCGGCGATCTCTCGGCGCAGGACGCGTCGCATGGTCAGGTGTGCGGTGTGCTCCATGTGTCCCCCTGTGAGCGGTTGATCAATGCTCACTCACAGTAACCGGCACCACTGACAACGGGCTCAGGCCCGTTCGCGGGCCAGTTCCTCGTAGAAGGCGAGGAGGCCCAGGTCGTCGATGGAGCCGGGGTTGACCGCCTTTTCGAGCGGTGTGCCCTGGAGGAGACGCTTGACGGGGACCTCGATGCGCTTGCCGGTGAGGGTGTGCGGGACGCCGGGGACCTCGATGACCTCGTCGGGGACGTGGCGGGGCGAGAGCTGTTCGCGGATGGCCCGCTTGATCCGGGTGAGCAGCGCCTCGTCGAGGACGGCTCCCGGGGCCAGGTGGACGAACAGGGGCATCCAGTAGCCGCCGTCGGGCTGTTCGATGCCGATGACCAGGGATTCCTTGATCTCGGGGAGGCGTTCGACGACTTCGTAGATGTCGGCGGAGCCCATGCGCACGCCCTGGCGGTTGAGCGTGGAGTCGGAGCGGCCGTGGATGATCACGGATCCGCGGGGGGTGACGGTGATCCAGTCGCCGTGGCGCCAGACGCCGGGGTAGGTGTCGAAGTAGCTGTCGTGGTAGCGGCTGCCGTCGGGGTCGTTCCAGAAGTGGATGGGCATGGACGGCATGGGGTTGGTGACGACGAGTTCGCCGACCTCGTCGACGAGGGGCTTGCCGCTGGGGTCCCAGGACTGGAGGTCGGTGCCGAGGCAGGGTGCCTGGAGTTCGCCCGTGTGGACGGGCAGGGTGGGGACGGCGCCGGCGAAGCAGGAGCAGACGTCCGTGCCGCCGCTGACGGAGGCGATCCAGAGGTCGTCGCGGACCTCGTCGTGCAGCCAGCGGAAGCCGTCGGGCGGCAGGGGCGAGCCCGTGGTCGCGACGCACCGCACGGTGGAGAGGTCGTGGTCGCGGGCCGGGTGCACGCCGGCCTTGCGGCAGGCCATGACGTACGCGGCCGAGGTGCCGTAGAGGGTGGCTCCGGTGCGTTCGACGACGCTCCACTGGGCGCCGGTGTCCGGGTACCCGGGGCTGCCGTCGTACAGGACGATCGTGGTGCCCGTGAGGAGGCCGGAGACGAGGAAGTTCCACATCATCCAGCCGGTGGAGGTGTACCAGAAGAAGCGGTCCTCGGGGCCCAGGTCGCAGTGCAGGCCGAGCTGCTTGAGGTGCTCGACGAGGATGCCGCCCTGGGACTGGACGATGGCCTTGGGCAGGCCGGTCGTGCCGGAGGAGTAGAGCACCCACAGTGGGTGGGCGAACGGGACCTGTTCGAAGACGGGCTCGGTGTCGGCGGAGGTGAGGGCGGCCCACTCCAGTGCGCCCTCGGGTGCCCCGGTGCCGAGGAGCGGGATGTGGACGACGGCGCGCAGGGTGGGCAGTTCGCGGCGCAGTTCGGCGACGACCTCGCGCCGGTCGTGCTCCTTGCCGCCGTAGCGGTAGCCGTCGACCGTGAAGAGGACGACCGGTTCGACCTGCTGGAAGCGGTCGAGGACGCTGCGGGCGCCGAAGTCGGGGGCGCAGGAGGTCCAGACGGCGCCGACGGCGGCGGTGGCGAGGAGGGCGACGACGGCCTGCGGGACGTTGGGGAGGTAGCCGCTGACGCGGTCGCCTGGGCGGACGCCGAGGGCGCGCAGATCGGCGGCGAGGGAGCCGACCTGGCGGCGGAGTTCCCGCCAGGTGACCGGGCGCGGTTCGTGGGTCTCGTCGACGTGCAGGAGGGCGGGTTCGTCGGCGCGGGTCGCCGCGGCGCGCAGGGCGTGTTCCGCGTAGTTGAGGCTCGCTCCGGGGAACCATTCGGCACCGGGCATCGAGCGGTCGCCGAGGACCTGCTCACAGGTCGTGGAGAACCGTACGCCGAACCACTCCGTGACGGCCTTCCAGAAGGTGTCGAGGTGGTCCACGGACCAGCGGTGCAGCGCGAAGTAGCCGCCGTCGGCGGGGGCGCCGTGGTGTTCGGCCGCCCAGGTCTGGAACCTGGTGATGTTGGCCTGGGCGATCTGCTGCGGATCCGGCTGCCAGAGCGGCTGGGGGTTCGCGGTCGGCATGGGGCGGCTCCCGGGCTGTGCGCGTCGTGTGTGTCACCCGCGCGCGGACTGGGGGTGTGGCGCGTGACACGGCTGACACGGACGATGCCATGTGATCGACTTCTACACCAGGGCGTGCTCCACATAGTCCGAGTCATGAAGATGTGCTCCGAGCACAGGTGAACGGCAGTTGAACGACACGCGCGTGGGGGGCGGCGAATGGCAGGGTGAGCAGCATGGACGGTCGTGACCTGGTGCGTTCGGTGAAGGTGGTCGGTTCGACGAGAGCGGCTCTGGGGTTGCGTACCGTGTGGGCCGCGTGGCGCAGGAGGCGTACCGACGCGACGGCGCTGCCCCGCCGGGGCGCGGAGCGCGCGCGGGTGCCGGGTCCGGTGGAGGCCGTGGAGCCCGGGCCCGGGGGCGGTCTGATGCGTTTCGCCAGGTCCGAGCTGCGGATCACCGTGGATGTGAACGGCGCGGTCTTCTGGGGCTGGGACGGCGCGGGTCCCGAGCCGTCGTACGCGCTGGCGGGGCGCTCTCCCGAGCCGGATCCGCGGGCGGTGCTGGAGCCGGACAAGGACGGCGGCTGGCGGCTGGTGGCGGAGCGGGTGACGGTCGTCGTCTCCCGGCACGGCGCGATAGAGGTGCGCACGCCCGGGGGCGTGACGCTGCGGCGGGACGCGCCGCCCAGGTGGTGGGAGCCGGTCGGGGGCGGCACGGCGCACTGGATGCAGGGGTCGGAGGTCTCGGCCGACGCGCGGTTCTTCGGGCTGGGGGGCCGGGCGTCGGGTCCGCGGCTGCGGGACGGGACGTACCGGCTGTGGAACACCGCTCCGGGGCATGCCTTCGGGCCCGGCGACGATCCGCTGTGCGTGACGATGCCGGTGCAGCTGGTGGTGGCCGACGCGGCCGCGCACCTGGTGTTCCACGACACCTCGTGGGACGGGACGGTGACGCTGCGGGAGGGCGAGGAGGGCGCCGGCTCCGGGCACGACCGGGCGGGCCGGAGCGAGCTGCGGATGGACGGCGGTCCGTTGCGCTGCTGGGTCGTCGTAGGCACTCCCGCGCGGGTGCTGCACGCCTGGGCGTCGCTGACGGGTGCGGCGGCGCTGCCGCCCGCGTGGGCGCTCGGTCTCCAGCACGCGCCCCGGGTGGCCGGCGGTGCGGAGGAGGTGCGGCGGGTCTTCGTGGGCTACCGGGAGCGCGATCTGCCGCTGGACGCGGTGCACCTGGACATCGACCACCTCGACGGGAACCGGGTGTTCACCGTCGACCGGGAGGGCTTCCCGAAGCTGCCCGCGCTCGCCGAGGAGCTGCGGCGGTCGGGCGTGCGGTTGGTGTCGGTGGTCGACCCGGCGGTGAAGGCCGAGCCGGGGGGTGACGTGTACGAGGCGGGGGCGGCCGTGGACGCGTTCGTGCGGGACGCCTCGGGGCAGCTCGTGCGGGGTGAGGTGTGGGCCGGGGAGTCGGTGCATCCGGACTTCACCCACACGCGGGTGCGCAAGTGGTGGGGGTCGCTCTACGAGGAGCGGCTGTCGCAGGGCTTCGCCGGGTTCTGGCACGACATGAACGAGCCGACGTCGTTCAACGCCTTCGGCGAGTCGACCCTGCCGCGCTCGGCCCGGCACTCCCTGGAGGGCGTCGGCGGTGACCACCGGGAGGCGCACAACGTGTACGCGCTGTGCATGGCCAGGGCGGCCTACGAGGGGCTGCGCGAGCTGTCGCCCGGGCAGCGCCCGTTCCTGCTCTCCCGGTCCGGCTGGGCGGGCATGCAGCGCTACGGCGGCACCTGGTCGGGGGACGTGGCCACGGGCTGGCCGGGGCTGCGGGCGTCGCTGTCGCTGGTGCTGGGCCTCGGGCTGTGCGGGGTGCCGTACTCGGGGCCGGACGTGGGCGGCTTCGACGGGTCCCCGTCGCCCGAGCTGTACCTGCGGTGGTTCCAGCTGGGCGCGTACCTGCCGCTGTTCCGCACTCACGGGGGTCCGCGGGCGGGGCGCAGGGAGCCGTGGGAGTTCGGGGACGAGGTGCTGGAGCACGCGCGGGGGGCGCTCGTCGAGCGGCGGCGGCTGCTGCCGTACTTCATGACGCTCGCGCATCTGGCCCGGCGGACGGGTGCGCCCTACGCGCGGCCGCTGTGGTGGGGTGCGCCGGAGGACCGGGCGCTGCGGGACTGCGAGGACGCGTTCCTGCTGGGCGACTCGCTCCTGGTGGCCCCGGTGCTGAGTGCGGGCGCCGACCGGCGTGCGGTGCAGCTGCCGCGGGGGCGCTGGTACGACACGGTGACGGAGCGGGTGTACGAGGGGCCCGGGCAGGTGCTGGTGGACGCGCCGCCGTCGCGGATACCGGTGCTCGCGCGCGCGGGTGCGGTGATTCCGGTGCGGGGCGCGGACGGCGGGCTCGAACTGGAGGTGTGGGCGCCGGAGCGGGGCCGTACCGGCGGTGGTGTCGTCGTGCAGGACGCGGGCGACGGATGGGACGAGCCGGAGGTCGAACGGTACGTCGCCCGCTGGGAGGGCCGGCGGGTGGTGGTGAGGCGCGAGGGCGAGGGCGGCGTCGACGCGCCGCCCCACCCGGTGCGCCTGCGGGGGCTGGGCTGAGCCGCGGGCTCAGATGTAGCGGCCCTCGAAGAACGCCCGTACGGCCAGGGTGTGCAGCGGGAAGGCGAGCTCCTCGGCGCGGCGCAGCAGCTGCCAGCCCTCGGTCTCGTCGGTGGCGCTGGACGGCGGCAGGGCGTCGGCCGGGCGCTCCGGGAGGAGGCCGAACAGGAGCAGATGACCGTCGGGCGAGCTCATCGCGTCGGCGAGGCGCACGTCGCGGCTCGCGGCGTCGATGCCCGTCTCCTCCTTGAGTTCGCGGACGACGGCCTGCCGCCAGTCCTCGCGGTCGTCGACGTAGCCGCCGGGAAGTGCGGTGCCGCCGAGCGCGGGGCCCACGGTGCGCGTGATGACGACGAGGGAGGTGCCCTGGGTGTCGTACACGGGCTGGAGGGCGATCGCGACGGGCAGCGGGTTGCGGTAGGCGACGGTTCCGCAGGCCGCGCAGGTGCGGGGCCAGTCGGAGACTCCCTCTCCGTAGGGCGCTCCGCAGCTCGAACAGTGGGAGCCTTGCGCGGAGTTGGCGGTTGGGTGCTGGATTTCGGACACGCGCGGACTGTATCCGATCGGGGGAAGGGCGTGTTCCGGTAGCGGCCGGTGTACGTACGGTCAAACCCGGAGGAACGGCCGGAACCACCCCCGTCGGCCCCGGCCGTCCCTCCCGCTGTCCACGACGCCGGTCGAGGCTGTCCGGTTCTGCGCGGCGGACGGCTGTTTCCCGACCCCCGGGGATCGCGGTGACGTTTCGTCAGTTTTCCGCCTGACCAGGCGAGTTGCCCGCACACTCCGTGATCGCCCCGGAATCCTGCGTGAACGTCTCATGAAATGGGCCCTGGGCGGTCGCGGGTGGCGCCATCATGCTCCCGTGCCCTCCTGGACGGATACTCTCCGCTTCGCCTTCCAGCCGGTCGTGAACCTGGTGACCGGCGGGGTCGCCGCACTGGAGGTGCTCGCCCGCCCGGAGACCGGCGACATCCTGGCCGAGGCCCGTCGCGATCCCGAACTCGACGGCAGGCTGGCCGTGTTGGCCCTCCGGGCGGCGGCCCGCAAGGAGACGCTGCTGCCGCTGCACCTGAACGTGTTCGCGGCCACCCTGGCCGACCTCGGCGGCCTCACGCCCCTGCACTCGGCGGTCCTGGAGGCGGGGCGGATGCCGTGGGAGATCACCCTGGACATCGTCCCGCCGTACACGCACGTGCCGCAGCGCGCCCTCCTGGAGGCCGTGAGCGCGCTGCGCGACCAGGGCTTCAGGATCAGCGCGGACGGCATCGGGGACGGTGACGTGCCCCTGCGGCTGCTCACCGACCTCGGCCCGGACCTGGTGAAGCTGGACGCCTCGTTGCTGGCCCGGCCGGCCGCGGTGCGGGCGATGCGGACGCTGTGCGAGGAACTGGGCTCCCTGGTTGCCGTCGAGGGCGTGGAGACCGAACTCCAGTACGCGGCGGCCGTGTCGGCCGGGGCGCAGCTGGCCCAGGGCGAGCTGTTCGCGCCGCCCGCGCGGATACCCGCGGCAGACGTGTACGTTCCGCCGCGCCACCCGAGTGCCGTGGCACCGCCCGGCTCGGGACCGTCGGTGCGGGAGTTCCTGCGCCCCGCCGCGCTGCTGCCGGCGACCGCGTCGGCGGGGCAGGTGCGGGCGCTGCTGACCGGGTCCCCCGAGGTGTCCGGCGTGCTGCTGGTGGACCGCGCCGGGGCTCCGGTGCGCTCGCTGCACCGCTCGCGCTTCCTGCTGTCGATGTCGGGGCGCTACGGGCACGCCCTGTACGCCGACCGGCCCGCCGTGAAACTGGGGGACCCGCCGCGCACGGTCGGGGTCGACGCGACCGCCTGGCAGGTGCTGGACGTCGTCGCCGTCGGCGGCCCCGACCGCGCCTCGGACGACGTCGCCGTGGTGGACCGCCTCGGGCGTTGTGTGGGGGTCGTACGGCTGGCGGACCTGGTGCGGGCGCTGGCGGAGAGCCGGGTCGAGGAGGCGGCGGCGCTCAATCCGCTGACGCGGCTGCCCGGTTCGGACGCGATCACCGGCGAGCTGGACCGGTGGCTCGCGGACGGGCGTACGTGCGCGCTGAGCTGGCTGGACATCGACCACTTCAAGCGGGTCAACGACGGCGCCGGGTTCGCGGCCGGCGACGAGCTGATCCGGTCCGTGGGGTGGACGCTCCAGCACGCGTCCTCCGGGGACACCCGCGTGGGGCACATCGGCGGGGACGACTTCCTGGTGCTCGCGGACGAGGCGGGGCTGGACCGGCTGGCCGCGGCCGTGCTCGACACGGGGTGGTCGGCCGGCGGGCTGCCGGTGACGCTGTCGCTGGCCACGGTCGTGTGCGCGCCGGGCAGCGTGGCCGACCACCGCCAGGCGGCGGCCTGGCTCGCGCCCCTGAAGCAGGCGGCGAAGTCCCTGCCGGGCGCGAGCTGGGTCCTCGGGCGGGCGGGCCTGCCGGGTCTGGAGATCCGCCGGGGTCCGGGAGCGGCACCGGACCGGACGGGATACGTGGCGGTCTGAGCCCCGGGGCCAGCCACTGGGCGTTGTCGATCAGGCAGGTCAGCGGCTCGTCCCGGGCGGCCCGTGCCAGCAGCCCCAGGGTGGCGAGGCCCGTCCGGAACGGGTCGGGCACACCGGCGGCCAGCCCGAACGCGACCTCGACGGCGTTGCGTTGCGGCTGCGGCACGTCGGCCAGGTGCCCCAGGACCGGGGCGGTCAGTTGGTGCAGGGCGGCGTACGGCAGGTCCGTCTCGAACCGCGACCCCTCGGCGAGGAGGGTCGGTCCTTCGCCCCGGCGGGCGTGGCCGAGCAGGGCGGTCTTGCCGATGCCCGCCTCGCCCCGCAGGACCAGTGCGCCGCCCTGTCCGCGGCGGGCACCGGCCTGGAGGGCACCGATGCGCCGGATCTCGGCCTGCCTGCCGATGAGCTGCATACGGGCACGGTAGCGGGTAGGTGATTTTCACCGACGCGGCGCATCGGGCCCGCACGACACGCTCTGGGGGACCTTGCAGGAACGACATGCGCAAAGGACCCGAAGCATGAACCGAACGCGTCCGGCGATCGTCGCCGTCGCCTCCCTCGGTGTGGCCGTCCCCCTTCAGTCGGCGATGGCGTCGAGCCCCGGCCACCGCCCGGCTCCGTCCGCCACGCACCCCTCGGTGCCACGCCTGGCGCAGCAGTGGGCGCACGCGTGGAACACCGGCAGCGCCAGGCGGATGGCCTCGCTGTTCACCAAGGACGGCGTCTACGTCGACCACGGTTTCCAGGTGACCTACCGCGGACCGGCCGGTGCCGGCCGGTGGGTCGACGACACGATGGACAACTTCACGACCCTGCGCGCGACCACCAAGCGCGCCTTCCGCGACGGCGACGACATCGGTGTGGTGTGGACGTTCAGCGGGACGTTCAACGGCACCGGTGCCTTCCCCGAGGCTGCGGGCAAGTCGTTCTCGGTGCCGGCCACCTCGGTGTTCCGCACGAAGCACGGCAAGATCGCGTCGGTCGAGGACTTCCACAACCCGGCCGACCTGATGGCCCAGGTGGGGATGGCCAGGTGAACGACCGGGCAGGGGCATGGCTGGCCCTGTGGAACGGCGACCACGGCGTCGCCGACAAGCTGATCGACCCGGACATCACCGTCCACGCGCCCACGCCCGACGGCGGTGTGATCAGCGGGACCGACGGTCTGCCGGCCTACATCGGGCAGATCCGCGGGCCGCTCCCTGACCTCGCCTTCACCGTCGAGGTGGGCCCGGTCGCCCAGGACGACCACTTGGCCGTGCGGTGGCGGGCGACGGGCACCTACGCCGGCGGCTTCCCCGGGGCGGCGGCGCCGGTGGGCACCGGCCGGTGCGCCGACCGAAGGGCACCGACAGGTGCCCTGACCGCAGGACGGCGGAGGGCGGGCCGGGACCGTCGGGGTCCCGGCCCGCCCCCTGCCCGTTCACGCCCCGCGGGGCGGGGACACGGCCGCTGTCACCGTTGCTGTGCGCGACCTTGACGCCCTCCGGGTGCCGGTGAACACTTCCCGGTGTCGGTCGACATCGCCGTACATTCTCGGCGTTATCAGGCATCGCTCCGCAGGCCCTGCCAGGAGCCGCCATGAGCAACGGAGACGCCTTCTCAACCCAGCGACCGAGGGGTAGCCATGACGGACACCGCAGAGACGTACGTCGCCGCGATCGACCAGGGCACCACGTCGAGCCGCTGCATCGTCTTCGACCACGGCGGCGCGATCGTCTCCGTCGACCAGCGCGAGCACCGGCAGATCTTCCCCAGGCCCGGTTGGGTGGAGCACGACGCCACCGAGATCTGGTCCAAGGTCCAGGCGGTGGTCGCGGGAGCGCTCGCCAAGGCGGGGCTGCGCCCGGACCGGCTACGCGCGCTCGGCATCACCAACCAGCGCGAGACGACGGTCCTGTGGGACCGCACGACGGGCAAGCCGGTGCACAACGCGATCGTCTGGCAGGACACCCGTACCGCCGCGCTGTGCACGGAACTCGGCGGTACGGACGGGCAGGACCGCTTCCGTGAGCGGACCGGACTGCCCCTGGCCAGCTACTTCTCGGGGCCCAAGGCGGCCTGGCTGCTCGACAACGTGCCGGGGCTGCGGGACCGGGCGGAACGCGGCGAGATCGCCTTCGGGACGATCGACTCCTGGCTGATCTGGAACCTCACGGGCGGCACCGACGGCGGACAGCACGTCACCGATGTGACGAACGCCGGGCGGACCCTGCTGATGGACCTGGAGACGCTCCAGTGGGACGCGTCCATCCTCTCCGCGATGAACCTGCCCGAGGTGATGCTGCCGGACATCAGGTCATCCGCCGAGATCTACGGGACGGCCGTGGGGCAGCTGTCCGGGGTGCCCGTCGCGTCGGCGCTCGGCGACCAGCAGGCGGCCGTGTTCGGGCAGGCGTGCTACGACGTCGGCACGGCGAAGAACACCTACGGCACGGGGAGTTTCCTGCTGCTCAACACCGGTCGCCGGCCGGTCCCCTCGAAGAACGGGCTGCTGACGACGATGGGCTACAAGATCGGCTCGGAGGCGCCGGTCTACTGCCTGGAGGGGTCCATCGCGATAACGGGCGCGCTCGTGCAGTGGTTCCGCGACCAGCTCGGCATCATCCGCACGGCCGACGAGATCGAGACCCTGGCGGCGAGCGTGGACGACAACGGCGGCGCCTACGTCGTGCCGGCGTTCTCGGGTCTGTTCGCGCCGTACTGGCGCTCCGACGCGCGCGGGGTCATCACGGGCCTGACCCGTTACGTCACGAAGGCGCACCTCGCGAGGGCGGTGCTCGAGGCGACGAGCTGGCAGACGCGGGAGGTCGTGGACGCCATGTTCCAGGACTCCGGGGTGCGGATCTCGACCCTGAAGGTGGACGGCGGCATGACCGGGAACGACCTGCTGATGCAGCATCAGGCCGACGTGCTCGGCGTACCGGTGATCCGGCCCAGGGTGTCCGAGACGACCTGTCTGGGCGCCGCCTACGCGGCCGGACTGGCCACGGGCGTGTGGAACGACCTGGACGAGCTGAAGTCGCACTGGCGCAAGGACGCGGAGTGGACGCCGTCGATGGAGGCGTCCGTGCGCGACCGCGAGTACCGCAACTGGCGCAGGGCCGTGGAGAAGAGCTTCGGGTGGCTGGAGGGGGACGACTAGGAGCCGGGGAGGTTCGTCCCACGCGCGTGCGGCGCCCGTGCGTCCGCGCGCGTGGGGCACTCCCGCGGGGACCACGGCTCGTACCCCGGTCGGCGGGGGTACGGGCCGTGTCCGCGCCTCAGGTCGTGACGGCGGCCCGCCGGCGCCGGGCGCCCTGGTCCATCGCGTGCTGGACGACGCCGATCAGGACGTTCTTGACGGAGGCGCGGTCACGGGCGTCGCAGAGCACGACCGGGACGTCCGTGTCGAGGTCGAGGGCGCGGCGCACGTCCTCCTCGGGGTAACGGGCCGCTCCCTCGAAGCAGTTGACGCCGACGACAAACGGTATGGAGCGCCGCTCGAAGTAGTCGACGGCGGCGAAGCAGTCCTCCAGGCGGCGCGTGTCGGCGAGCACCACTGCGCCGAGGGCGCCCTCGGACAGCTCGTCCCACATGAACCAGAACCGCTCCTGACCGGGTGTGCCGAACAGGTACAGCACCAGGTCCTCGCGCAGGGTGATGCGGCCGAAGTCCATGGCCACGGTGGTGGTGTGCTTGCCCTCCACCCCGGTGGTGTCGTCGAACGGACGTCCGACCTCGGTGAGCAGCTCCTCGGTGCGCAGCGGCCGGATCTCACTGACCGCGCCCACGAGGGTGGTCTTGCCCACCCCGAAGCCGCCGGCCACCAGGATCTTCAGCGTGACGGGCTCGACCGGGAGCTTCCCGCGCTCAGAACGCCCGAAGGTCATCGGATTCTTCTCCTGCTCGATGGGGTTCGGCGGACGGCGGCCCGTAGCCACCGCCGCCGGGGGTTTCGACGACAAGTACATCGCCCGGGCCGACGTCCGCCGAGTCGCTGCCGCCGAGGTGGCTCACCGTGCCGTCGGCACGTTCCACGCGGTTGGCGCCGAGCGCGCCGGGAGCGCCGCCCGCCATGCCGTAGGGCGGGACGCGGCGGTGCTGCGAGAGCGTCGAGACGGTCATGGGTTCGAGGAACCGGATGCGGCGCACCGCGCCGTCTCCGCCGCGCCAGGCACCGGCGCCGCCGCTGCCGTCGCGGACGGCGAACTCGTCGAGCCGCACGGGCAGCCGCCACTCCAGGACCTCGGGGTCGGTGAGCCGCGAGTTCGTCATGTGGGTCTGCACGACACTCGCGCCGGGGAAGCCGTCCCCGGCGCCCGATCCGGAGGCGACGGTCTCGTAGTACTGGTGGCGTTCGTTGCCGAAGGTGACGTTGTTCATCGTCCCGGAGCCCTCGGCCTGGACGCCGAGTGCGGCGTAGAGGGCACCGGTGATGGCCTGGGAGGTCTCGACGTTGCCGGCGACGACCGCGGCGGGCGGCCGGGGGGCGAGCATCGAGCCGGGAGGGACGACGATGTCCAGGGGGCGCAGGCAGCCGTCGTTGAGGGGGATGTCGTCGTCGACCAGGGTGCGGAAGACGTACAGGACGGCCGCGTTGACGACGGAGAACGGCGCGTTGAAGTTGGTGGCGAGCTGGGCGGAGGTGCCGGTGAAGTCGATGGTCGCGCGGCGTGCCTCGCGGTCCACGCGCACGCGGACGCGGATGGTCGCGCCGGAGTCGGTCTCATAGGCGTACTCGCCGTCGTCGAGGGCGTCGATGACCCGGCGGACGGCCTCCTCCGCGTTGTCCTGGACGTGCCGCATGTACGCCTGTACGACGTCGAGCCCGAAGTCCTCGATCATGTGGGCGACCTCGTCGACGCCCTTGCGGTTGGCGGCGATCTGGGCGCGCAGGTCGGCGAGGTTGGTCGCGGGGTTGCGGGAGGGGTGGGCCGCCCCGGTGAGCAGGCGGAGGGTCTCGGCCTCGCGGAAGCGGCCGTCCTCGGCGAGCAGCCAGTTGTCGAAGAGGACGCCCTCCTCCTCGATGGTGCGGCTGTCGGCGGGCATGGAGCCGGGCGCGATGCCGCCGATCTCGGCGTGGTGGCCGCGGGAGGCGACGTGGAAGAGGACGCGGTCGCCCCGCGAGTCGAACACGGGCGTGATCACGGTGACGTCGGGCAGGTGGGTGCCGCCGTGGTAGGGGTCGTTGACGGCGTAGGTGTCGCCGGGTCGCATGGTGCCCGCGCGGCGGCGGACGACCTCCTTGACGCTGGTGCCCATCGAGCCCAGGTGCACGGGGATGTGCGGGGCGTTGGCCACCAGGTTCCCGTCCGGGTCGAACAGGGCGCAGGAGAAGTCCAGGCGTTCCTTGATGTTGACGGACTGGGCGGTGGACTCCAGGCGGGCGCCCATCTGCTCGGCGATGGACATGAAGAGGTTGTTGAAGACTTCGAGGAGAACCGGGTCCGCCTCCGTGTCCAGGTCGGAACTCTCCGTGACCGCCGCGCGTTCCATGACCAGGTGCCCGTCGTCGGTCGCCGCGGCCCGCCAGCCGTCGTCGACGACGGTCGTGGCGCTGGCCTCGGTGATGATCGCGGGGCCGGTGACGGTGTGGCCGGGGGGCAGGTCCTCGCGGCGGTGGAGGGGGACGTCGCGCCGGGCGCCGCCCGTGTGGAGGCGGACGTGCTCGGGGTCGGCGGTGCGGCCCTCGTAGGGGGCGAGGGCGGAGAGATCGGGGGGCGGGGTGACGCCGGTGGCTTCGACGGAGAGGGCTTCGACGACGACCGGGCGGTCGAGGGTGAAGGAGTAGGTGGCGCGATGGCGTTCTTCGAAGGCGTGCCGCATGGTGTCGGGCTCGGTCAGCTCGACGGTGAGGGTGGTGTCGGTGCCGTCGTAGCGGAGCTGGGCGCGGCGGGTGACGCGGATGCGGTCGGCCGGGACGTCCTCGGCGAGGAGTTCGCCGCGGGCCGCGCTCTCCAGGTCGTCGGCGGTCCTGCGGACGGCGGGCATCGAGGCGGCCTCCAGGGGCGCCTCGACGGACTGTTCGCGCATGGCCGTGGTGTCGGCGAGGCCGATGCCGAGGGCGGACAGGACACCGGCCATGGGCGGGACGAGGACGGTGCGGATGCCGAGGGAGTCGGCGACCATGCACGCGTGCTGTCCGCCCGCCCCGCCGAAGGTGGTGAGGGCGTAGCGGGTGACGTCGTGGCCCTTCTGGACGGAGATCCGCTTCACGGCGTTGGCGATGTTGGCGACGGCGATCCGCAGATAGCCCTCGGCGACCTGCTCGGGGGTGCGGTCGTCGCCGGTCCGCTCGTGGATGTCGCGGGCGAGGGCGGCGAAGCGGTCCCGGACGAGCGTGTCGTCGAGGGGCTGGTCGCCGTCGGGTCCGAACACGCGCGGGAAGTGGGCGGGCTGGATCCGGCCGAGCATGACGTTGGCGTCGGTGACGGTGAGCGGTCCGCTGCCGCGGTAGCAGGCGGGTCCGGGGTCGGCGCCGGCCGAGTCGGGGCCGACGCGGTAGCGGGAGCCGTCGAAGTGGAGCACGGATCCGCCGCCGGCCGCGACGGTGTGGATGTCCAGCATGGGGGCGCGCAGCCGGACGCCGGCGATCCGTGTGGTGAAGACGCGTTCGTACTCGCCCGCGAAGTGCGAGACGTCGGTGGAGGTGCCGCCCATGTCGAAGCCGATGACGCGGTCGAACCCGGCGAGCTGCGACATGCGGGCCATGCCGACGATGCCGCCGGCCGGCCCGGACAGCACGGCGTCCTTGCCGCGGAACTGACCGGCCTCGGCGAGCCCCCCGTTGGACTGCATGAACATCAGCCGTACGTCCCGCAGTTCGTCGGCGACGTGCTGGACGTAGCGGCGCAGCACGGGCGAGAGGTAGGCGTCGACGACGGCGGTGTCCCCGCGCGGGACGAGTTTCATGAGGGGGCTGACCTCGCTGGACAGCGAGATCTGGGGGAAGCCGGTGCGGGCGGCGAGTTCACCGATCGCCTGTTCGTGCGCCGGGTGGAGATGGCTGTGCAGACAGACGACGGCGACGGCGCGGATCCCGTCGTCGTACGCCTCCTGGAGCGGCCCCCGTAAGGCGTCGAGGTCGGGGGCGTGCAGCACGGTGCCGTCGGCCGCGATGCGCTCGTCGACCTCGACGACGCGTTCGTAGAGCAGTTCCGGCAGGTCGATGCGGCGGGCGAAGATGCGGGGGCGGTTCTGGTAGGCGATGCGCAGGGCGTCACGGAAGCCGCGGGTGACGACGAGGAGGGTGCGTTCGCCCTTGCGTTCCAGGAGGGCGTTGGTGGCGACCGTGGTGCCCATCCGGACGGCCTCCACGGGCCCGTCGGAGCCGCCGAGGAGTTCGCGTACGCCGGCGACGGCCGCGTCGGCGTAGCGGGCGGGGTTGTCGGAGAGCAGTTTGTGCGTGAGCAGGCCGCCGTCCGGACGGCGCGCGACGATGTCGGTGAAGGTACCGCCCCGGTCGACCCAGAACTGCCAGCCTGTCACGTCACACTTCCGATTCCGCGCCGCTCACAGCGCCCGGAGGCCGTTGATCACGTCGCGCAGAATACTCTCGTCCGGCAGTTCCGCCGGGGGAACCGGCCGCGTCACATGGACGAGTTCCGCGGCGACGAGGTCTCCGACGAGGACGCGCACCACTCCGACGGGCAGATCGAGCTCCGCGGCGAGCTCGGCCACCGACTGCGGGGTGTCACGGCAGAGCTCGACGATGTCGACGTGCTCGGGGGACAGCGTCGGGTCGGCGCCCGGATCGTCCACATGGGGTTCCGTGACGACGACCGCGATCAGGTCGAGTCGGTGCTGGTCCGGACTGGTCGTGCGGCCGCGCGTCATGGCGTACGGACGCACGACCGGTCCGGCCTCGTCGTCGAACCAGTGGCTGCTCGGCTGATCCTCTCCGCTCATGCCATCCCACTACCCGCCCAGGGTCGGATCGGTGCGCGGGGCCGCCCCCAGATGTGCACCGACCCGCTTCACGAGGAGGGTCATCTCGTAGGCCACCTGGCCGACGTCGGAGTCGGCGTCGCTGAAGACGGCGAGGCAGCTGCCGTCGCCCGCCGCGGTGACGAACAGGAACGCCTCGTCGAGCTCGACGACGGTCTGCCGCACGCTGCCCGCCTCGAAGTGGCGGCCCACGCCCTTGGCGAGGCTGTGGAAGCCGGAGGCGACGGCGGCAAGATGCTCGCTGTCCTCCCTGGTCAGGTCCGTGGAGGCGCCGATGGCCAGGCCGTCGCCGGAGAGCACGACGGCCTTGCGGATGCTGGCGACCCGGCTCACGAGATCGTCGAGGAGCCAGTTCAGCTCGCCGTTGTTGCTGAAGTGGCCAGCGGCCTGCGGTGCGGTCATCGACCGTCTCCCTTAGTCGTTCCTGGTGCTGCGCCGTCATGGGTCGTCTCGCCCGCGGCGTTCTCCTCGCGGCCGCGCTTCCAGCCGCGCTGGAGCGAGGCCATACGGTTGCGCACTTCGTCCGCGTCGCGCTCCGCGGGGGGCGTCTCGCGCGCGGGGCGCCGTTCGGGGTCCTTGCGCAGCTGCGGTGCCAGATGGGACTGGCGTACGCGCTTGGGCAGGGGGACCATTCCGGCCGGCCGCTCCCCCGGGGCCCGGCCGGTCTCCTGGGGGGTGTCGCCGGGGGCGGGTGTGTCGCCGCCGCGGTCGCCGCCGGACGGGGTCGCCGAGTGGCGGGTGCGCTGCGGGAGGGCGGGCGGCTCTCCGTCGCCGGGGTGGTCGGCGGCCGGTCCGTCGGCGGCGCGCGGTGCGGCGCCGGTGCGGCGACGGGACGGCAGCGGGGCGAGGGTGTTCCCGTCGGAGCCCCCGGAACCGTCGGTGCCGTTCGTGCCGTCGGTGTGGGTCCCGGGCTCCGTGTCCTGCTCGCCGTCCGGGGTGTGCCGGCCGGTGACGGGCCTGCCGTGCGAGCTGACCAGCTTGGGCGCGCGGCGTCGGGGCAGCGGCACGGGAGCGTTGACGTGTTCCCCCGCGCCGTGTGCATCCTCGTCGTCGGAGGCGTCGGAGGGGCGCTGGTGGAACTCGCCGAGCCGAGCGGGCGCCGTGTCGTCGGTGCGGGTGCGCGGGCGGCGGGGGCGGAAGAGTCCGCCGGCGCTGTCCTCGTCGCCGAGGGCGCCGGGGAACGCCTCGACGGCGTCCAGGCCGGTGGGCGCCTCCAGTTCGACGGGCCCGTCGAACGGGGAGGCGGGACCGGGGATGTGCAGGGGTATGGGCGCCAGGCCGCTGGTGCGGCCCTCCTCCGTCGTGCCGGCCCTGGCGAGGTGGTCCTGGTCGATGCGGAAGCCGAGCCCGTTGGTGTCCGGTACGTCGTCGCTCAGCAGCACGTCGGGGATGAAGACGACGGCGGTGGTGCCGCCGTAGGGCGAGGGCTGGAGGGAGACGCGGACGTTCTGGCGCTGGGCGAGGCGGCTGACCACGAACAGGCCGAGCCGGTCGGTGTCGGAGAGCTCGAACTCGGGGGTCTCGGCGAGCCGGAGGTTGGCGTCGAGCAGCGCCTCGGCGGCCAGGCCGAGACCGCGGTCGTGGATCTCCAGGGTGAAGCCGTTGGCGACCCGTTCGCCCAGGACCTGGACGGCGGTGTGCGGCGGGGAGAACACCGTGGCGTTCTCCAGGAGCTCGGCGACCAGGTGGGTGATGTCCGCGACGGCGGGGCCGGTCACGGCGACCCGCGGCAGCCGGCGGACCTCGATGCGCTCGTAGTCCTCGACCTCGGCGACGGCGGCGCGGACGACGTCCATCAGCTGGACGGGTTTGCGCCACTGCCGGGAGGGCGCGGCACCGGAGAGGATGACCAGGCCCTCGGCGTGTCGCCGCATCCGGGTGGTGAGGTGGTCGAGTCGGAAGAGGTCCGCGAGTTCGTCGGTGTCCTCGGTCCTGCGCTCCATGGTGTCGAGCAGGGTGAGCTGTTTGTGCAGCAGGACCTGGCTGCGGCGGGCGAGGTTGACGAAGACGTCGGAGACGCCGGAGCGCAGTTCGGCCTGTTTGACGGCCGCCTCGACGGCGGCGCGCTGGAGGGTGTTGAGCGCCTGGCCGACCCGGCCCATCTCGTTCTTGTCGTACTCCAGCAGCGGGGCCTCGGTCTCGACGTCGACCTCTTCGCCCGCGGACAGCCGGCGCATCACGCTGGGCAGCCGGACGTCGGACGCCTCGTGGGCCTCCTGGCGCAGCCGGCGCAGGTCACGGACGAGGCCCCGGCCGACGCGTATGGACAGGACGACCGAGAGCAGCAGGGCGACCAGGCCGAGGACACCGGCGACGGCCGCCTGGGCGATCACGCGCACCGCGACGGGGTGGATCCGGTCCTGGTGGCGGTCGGCCGCCCGGTCGTCGAGGCGGCGCAGTGCGTCGAGGGCGTTGCCCGCGGTGGTGTCCCAGCTCTTGGCGTCGACGCCGCGCGGCGTGCCGCCTCCCGCGTCGGCGACGGCCTGCTCGGCCGTGCGCAGCGGTGCGGAGGAGGCGTTCTTCCAGAACTGGGCGTAGCGGTCGCGGTCGGCGGCCGGCAGCAGCGGCAGGTTGATGTCGTAGAGGAGGGTGCGCTGGGCGGCCAGGTCGGAGACGTCGCGGGTCTCCTCGCGGGTGAGGTCGCCGACCACGAGGGCGGAACCTAGCGACGCGTCCTCGCGGGACAGGAGTTCGCGGGCCCGGCTGAGGTTGACGAGGGCGCGGGCCTCCTGGTCCAGGCCCGCGTCGTCGACGCCGTCGAGGCCGGTGAGCAGGGCGAAGCAGGGGTCGACGACCCGGTTGTAGAGGTCGAGGGCCTGGGCGCGGCGGAGCGTGCCCTGGTCGACGCCGCGGCGCAGGGAGGCGAGGCCGTCGAGGGCGTCGAGGACCGCGGTGAGGCGTTGCCTGTCGCCGCCGTCGAGGTCGTCGCGGACCTCGGGGTCCCCGGCGTCCTTGCGGATCTCTGCGACGGCCTCGTCGGTGGCGCTGCGGGTGCGGCTCAGGGCGTCCTGCGCGTCGGAGGCGCGCGGGTCGGCGAGGTGGACGAGGGACTGGCGGCGTTCCTGCTGGAGGACGCGGACCGTGTCCTCGGTGGGGTAGCCGATGCCCTCCACGACGTGCGACACGCGGAAGAACCGGGCGACCTCGCGTCCCGTGAGTACCGTCGCGAAGCCCCAGATGGCGGTCAGGGACACCAGCGGCACGAGAAGCAGCGCCACGATCTTCCGGCGTACCGACTTCCCGCGAAAGCGCATGCCCTCCCCCAACTCGCCCCCTTCGGACGGGGGTACACATGTCCGTCAACAAACGGCGTGAGCCTACTACCGCCCCACGGTCAACTCGAAGACCCGTCCGGAAGATGAACTTCCGCATCGTCGGGGTGACATACCGAGTTGTCCGGTCATTGCGGGAGATGGACACCCGGGTTCCGGCAACCGGGACGGGGACGAACGCGTCCAGAACGGTGAAGTGGTTGGCTGGATTTATTCGCCTGTCGGGAATCTTCGTGACGCTTCGTTCGTCCTTCATCACGGGAACGGGGGCGGAATCGGCCACAGGAGCCGTGTCGCGCCTCCTGGCGGCGTAAATCAGCGCAAGCCGGGCAGCCACTGGGGAGTCGGTGTCTTCGGGCACCGGGAAGAGCGGTCGGCCGGCGGTGGGGAGTGACACGGTGATGGGCACGGCGGAGCGGCACGTGGCAAGGGGAGACGCCAGGACGGGGCGCCCGGCGGCGCGGTGGAGTCCGGAGGTGCCGGCTCTCGGCATTCCGGCACAGGGACGCGGCGCGGAAGCGGACGAAGCGGGCGCGGAGCCCCGGGCGGCGGCCTACAGACCGCTGTGGGTCGAGGAGCCGGCCCGGCGCCGCCGGCTGCCCGATCCGGTGCGTACGGCGGCGGTGCGGGCGGTCCTCATCATCTCCGTGACGCTGATCCAGGCCGTGACCGCGTTCCTGTGCACGCTGGCCGGGTCGTGGCTGGCGTTCCCCATGGTGATCAGCAGTGTGGCCAGCACGGTGGTGGCCACCTGGGGTGTGCTGGACGTCTGGGTGACCCGTCAGGTGTGGAACCAGCGCAACGGGGTGGTGTCGGAGCCCAGCAGCACGGCACGGACCCTGCGCCGTGAGCGCCGGTACGCGCGGCGCCAGGCGCGCGCGGCCGAGCGGGAGCGGGAGCGGATACGCCGGCGGGGCGGCACCGGTCAGCTGTCCCACCCCTGAGTCGGGACCGCGGTGAGCGGCCGGGGGACACCGTCACCCGCCGCCGCTCACCGTCGGCTTCCTGAACATCCGCGTCGCCGTGATCTCGCTGTGCGCGGCCTCCCCCGCGGCGGTCTCCCGGGGCAGGCCGGGCCGGAGGTGCTCCTCCACGCTGATGTACTTCAGGCCCGCCCTGAGGTCGGCGTCGTTGCGCAGCCGGATGACCAGGGGGAATTCCGCCAGCGCGGTGGTGTCGAACAGACCGGTCGTGTAGAGCAGTTGCACACCGAGCGCGTCGGACACGGCTCGCTGGAGCTCCAGCAGATAGGTGGCGTTGGCCCGGCCGATCGGGTTGTCGAGGAACAGCGTGCCGGCGTGGCGGTGCTTGTCCCGGCCCCGGTCGTTCGACCGCAGGGCGGCCATCGTGCAGTACAGGGCGATGGCGGCGGTGAGCAGCTGGCCGCCGGAGAACACGTCGCCCATCTGTCCGACGGGCACGCGTTCCGCGCGCAGCACCGCGTCGGGCTTGAGGATCTCCACGGCGACGCCCCGGGGCTGGAGTGCCGCCGCGACGCCCCGGAGCAGCAGGGACATCCCGTCGCGCCGCAGGTCGGAGTTCTTCTTCACGGCGGCCCGGGTCGCCTCGTCGATCACCTCGCCGAGGCGTTCGGTGAGCGTGGCCTGGTCGGGTTCCTCGAAGCGGATGCGCAGGAACTCCTGCCCCGACCACTCGCCGAGCCCTTCGGGCAGCCGGGAGAGCCGCTGTGCGGAGCGCAGGGTGGCCAGCGCCGATTCGACGAGCCCGCGCAGTCGGTCCACGATCGAGTCGCGGTTGCGCTCCAGCTGGGCCAGTTCGTCCGTCAGCACCCGCAGCCGGGGGGCGAAGGCGTCCGCCCACTTCTGGGCGTGCTCGGAGAGCGCGGAGGCGGGCAGTTCGCGGATCTGCTGCCGGGCGGGGGTGCGGACCTGTTCGAAGCGCGTGGAGTTGGCGTGCCGGACCAGTACGTCGCCGGCCTCGCGCACGGCGGCCTCGGCTGCGGACAGGTCGGCGGCGCAGCCGCGCAGTGAGCGGCGGGCCTCGGCGGCGGCCTGCCGGGCCTCCTCCGGGCTGCCGGCGTACGGCTCGGGCTCCTCCTGGTCCTCGTCCGGGGTGTGTTCGCGCAGCAGGTCGCGGAGCATGGCGGCGAGCTCGTCGAAGCCGCCGGCCGCGTCCTCGGCGGCCCGGTGGCCGTCGAGCAGGTCCGCGTGGGCGTCGCGGGCCTGGGCCAACGCCTCCGCGCGGGAGGCGAGTTCGGCCGTCGCGGTGCGCAGCAGGGCCTGGGCGTGCTCGGCGTCGCGCGGGAGCAGTTCCTCGGGCAGGTCGGTGTGTGCCGCGCCGTCCTCGGGGGCGTGCCGCTCGGCCTCGCCGCGCAGTCGCCCGAGCTGTTCGCTCGCGGTGGACATGCGGGTCTCCAGGAGCTGGACCAGTTCCTCCGCGCGGGCGGCGGCGGCCTGCCGGGAGGGCCCGTCGGCGCCCTCGGGCGACTGGAGGAGCTGTTCGGCGCGGGTGCGGACCTTGTTGCTGAGGCGGTCGAGTTCGGCGCGGGCCGCGCTCTCGTCGCTCTCGGCGCGGGCCTGCTCGGCGCGCAGGTCGGCGCCGACGCCGACCTTCTCGTAGACCTGGGAGGCCGCCCGGTACGCCTCGCGGAGGGCGGGGAGGGAGGACTCGGGGGCGTCCGTGCCGTCGTCCGGTACGTCGTCGGGGGCGCCCGCGATCTCGGCGCGCTCGGCGCGCAGGGTGCGGGCGGTGCGGCGGGCGTCGTCGGCGGCGCGCTGGACGGCACGCCGGTCCTCGTCGGCGGCGCGGGCGCGTTCCAGGCAGGACTGGGCGCGGGCCTCCGACTCGGCGGCCTCGTCGGCGAGTTCACGCAGCTTGGCCTGCCAGCCGGAACGTTCGCGCAGCCGGAAGGCGAGTCCGGCGAGGGCGTCGGCGGCCCGCCGGGCCTTCTGCGCGCCCTCCTGCCGCTCGTCGCGGACCTGGGCGGCCTCGGCCGCGACCTCGTCGGCCTCGGCCCGCACGGTGCGCGCCTCGGCGAGTTCGGCCTCGGCCTCCTCGGCGAACACTCGCGCGTCGCGGGCGGCTCCGGCGAGTTCGACGAGGCGGCCCGCGGGGCAGCCGGTGCGCCAGGAGGCGAGGCGGGCGGCGAGTTCGCGGTCCTTGCCGAGCCGGGCGGCCAGGGTGCGGATCTCCTCGTCCCGCGCGGTGGCCCGCGCGCGCAGGGCCCGCCGTTCCTCGTCGGCGGCGTGCTCGTCGTGCATGGCGGGGTTCGGCGGTACGAGGAACACGTCGCCGTCGGCCGTGTCGCCGGCCGGGGCGGGTGCGAGCAGGGCGGCGGCGGTGCCGACGGCGACGGTGGAGCGGGGCAGCAGGGCGGCGTCACCGAGGGCACGGCGGGCCCGCGCGTGGGTGTCGGGGTCGGTGATGATCACGCCGTCGACGAGTTCGGGGCGGGCGGCGAGGACCCGCGCGTGGTCGACGGGGTCGACGGCCTGGGCGAGGTAGCGCCAGCCGGGCAGCGCGGGGATGCCGTGCTCGCCCAGGAACTCGACGGTGGCGAGGACGTCGGGGCCGGCCGGCAGCAGTCCGCCGTCGCCGAGGGCGCCGAGGATGCGGGAGTCGTCGGCGGCGGCGGTGCGCAGGTCGAAGAGCTGCCGTTCGGCGGAGGAGACGGACTCGTCGAGCAGTTCGCGCAGTTCGTCGGCGAACCGGTCCAGGTCCTCGGGAGACATGGGGTTCTCGTCGGCGGGCCGTCCGGTGCCGGGGTCGGCGGGGGTGCCGTCCCGGACGGGGTCGTCGTCGGCTCCGGTGCGCGGGCCGGGCAGGGCCCCGGCCCGTACCGCGCCGGGCAGGCCCAGCAGTTCACCCAGGCGCTCCTCCCCCGCCAGCGCCTCCGCCAGGCGGTGTTCCGCCTCGTGGGAGCGTTCGGCCGCGGCGGCGGCGTCCGCCGCGCGGGCGGCCGTCAGTTCGGCGCGGGACTCGGCGGAGGCGGCCTCGCGGGCGTGCTCGGTCGCCTTCCGCGCGGCCTCGCGGGCCTCGTCCCAGGCGGCGACCGCGGTCTTCTCGGCGTCGCTGGCGGCGAGGGCGGCCCGCGCGGGGTCGGCGTCGGGGGCGCTGTCGTCGAGCCAGCCCGCGCGCACCGCCTCGGCGGTCTCCTGCTCGACCTCGCCGAGCCGCTGGCGCAGGTGCCCGATCTCGCTGCGGGCGCGCTGTGCCTCGGTGGCGGCGGCGGTCGAGTCCCGGTACGCGGCCTCGCCGGTCTCCTGGAGCGCGGCCGAGCGTTCCTCCTCCTCGTTGGCCAGGGCCTCGGCGCTCCCGACGGCCGTGTGCAGGGCCCGTACGAGGTCGACGGCGGCCTTGGCGCGGGCGGCGAGGGCGGGAGCGGCGTCCCGTTCGGCCTCCTGGATCGCGGCGGCCACGCGGGCGACGCGGTCGGCGGCGGCGCGGTGGCGCAGCACGGCCTCGGCGGCCTGCCAGGCGGAGTGCAGGGTGCGGGCGTCGGCGAGTTCGCGCTTCTGCGCGGTGGCCGTCCGCTCACCGGCGGCGAGGGCGAGCGAGGCGTGCCGGTAGGCGAGTTCGGCGGCGATCAGGGCGCTGCGCTCGCGGGCGGCCTCGGAGTGGGTGACGGCGTACGCGGCGGCGGTGACGCGCTGGGCGAGGTCGGCGGCGCGCACCCGCTCGCGCACGCCCCGCGAGGACAGCCGCCGCGCCAGCGTGCGGGTGCGGCGTTCGGCGCCGGCGTGGATGTCGCGGGCGCGGGCCCGGACGTCGGCGGCCTCGACGATCCGGCCGAGCAGGTCGACCGAGCCCGCCGTGAAGTCGCGTTCGGCGATGAGTTCGGAGCGGCGGCCCAGTTTGTTGCCGAAGCCGCCGACGAGGTCGGCGAGTCCGTCGGTGTCCCGGGTGTCGGTGACCGCGCGCAGCAGCAGGTCGGTGAAGTCGGAGTCCTTCTTGACCGCGAAGAGGCCGGCGGCCTCGCCCTCGTCGGCGTTCATCTCCCGCTGGTAGCGGAAGAGTTCGGGGTCGAGCCCGAGGTCGCCGAGGTGCTCGGTCCAGCGGTCGTGGATCTCCTCCCAGTGCACTTCGAGGTGCGGGTAGGCCTTGCCGGCCTCGGTGAAGGCGTCGCGGAAGCCCTTCATGGTGCGGCGCCGGCCCTGGGCGCCGGACTGGCCCTCGACGGGCGGGCGCACGGCGGTGGACTCGGCGACGGGGAGGTTGTCGAGGCTGAGCCCCGGGCCGGGCCGGAAGGAGTACCACGCCTCGGCGAACTTGCGGGGGTCGTTGGAGACCTGGCGGCCGCGCCACTCGCTGACCTTGCCGACGACGACGCACTCGCCGGTGAGGGTGTGCTGCCACTCCAGGGCGACGTGCCCGCAGTCGTCGGCGAGCAGGAACTTGCGCAGCACGCCGGAGCTGGCGCCGCCGAGGGTGTTGCGGTGGCCCGGGAGCATCACGGAGAAGATCAGCTTGAGGAGCACGGACTTGCCGCCGCCGTTCTCCAGGAAGAGCACGCCGGCGGGCGCGGGCCGACGGGGCGGACCGGTGGGCTCCTCCTCGAAGAACTCCGCCTGGGTGGGGGCGGGGTCGGGTACCGGTTCGCCGACGCCCCGCAGGTCAAGCACGGTGTCGGCGTAGCGCGCACCGGCGGGACCGATGGAGAAGAGGCGGACCCGGGACAGCTCGTACATGGCGGACTCTCGTAAATCTGTGTCAGATCAGGGGGGTTCAGGAGTGGAACGGCAGTCCGGCGTCGGCCACCAGGTCCAGGTCCTCGGTGTCGTCGGCGGCCAGCAGACTGGCCGTGCCGTCGGTGACGGGGACGACGCCCAGGTCGAGGAGTTCGGCCATGGCGGCGCTGCCGGCCATGTCGCGGACCTGGAGCTGGTAGCGCGCCGTCGTGCGGTACGTGCCGCCGTTCTCGTCGCCGGTTCTCTGGAGGAACCCGGAGTCGGTGAGGAACGCGGCGGCCTTGCCGACGATGCCGGTGGTCGAGCCGGCGAGTCTGCGGGCGTCCTTGGTGGCGCCGGTCGCGCTGCGGCGGGCCCAGATCCGCCAGGCGGCCTCCAGGCCGGGGGCCTCGGTGGCCGGGTCGGTGTTCTCGCCCTGTTCCTCGGCCCGTTCCTCCAGGCGCCGGCACGCCTGCCGGACGAAGGAGTCGACGCCGTTGACGGTGATGCGGCCGATGTAGCCGTCGTCGGCCAGGTCCTCGGGGCGCGGGAACGCGAGGGCGGCGACGGCGAGGTGGGCGAGGCCGTGCAGGAAGCGGTCGCCGCCGTCGGCGGAGGTGCGGCGTGCGTAGTCGCCCATGCGGACGGCGAACACCGAGTCCTCGGCGGCGGTGACGGCCATGCCCGCGCGCGGGGAGACCTCCAGGACGACCAGGCCGAGGCCGGCGGCGACGGCGTCGGCGAGCCGGGCGAAGGGCGGGTCCTCGCGGTGGCGGCGCAGCAGTTCGGTGTACTCCTGGTCGCGCGCGGGCTGGAGCTTGGGCTGGAGGCCGAAGGCGACGAGCCGCGCGGCGTCGGCGACGTCGGCGGGGGTGAGTGCGGTGCTCGCCGGCGCGGCGGGCTCCGGCTCGCTCCGGTCGGCGTGCTCGGTCACGGACACGGCCTCCTTGCGCTGGGGATCGGCGGTCATGGCAGCGCCCTCGGGGCGCGGGGTCCGGGGCGGCCCGCCCCGGTCGGGCGGCGGCGTCCCGGCTGCGGATTCGTCATGCCGCCTCCGTCCGGTCCGCCGCCATGCCGGCCGCGTCCAGGAGGGCCGTGCCGACGATGAGGTCGGCGCCGCCGAACTCGGGGTCGTCCAGCTCCGTCCCGTCGTCCACGGCGAACAGCAGTTTCTCCTCGCCCTGGCGGTAGGCCGTGCCGACGGGCGGGCTCGCCGCGTGGACCGCGAGGAGGGCCACCAGGTACGGCAGTTCGGGGTCCCGGCGCCGGGCCTCGGCGAGCAGTCCCGACAGCCGGCGCGGGGCGTCGGCGGGCAGGTCGAGGAGTTCACGCGCGGCGGCCAGCTGCTCCTCGCTGAACCGGCTGTCGTCGGGCGTGGCGATGAGGTCGGGCTCGGGCATCTCGGCGCCCAGGTGCTCACGCTCGACGGGCGGGGTGAGCAGGATCTCGACGAGGTCGGCGACCCGCACGGACACCGGGGTGCGCAGGCCGGTGCCGCGCGCGAAGAAGGCGTCCGTCACCCGGGTGGCCCGTTCCAGGGGCAGCGGGAGGACGGGGGCGACGAGGTGGCCGTAGAGGTCGATGCCGGAGGTGGTCAGGGGGGTGGCGAACGCCTGCCGGTCCTGTTCCGCGCGGAAGAGGGGGCCGGCCTCCAGGAGACGGGACTGGAGCTGGGTATGGCGGCGGATGCAGTCCTTGACGATGTCGACGAGTTCGGCGGCGCGGCGCTTGTGCTCGGTGTCCTCGGTCTCGTCACGGGCCCTGCGGATGTTGGTGAGGATCGCGTTCTCGTGGCGGTAGCGGTCGGCCACGTGGTCGAGGGCCTCGGCGATCATGTCGGGCACGGTGTTGAGCCAGTCGACCGCGCGGACGTTGCGCCGGGTCGCCTCCAGGGCGCGGCGCAGGGTCTCGGAGTACTGGACGGTGCGGTAGCGGGCCTGTTCGGCGGCGAGCTGGGCGTCGGCGAGGCGGCCGCGGTTGATCAGCACCTCCAGTTTGACCTCGGCGGCGATCTGGGCGCTCGTGACGTCGGTGTCGAGGGCGCCGACGAGGACGTTGACCGCTTCGTCGGTGGTCCGGAGGTAGACGGTGCCGCCGGGGCCGGGGACCTCTTCGATCAGCTTGAAGTCGTAGTCCCTGCGGACGTAGGTGCCGTCGGGGGCGAAGGTGCCGTAGACGGCGCGGAAGCCGCGGTCGACGCTGCCGACGTTGATCAGGTTCTCCAGGACCCAGCGGGCCACGCGCTCGTGCTCGGCGACGGGGCGGTGCGGGGCCTGGGCGGCGACGCGCGGGAGGAGCCTGGCCACTATCTGGTCGTGGTCGGCGCCCGTGTCGAAGTCCATGTTGAGCGTGACGAGGTCGATGGCGGCGAGGGCGACCTCGGCCATGCCGTACACCGAGTACTCGCCCGCGAGATTGGCCTTGCGGGCGTCCAGGTCGTGCAGCGGCGCGGTGCACGCGAGCGCGCGCAGCCGCCGCGCCAGCCCCTCATCGGCGGCCGGGCCCGGTGCCGGGCGCGGCCCCGCGCTGAGCTGGGGCGGAACGCTGTCCGTCGGTGCAGGCGAAGTCACGGTGCACAGACTAGGTCCTCGGTCCGACAACGACCCAAACACCACGGATCGACTCCCGCCGGACCTCCCCGGCCGGCGAACCCGTGTGCGGGTCGCCGGCGGGGCCGTCAGGGCTGGGCCGGCGCGTCCTCGCCCACTCGGCGGCGGTAGACCTCGACCACGCGGTCCAGGGAGTCCTTGAGGTAGTGGTCGAGGAGCTTCTCCGCGCCGGGGCGGTCGCCGGCCTGGAGGGCGTGGAGGATCTGGCGGTTGCGGGTGAGGTACGGCTCGTGGAGGCGGCGCGGGTCGTCCACGACGTGGAAGGCGAGGCGGAGTTCGGCGAAGACGCTGCGCATCAGCTCGTCGGTGCGTTCGCTGCCGGCGAGGGCGACGAGCTCCCGGTGGAAGTGGATGTTGGCCGTACCCACCGCTTTCCAGTCATTCTCGACCGCGGCCGACTGCCCCTCGGTGACGGCCGACGCCAACGCGTCCAGGGCGTAGGGCGGTTCCGCGAGCCCCCGTACGACGGCGCACTCGACGAGCGAGCGGGTGCGGTAGATGTCCTCGACGTCCTCCACGGTCAGGACCCGGACGAACACCCCCCGGTTGAGCTCGTGGACGAGCAGGCGCTCGTGGGTGAGCAGCCGGAACGCCTCGCGCAGCGTGTTGCGGGAGACGCCGAGCGCCCCGCCGATGCTGTCCTCCGACAGCCGGGTGCCTGGCGGGAAATAACCCTCGGCGATGCGGCTCCTGAGGATGTCGGAGACGCGTTCCGCGGTGCTCGTCCGCCCGAGGAGGGCACGGTCGTCGGCCAGTCCCGCCAGCTGCTCTGCCATGCCCGGAATTCAACCGCAGACACAAGAACGAAACAACATGGGTATTGAGGGATCGTTGAACGATCCTCTACGGTGCTCCGCACGGCACGACACGGCTCAGTCCCCGCACCCTCCCGTCCCTCAACTGCGAGGTGCCCATGAGCTCGACCCCTCCACCGCAGGCCCTGTCCACCGGCACACCGTCCGACGCGCGTGAACGCACCGGCGACGACGGCGCGTTCGGCTGGCTGCACGACCTCGGCCCGCGCGGCCGCCGCGCGTTCACCGGCGCTTTCGGCGGATACGCCCTGGATTCCTACGACTACTTCACACTGCCGCTCAGCATGGTCGCGCTGGCCGCGTACTTCGGCCTGGACAGCGGCCAGACCGGCCTGTTCACCACCGTCACGCTGGTCGTCTCCGCGATCGGCGGCGCCGCGGCCGGTGTCGTCGCGGACCGCTTCGGCCGCGTCCGGGCCCTGATGATCACGGTGATCACCTACGCCGTGTTCACCGTGGCCTGCGGCTTCGCACCCAACTACGAGACCCTGCTGGTCTTCCGGGCCCTCCAGGGCCTCGGCTTCGGCGGCGAGTGGGCGGTCGGCGCGATCCTGGTCGCCGAGTACGCGAGCGCGAAGCACCGGGGCCGTACGCTCGGCGCGATCCAGAGTTCCTGGGCCGTCGGCTGGGCGCTGGCCGCCGTCGTCTACACGCTGGTCTTCTCGCTGCTCGGCGACGACCTGGCCTGGCGCGTGATGTTCTGGACCGGCGCGCTGCCCGCGCTCCTCGTGGTGTGGATGCGCCGACGCGTACAGGACGCGCCCGAGGCTACGGCGGTGCGCGAACGCAGCGAGCGGCGCGGCTCGTTCACGGCGATCTTCCGGCCGGGCCCGGCGGGCACCCGGGGCATGCTGTGGACGACGGTCTTCGCCGGTCTGCTCTCCACCGGCGTCCAGGGCGGCTACTACACGCTGGCGACCTGGGTGCCGACGTACCTCAAGAGCGAGCGCGGTCTGTCGGTCGTCGGCACGGGCGGCTATCTGTCCTTCCTGATCTCCGGCGCGTTCCTCGGCTACCTCACCGGCGGCTACCTCACCGACCGGCTGGGCCGGCGCCGCAACATCTGGCTGTTCGCCCTGCTGTCGGCGGTCTGCATCCTGGCGTACGCCAACATCCCGGACGGCGCCAACACCCTTCTCCTGGTGCTCGGTTTCCCGCTCGGCTTCTGCATGTCGGCCATCTTCAGCGGCTTCGGCTCCTATCTGAGCGAGCTCTACCCGACGGAGCTGCGCGGCACGGGCCAGGGCTTCACGTACAACACCGGACGCGCGGTGGGCGCGATCTTCCCGACGCTGGTCGGCTTCCTGGCCGACAGCTGGGGCGTGGGCGGCGCGCTGGTCTTCGGCGCGATCGGCTACGGCATCGCGGCACTGGCGCTGCTCGGGCTGCCCGAGACGCGCGGGAAGGAGCTGGCGTGAACGGCGCGCACCGCATGGAGGACCGTCCCCTGACCCTGGTCGACGCACACGCCCACGCGTGGAGCCCGCAGGGCGCGAGGGCCCGCTTCAGGGCGGGCCTCTCGGGCCCCACGGCCGGGGTCGCGGCGGGCCACACCCAGGCCAACCTGATCTCCGTCCCCGCCGACTGGGCCTACGACATGCTGCTGTTCTGCCAGCGCAATCCGAAGCCCTGCCCGGTGCTCGACGTCACGGACGCCGGTTCCTGGACGACGGTGCTCGCGCCCGGCGCCGACCTGCGCACGGATCTGCCGCGCTACCGGGTGTGGCGCGACGGCGAACTGGCCGGGGAACCCACGGACGTGCGCGCGCACTGGCGGGACGACCTGGTGTCGTTCCTGCTCGGGTGCAGCTTCACCTTCGAGTGGGCGCTGTCCCGGGCGGGCGTGCCGATCCGGCACGTCGAGCAGGGCCGCAACGTGCCGATGTACGTGACCGACCGGCAGTGCAGGCCCGCGGGCCGGGTGCGCGGACCGATGGTGGTGTCCATGCGCCCGGTGCCGCCGGAGCACCTGCGGGCGGCGATCCGGGAGAGCAGCCTGCTCCCCGCGGTGCACGGCAGCCCCGTGTACTGCGGCGACCCCTCGGGGCTCGGCATCGCCGACCTCGGCCGTCCCGACTTCGGCGACGCGGTGACCGCGGAACCGGACGACATCCCGGTGTTCTGGGCCTGCGGGGTGACACCGCAGGCCGCGGTGATGGCCTCGCGGCCGCCGTTCGCGATCACCCACGCACCGGGACAGATGTTCCTCACCGACGCCCGCGACGAGCAGTACCGCGTGGCCTGAAAGGAGACTCGGAAGACCCATGACGTCGATCGATCTGAACGCCGACCTCGGCGAGGGCTTCGGCCGCTGGCGGCTGACCGACGACGAACGGCTCCTGTCCGTCGTGACCAGTGCCAACGTGGCGTGCGGCTTCCACGCGGGCGACGCGGCCACCATGCGGCGGGTGTGCGACCTGGCGGCCGCGCGCGGGGTGACGATCGGGGCGCAGGTCTCCTACCGCGACCTGGCCGGGTTCGGGCGGCGCGCGATGGACGTGCCGCCCGCCGAGCTGGCGGCCGAGGTGGCCTACCAGATCGGCGCCCTGGAGGTCTTCGCCCGCGCGGCCGGGGCGCGCGTCGGCTATGTGAAGCCGCACGGCGCGCTCTACAACCGGGTGGTGCGCGACGAGGAGCAGGCCGCGGCGGTGGTCGACGGGGTGCTCCTCGCCGACGCCGCGCTGCCCGTCCTCGGACTGCCCGGCTCACGGCTGCTCGCCCTGGCGGAGAAGGCCGGGCTGCCGGCCGTCACCGAGGCGTTCGCGGACCGCGCGTACACCGACGCGGGCACGCTCGTCCCACGCGACCGGGACGGCGCGGTGGTCACCGACCCGGACACGGTCGTGACGCGCTCGCTGGACCTGGCGCGCTCCGGCGCGGTCACCGCGCACTCCGGGGCGCGCATCGCGGTGCGCGCCCGCTCGCTGTGTCTGCACGGCGACACCCCGGGCGCGGTCGACCTGGCCCGCCGGGTGCGGGAGCGGCTGGTGACGTCGGGCGTGCGGGTGGAGGCGTTCGCATGAGAGTGCTGCCTGTCGGCGACGGCGCGCTGCTCGTCGAGGTCGCCTCGGTGCGGGAGGCGCAGGCCCTGCACGCGGAGCTGCTGCGCCGCCGCGCGGAGGGCACGCTGTCCGTCCGTGAGATCGTCCCCGCGGCGCGCACGGTCCTCCTGGACGGCCTGGCCGATCCCTCCGGCTGGGCGGCCGAGCTGACCGCCGCCCGGCCGCCCGCCGTGTCCGTCCCCCCACGCGCGGCCGTCGAGCTCCCGGTGCGCTACGACGGCCCCGACCTGGCCGACGTCGCGGCGCACTGGGGCGTGTCCGAGCGGGAGGTGGCCGAGGTGCACGCGGCCACCCCGTTCACCGTCGCGTTCTGCGGGTTCGCCCCCGGTTTCGGCTATCTGACCGGCCTTCCGGACCGCTACGACGTACCGCGCCGGGCGACTCCGCGCACGGCGGTCCCGGCGGGGTCCGTGGCCCTGGCCGGCCCCTACACGGGTGTGTACCCGCGGTCCTCGCCGGGCGGCTGGCAGCTGATCGGCACCACGGACGCGGTGCTGTGGGACCCGGCGCGCGTGCCGGCCGCGCTGCTGTCGCCGGGGACCCGGGTCCGCTTCGTGCCGGCGGGTGCGGCATGACGGACCGCGCGCTGGTCGTCGTACGGGCCGGGGCGCTGACCACGGTGCAGGACCGGGGGCGTGGCGGGTACGCCCATCTCGGTGTGCCGCGTTCCGGGGCGCTGGACGCGCCGGCGGCGGCGCTCGTGAACCGGCTCGTCGGCAACGTGCCCGGTGCCGCCGTCCTGGAGACGACCCTCGACGGCTGTGCGCTGCGCCCGCGTTCGACGGTGACCGTGGCGGTCGGGGGCGCCCCCTGCCCGGTCGCGGTGGCCGGGCGGCCCGCCGCGTGGGGGGCACCGGTGGTGGTGCGGGCGGGCGAACTGCTCGACGTGGGGCGCTCGGTGGCGGGAGTGCGGTCGTACGTGGCCGTCAGCGGCGGGGTCGCCGTGGAGCCGGTGCTCGGCAGCCGCTCCACGGACCTGCTGTCCGGGCTCGGTCCGCCGCCGCTCGCGGACGGCACGGTGCTGCCCCTGGGCAACGTCATGGGCCCCCGCGCGCGCGTGGACGTCGCCCCGCAGCCGCGTCCGCCGGCCGAACTGGTGCTGCGGGTCGTGCTCGGCCCGCGCGACGACTGGTTCACGCCCGCCGCCGTACGGGAGTTCACGTCCCGCGCGTACCGCGTGTCCTCGGCGAGCAACCGCATCGGGCTGCGCACGGAGGGGCCCGCGCTGGAACGGGCCAGGACCGGCGAGCTGCCCAGTGAGGGCATGGTCCTGGGGGCCGTGCAGGTGCCGCCGGACGGGCGTCCGGTGGTGTTCCTGGCCGACCACCCGACCACCGGGGGCTACCCGGTGGTCGCGGTGGTCCGCGCCGCCGACCTGCCGGCGGCCGCGCAGGCGGTATCGGGAACCCCGGTCCGCTTCCTGGCCGTACGCCGTCGCTGAGCCTTCACGCGGCGTCCGGCCGTTCCGTCACCGCCAGGGCGGCCAGCGCCGCCGAGACCGCGTGCGCGGTGCGCAGGTCAAGCCGGGCGCTCGTGCCCCGCGCGCGGTGGCGCAGCTCGTCGACCGCCAGTCCGAGCAGTTGCGGCAGCAGGTCGGTGCAGCGGCGCAGCACCCAGGCCGTGCCGGCGGTGGCCAGCCACCACAGGCTCGCCCTCCGCGTGGGCACGCGGAACTCCGGCTCGGGCCGGGGCACCGACCCCGTCGCCGTGCCGGTCTTGCACAGCAGGGCGTGGAAGCGCACCGCGAGCTGCCGGTGGCCGCGCTCGCTCGGGTGCAGCCGGTCCGCGCTCCACATGGCCCGGTCGGTGAGCCACTGGTCGTCCGCGGCGTGCAGGTGCACGGCGCCGTACCGCTCGGACAGCGCGTGCACCACCGCGTTGACCGCGCGCTGCCGCCGGGCGAGCGGACGGGCCAGGGCGCCCGGCAGTCCCAGCATCGAGCCGGGGTCCGGCAGGCAGGCGGTGAGCAGGACCGCTCCCCGCGCGGTGAAGGTCGCGTAGACCTCGTCGAGCCGGGCCGCCACCGCGTGGATGTCGAACGTGCAGCGCAGCGTGTCGTTGACGCCGATGACGACGGAGACGACGTCCGGGTCGAGCTCCAGGGCGGCGTGCGTCTGCCGCTCCAGGACGTCCCGGGTCTGCGCCCCGCTGACCGCGAGGTTGGTGAACTCCACACGGCCGTGCGAGAGCCCGGGCGACAGCAGTGCCGCCCAGCCGCGCCACCCGTCGCCGACGGGGTCCCCGACGCCCTCGGTCAGCGAGTCGCCGAGCGCCACGAACCGGACGGTTCTCATGCCACGCCCTCCGGCACGACGCGACGGGACGGTGCCGACGCCTCACCGGCGCCGGAACGGGACGTGAGCGACGCGTCGTGCTCGTCGGAACGCGACGCCGCCGCGGCGGCGTCCTCCGGGCGCACCAGCACCGTCGTGTCGTGCGCCGCGAGGAACGCCTCCACCGCGGTGCCCCAGCCGAAGCACTCGGCCCGCGCGCGGGCCGCCTCGCGGCGGTCGGCCTCCGCACGCTCCAGGAGCGTCTCGACGGCGTCCGCGAAGGCGTCCCCGCGGTCCGCCGCGGTGGCCCCCGCGGACCCGATCACCTCGGGCAGGGCCGACGAGGCGCTGGCCACCACCGGCGTCCCGCAGGCCATCGCCTCCAGCGCGGCGAGCCCGAAGGTCTCGGCCGGCCCGGGAGCCATGGCCACGTCGGCGGACGCCTGGAGCGCGCCGAGCAGCGTCCGGTCGGCGACGTGCCCGAGGAAGCGCACCGGCAGCCCGCGCTCGCGCGCCCGCTGCTCCAGCCGCCCCTTGAGCGGTCCGTCGCCGGCCACGACGAGCTGCACCCGCCGGCCGCGCCGCACCAGGGACTCGACGGCGTCGAGGGCGGTGCCGGGCCGCTTCTCCACGGACAGCCGCGAGCACATCACGAGCAGCGCCTCGTCCGCCCGCGCGTGGCGTGCCCGCAGACCGGGGTCGCGCAGCGAGGGGTGGCGCACCGTCAGGTCGACGCCGAGCGGGGCGCGCACGACGTTGCGGGCGCCGATCCGCACGAACTCGCGCTCGGCGAACTCGGTGGTGCACACCACCCGCGAGTAGGTGTGCGCCGTACGGATGTTGAGGGCGTCGGCGGCCCGCCGGGAGAGGTTCTCGGACAGGCCCCAGGTGCGCAGGACGCCGTCGGCGGTCTCGTGGGAGACCATCACGGCGGGCACGCGTGCCCGGCGGGCCCAGCGGCCGGTCCACCGCAGCGTGGTGCGGTCGGACACCTCCAGGCGGTCGGGGGCCAGCTCCTCCAGGAGGGCGGCGACACGGTTCTTGTCGACGAGGACGCGGTAGCCGCCGGTGCCGGGCAGCAGCGGTCCGGGCAGGGTGATGACCCGGCCCTGCTCGGTGTCCTCGTCGGCGTACGTCTCGCCCGGCACGATCAGCACGGGCTCGTGACCGGCCGCGCGGAAGCCCCTGCCGAGCTCGCGCAGGGCGGTGCGCAGTCCGCCGGAGGCCGGGGCGACGAAGTTGGCGAGGCGGACGATCCGCAGCGACTGGCCGCTCATGCCGCCACCACCGCCCGGCGCTCGGCGAGCACGTCCTCGTAGTGGTGGATCAGCTGGTCGACGACGGCGCCCCAGGTGCGGCCCTCGACGGTCGCCCGCGCGGCGGCGCCGTAGGAGGCCCGCAGCTCGGTGTCGGCGGCGAGCCGCGCCACGGCGTCCCGTACGGCGGCCGCGTCGCGCGGGGGCACCAGCAGACCGGTGCGGCCGTGGTCGACGAGGTCGAGCGGGCCTCCGGCTGCCGGGGCGACGACGGCGACGCCGCTGGCCATGGCCTCCTGGACGGTCTGGCAGAAGGTCTCGAAGGGGCCGGTGTGGGCGAAGACGTCGAGCGAGGCGAAGATCCGCGCGAGGTCGTCGCCGGTGCGGCGGCCGAGGAAGACCGCGCCGGGCAGCGCCTCGGTCAGATGCGGCTGGCTGGGCCCGTCGCCGACCACGACGACACGCACGCCGTCGAGGCCGCAGACGCCGGCCAGCAGCTCGACGTGCTTCTCCGGGGCGAGCCGGCCGACGTAACCGACGATCAGCTCGCCGCCCGGGGCGAGTTCACGCCGCAGCGCCTCGTCGCGCAGCTCGGGCCGGAAGCGCGCGGTGTCGACGCCACGCGGCCACAGCCGCACGCGCGGCACACCGTGCGACTCCAGGTCGTCGAGGGCTGCGGTGGAGGGGGCGAGGGTGCGGTCGGCCGCCGAGTGGACGGACCGGATGCGCCGCCAGGCCGCCGCCTCGCCGGCGCCCATGTAGGTGCGGGCGTAGCCGGCGAGGTCGGTCTGGTAGACGGCGACGGCGGGGATGCCGAGCCGGGCGGCGGCGGCCATGCCGCGCACGCCGAGGACGAAGGGGCTGGCCAGGTGGACCATCTCGGCGCGGTGCTCGACGAGGGTCGCGGCGAGGCGTCGGCTGGGGAGCGCGACACGGACCTGGGGGTAGCCGGGGAGCGGGAGGGACGGGACGTGGACGACGGGGCACGGCACGGACGCGTCCGGCTTGTGGCCGGGGGCGGGGGCCGGTGCGACGACGAGGGGGGCGTGACCGCGATCGACGAGGTGCCGGACGGTCTGGAGCGCGCAGTGGGCCACGCCGTTCACATCGGGGGGAAAGGATTCGGTCACGATGACGACACGCATACCGGTGTTCTCGCCGCGCTGGACGTGGCCGCGTCAACGTGGATCTTTCCGGCCGGGGAACGTCCCATGAGCGTTGCGCTGTACACCCGGGCAGGTCAGACCGTGTCCACACCGTCCTGACCCGTGAGTCACCCGCCGTTCACGCGCCCGGCCCGTCCGGTGCGATACGGCTGCGCACCGCCGTCTGGACCTCGGCTTCCTCGGCCGGATCCGCGGCGAGCCGGCGCAGCCGTTCCACGACGCGCGCGTCTCCCGTCTCGGCGTGCCGGGCGGCGAGTTCGCGTGTGGTTTCCTCGCAGTCCCACAGGCATTCGACGGCGAAGCCCGCCGGGAACAGCGGATCGGTGGCGGCGAGGGCCTGCGCGGCCCTGCCGCGGAGATGGGACGAGGCCGTCTCCCGGTACACATGGCGCAGAACGGGCGCCGCCTGGACGATGCCCAGTCGGCCCGCGCCGTCGACGAGCGTCCACAGGGTCGGCGCGTCGGGGCCCTCGCTCCGCACGGCCTCGCGCAGGGCGCCGAGGACCAGGCCGCTGTCGCGGGTCGCGCCCCGCAGGGCGAGCACCCGGCCGGCGGCGGCGCCGAGGGCGTCGGACCGGTGGGCCCAGCGGCGGGCCCGTTCCACGGCGCCGACGCTGCGCATCCGTTCGAAGGCGTCGACGGCGGCCTCCGCGACGATGCCGCCGCCGTCGTGGACGGCGGCCTCGATCAGGTCGAGGGCCTCGGGGTCGTTGCCGTCGCCGAGGTAGCGCAGGGCCGTGCAGCGGGCCCCGTCGGTTCCGGTCCGGGCGGCGTGGACGATTTCCGGCCGGTCCTCGGGTCCGGCGACGGCGACGAGACAGCGGGCGGCCGGCACGTGCAGCGCGGCACCGCGTTCGATGCCCTGCTGGGCCCAGTCGAAGACGGCCCGCACGCTCCATCCGGGCCGGGGCCCGGTGGAGCGCAGCTGCCGCTGCCAGCGGTCGAAGCAGCCGGCCTCGCGCGCGGCGCGCACGCGGGCGGCGATCGGTTCGCGCGGGTCCTCGGCCCACAGCCGCCAGGGCCGGGGCTCGAAGGCGTCGCGCACGGCGGTGACCAGTTCGGCCTCGCCCTCCGCGTCGGTGGGGAACCTGGCCAGGACGGGCACGGCCAGGGCGCGCAGGCCCGCGTCGTCGTCGCGCAGGGCGAGTTCGTCGAGGGCCCAGGCCCAGTTGGAGCCGCGCGCGGCGTAGCGGCGCAGCAGCAGGAGCGCGTCCCGCCGACCGTAGGAGGCGAGGTGTCCGAGGACGGCCAGGGCGAGCCCGGTGCGGGACTCCTCGGTGTCGAGGGCGTCCTCCGGGTCGAAGAGGTGGGCCTCGACGGCGTCCAGTTCGCCGCCCAGGTCGAGGTAGAGCCGTGCGTAGTAGAGCGAGCGGTTCTCGACCTGCCAGTCGTGGCGGGGGTCCCGCAGGACGCAGTGGTTCAGTGCCGCGAGCGCCTCGGCCCGCGGGGCGGTGAGCGCGTGCAGGGTGCCGTCGCCGCGCCCGCGCTGGAGCAGGCCGAGCAACGTACCGCTGGGCGCTATGACCGGATCGAACATGGGAAACAGCCTCACATCAAGCGTCGACGCAACCGGGGAACACGCACTACCTGGCCGCGTGACACAACGTCGGGGCGCCCGCCGTCTTCTGCTTGCTGTAGACCATCTTCCACTGCCTCTCGTCTGTGGCCCATGCGGACCGATCACGGCCCGCGCGGTGCGGCAACACCTGCCCAGCCATCGCGTCCGTGAATCACGACGTCATGATGACTCGCGGGTTTCTCCTGCCGCGACCGGATTTCCGGCGGCCCGGTACCGCCTCCCCCGTTTTCCTTGTCGTGCCTGGTCAGGTCATATGGGTCAGTGGGCGCCGAACAGTTCGAGGAGTTCGGTCTTGCCGAACATCCGGGCGGTGTCGACGGCCGACGGGGTGCCCGCGGCGGGGTCGGCGCCACCGTCCAGGAGGGCCTTGATGACGTCCTGCTCGCCCTTGAAGACGGCGCCGGCGAGCGGGGTCTGGCCGCGGTCGTTGATGCGGTCGGCCTCGGCCCCCCGGGCGAGGAGTTCGCGCACCGCGTCGGCGTGGCCGTGGTAGGCGGCGAGCATCACGAGGGAGTCGCCGCGGTCGTTGGTGAGGTTGGCGGGGACGCCCGCGTCGACGTACGCGACGAGCGCCTCGGTCTGGCCCCGCCGGGCCAGATCGAAGATCCTCGTCGCCAGCTCCACGACCTCGGGATCGGGGGCTTCACTCATCGGCCGGTCCGCCTCTCCTGCGCTTTCGGGGCCCGTTCGGGACTGACAGAGCGTACGGCAGCGGCCGTACGGGTGAATCGCCAGCGTACTGGCTGACACGGCACATGGCCCGGGACGCCCGTGGCGAGCATCACCACGGCCCCTCTCCGGCACGGGCTCCGCCGACCGGGGGAAATCCTCCGGATTTCACCCAGTTGCACCTTTTATCGTATGGATACATGCTGTGATGCTGGAAGTACTCATGGTGACTGTCCCCCCTCGACACCAGGAGACCTCAAATGATCCTCTCCATGTCAGGCGTCGTCCTGCTCGGCATCATCGTTTTCCTCTTCTTCCGCAAGGACGGGCTCAAGGCGTCGCACGCCGTGGTCTCGTCCCTGTTCGGCTTCTACCTCGCCAGTACGGCCATCGCCCCCAGCATCAAGGCGGGCGGCGAGAGCCTGGCGAGCCTGCTCGGCGGCATCAAGTTCTGACGCCGCCCGTCCCGACCGCACGCACCCGTCAGGAGACAGCAGTGGCACGGCGCCCCCTCCCCCGCATTCTGAGCAACGGCAGCGCACAGGTCGCCAGGAGCCGGGAGCTGGCCCGGACGGCGGCCGACAGCGCCACGGACATCCTCCACCCACTGATCACCGTGACGCGCGGACTGCGCCGGCTGGCCTCGGCCGGGCGGCGCAAATGGGCGGACACACCCAAGGACAGGCGCGGGCCGCTGCTGTTCCTGGCGGCCTCCGCGGTCCTGGCCGTGGCGCTCGTGCCGTACGGGCCGCTGCTCGCCGCCGTCTCCCTGATGGCGGCGGCGGCCTGGCACGGCCGGGACCGCGCCCCGTCCCGGCCCGCGGGCCCCGACGCGTCGCAGGCCGAGCGCCTCCAGTCCCTCTACGAGGCCCTCGTGCCCTACTTCTCCACCCCCGAGGACCCCGCGCCGCTCTACGCCCACGGCGGGGAGTGGGACAAGGTCTTCACCGACCACGAGTTCGACGAGGAGGGCCGGATCGGCCGGCTCGTCGTCCGCTACCCGGCGTACTTCCCGGACGGCGAGGCCGAGCCCCGCGCGCGGATCGAGCACCTGCTCACCGCGAAGTCCGGCCGGGGCCGCGAGTACCACTTCCGCTGGGACGAGGAGGGCAACCGGCTCACGGTCACCGTCCTGGCCCCCCTGCCCACCGACATCGCCGCCCAGCGCTTCGTCACCGCTCCGGGCGAGACCGTGCTGGGCTTCACCGACCCGACCGAGGTCCAGCGCACGCTGCCGCTCGGCTACGGCGAGGAGCGGCGCGACATGCCGCCCGTCGTGTGGCGCACGGGCGTCCGCTCCACCGAACCCCATCTGCTGGCGCTCGGCCAGCCCGGCAGCGGCACCTCGACGCTGCTGCGGTCCATCGCCCTCCAGGCGCTCCAGTACGGCGACGTGCTGATCGTCGAGGGCTCCGGCACCGGTGAGTACGCGTGCCTGACCGGCCGCGCCGGTGTCCTCGGCGTCGAGTGCGGGCTCACCGGGGCGCTGGCCGGCCTGGAGTGGGCGGCGCACGAGACGGAGCGGCGGCTGACCGCCGCCAACCGGTCCCGGCAGGAGGGGAACCCGCCGCCGGACGACACGAAGCGTCCGCTGTGGATCCTCATGGACCGTCCGGGCGTCTTCGCCCATCTCGCGGCGGCGGACGGACGCGAGGACCCGCAGTCACTGCTCCAGGGACCGCTGCGGCACGGGCGGGCGGTCAATGTGACGGTGGTCGTGGCGGAACAGTTCGACAGCGCGGACGGGCTGAGCGAGGCGGTGCGGCAGCACACCCGCGCGCGGATCGTGCTCGGGCCCGCCGCGCCGGAGCAGGTGGCGTCCGTCCTGGGAGCGCCGCCGCACACCACGCCGCTCGCCCAGGTCCCGCCGGGACGCGGTTACGCCCGTCTGGGCACCGGCCCCGTCCTGCGGCTCCAGGTCCCCGCGACGCCGGACCCCTACGACGACGCGACGACCGAGACCGCCCGCCAGGCGGTCCTGTCCCTGCTCCCGCCCCGCACGACCCCGGCCGACCACACCACGGCGGACCACACCACGGCCCCCGCCGAACCGGCGCCCGTCGAACCAGCGGTGGCGGCCACCCCCGTGGAGACGGCACCGCTCCTCACCAAGGCGGTGGCGGCGGAGTCCTCCTGACCCCTCGGAGGCTCAGGCCACGAAGGTGCGCGGGGCCTCCGTCGCCCCGCTCGCGCCCGTTTCGACCAGGCGGGCCGCGGCGGCCAGCCGGACCGCCGCCTCCTCGGCCACCGCCCCGCCCACCGTGAACGGCAGCCGCACGTACCCCTCGAAGGCGCCGTCGACGCCGAAGCGGGGCCCGGACGGCACACGCACCCCGACCCGCTCCCCCGCCTCGGCCAGCCGCGAGCCCGACAGACCGCCCGCGCGCACCCACAGGGTGAGCCCGCCACGCGGCACCTCGAACTCCCAGCCGGGCAGCTCACGCCGTACGGCGGCCACCAGGGCGTCCCGGTTCTCCCGCGCCTGGGCCCGCCGCAGATCCACCGCCTGCTCCCAACCGCCCGTGCTGAACAGCCAGTTCACGGCCAGCTGCTCCAGGACGGGCGTGCCCAGGTCGGCGTAGGCGCGGGCGGCGACCAGGCTGCGGATCACATCGGGGGCGGCCCGCACCCAGCCGATGCGCAGGCCCGCCCAGAACGCCTTGCTGGCCGAGCCGACCGTGATCACCGTGGACCCCGCCGGGTCGAAGCCGCACACCGGGCGCGGCATCTCGACGTCGTCCTCAAGCCACAGCTCGCTCATCGTCTCGTCGGCGACCAGCACCGTGCCCGCGGCGCGTGCCGCGTCCACCAGCCGCCGCCGCTGGTCCTCGTCGGCGAGCGCCCCCGTGGGGTTGTGGAAGTCGGCGACGACATAGGCGATACGGGGCGCGGACTCCCGCAGGACCTGCCGCCACCGGTCCAGGTCCCAGCCGGAGAGCCCCTCGGCCATCGCGACCGGCACCAGCCGGGCCCCGCCCTCCCGCATCAGCTGGAGGATGTTGGCGTACGAGGGCGACTCGACGGCGACACGCTCGCCGCGGCCCGCGAAGAGGTGGCAGATCGCGTCGATGGCGCCCATGGCACCCGTCGTCACCATGATCTGCTCGGGCATGGTGGGGATGCCGCGCGCGGTGTAGCGCTCGGCGATCATCGCGCGCAGCGCCGGCAGCCCGGCCGGGTAGTCGCCGTGCGTGTGAGCGTACGGCGGCAGTTCCTCCAGCGCGCCCCGGACGGCGCGGGTGAGCCAGGGTTCGGGGGCGGGCAGGGCGGCGCAGCCAAGGTCGATCACCGAGCCGAGCGCCTCGGGCGGCAGCGGTTCGAGGCCGCGGGCGGGCAGCGGATTGCCCGCGGGAACGGCGGTCCAGCTGCCCGCGCCGCGCCGGGACTCCAGGAAGCCCTCGGCGCGCAGCGCCTCGTAGGCGGCGGCCACCGTGGTGCGGCTGACGGACAGCGCGAGCGCGAGTTCGCGTTCGGCGGGCAGCCGCGCGGCCACGGGCACCCGTCCTTCCAGGACCAGCAGCCGGATGCCGTCGGCGAGCGCGCGGTAGGCGGGCGGACGGCGGGTGCCGGGGCCGGCGGGGCGCTCCTGCTGGGAGTTGAGCAGCCGGGCGAGCTGGGCCGCGCCCACCGCCGAGGTCCACTGCGCCATGCAGATCAGTCCACCTTCCCGGAATTGGCCATGGATGGCGTTCCTTCCCGAGCCACAGAGTGACATGCGCCGGTCCACATTGACCACCAGGGGGGTATGTCCATGTCCGCACAGGGACGTCTCGGGCGGCGTCTGATCATGCTGTACGCCGGGCTCGTCCTCTACGGGGCCAGCTCCGCGCTGCTCGTCCGGGCGGATCTCGGGCTGGAGCCCTGGAACGTGCTGCACCAGGGCCTCGCCGAGCTGACCGGGCTGAGCATCGGGGTCGTCTCCATCGTCGTGGGCGCGGCGGTGCTGCTGCTGTGGATCCCGCTGCGCCAGCGGCCCGGCCTCGGCACGGTCTCCAACGTCTTCGTCGTCGGCCTCGCCCTCGACGGCACCCTCGCGCTCCTGCCCGACACGCGCTCCCTCGCCGTGCGGGTGCCCCTGCTGCTGTCCGGCGTCGTGCTCAACGGGGCGGCCACCGGGCTCTACATCGGCGCGCGTTTCGGTCCCGGCCCGCGCGACGGTCTGATGACGGGGCTGCACCGCCGTACCGGACGCTCGATCCGGCTGATGCGCACGGCCGTCGAGATCGCGGTCGTCGTCACCGGCTTCGTCCTGGGCGGCACCCTCGGCGTCGGCACCCTGCTGTACGCGCTGTCCATCGGACCGCTCGCCCAGCTCTTCCTGCGCGTGTTCGCCGCCCCGCGGGCATCGGACGGCAGCGCCGCCGTTGCCGCCGGGTCACCCGGACGGGCGATACTGCATCCGTGAGCACGACGCCCGGACGCCATCCGTACCTCGACCACCCCGGTCCCATCCCCTTCGCCCACCGGGGCGGGGCCGCCGACGGGCTGGAGAACACCGAGGCGCAGTTCCGGCGCGCGGTCGGCCTGGGCTACCGCTACATCGAGACCGATGTGCACGCCACGGCGGACGGCCGGCTGGTCGCCTTCCACGACGAGACCCTGGACCGGGTCACCGACGGCGCGGGCCGGATCGGCGACCTCCCGTGGGACGTGGTGGCGCGGGCGCGGGTGGGCGGCCGGGAGCCGGTGCCGCTGTTCGAGGAGCTCCTGGAGACGTTCCCCGAGGTGCGCTGGAACGTGGACATCAAGGCGGAGCCGGCGCTGCGGCCCCTGCTCGACCTGATCGAGCGCACCGACTCCTACGACCGGGTGTGCGTCGGTTCCTTCTCCGAGGCCCGGGTGCTGCGCGCCCAGCGGCTGGCCGGGCCGCGCCTCGCCACCTCGTTCGGCACCCGCGGTGTCCTCAGCCTGCGGCTGCGCTCGTGGGGCCTGCCCGCCTCCGTGCGCCGCTCGGCCGTCGCCGCGCAGGTGCCGGAGTCGCAGTCGGGCGTCCCGGTGGTCGACGCGCGCTTCGTGCGGGCCGCCCACGCGCGCGGGTTGCAGGTGCACGTGTGGACGATCAACGAACCCGAGCGGATGCACCGGCTGCTGGACCTCGGCGTGGATGGCATCATGACCGATCACATCGACACGTTGCGCAAGGTCATGGAGGACCGGGGCGTCTGGGCCTGACCGCCCCGGCACCCGGACCGGACGCGCACGGCACCGACGGCGGGGAAGGCGGGGCACGGGTGGGGACCGATACCGTGCGGGCGGGGGCGGACGACGAGGCCGCGCAGCGGCGGCGCGAGCAGCGCGGCTGGTACTTCTACGACTGGGCGTGCTCCGTCTACTCGACGAGCGTGCTGACCGTGTTCCTCGGTCCCTATCTGACCTCGGTCGCGGAGTCGGCGGCGGACGCGGACGGGTTCGTCCACCCGCTGGGCATACCGGTGCGGGCGGGGTCGTTCTTCGCCTACTCCGTGTCCCTGTCGGTGATCGTCGCGATCGTGGTGATGCCCCTGGTGGGCAGTGCGGCCGACCGCACCGGCCGCAAGAAGCCGCTGCTCGCGGCGGCCGCGTACACGGGTGCCGCCGCGACGACGGCCATGTTCTTCCTCGACGGCGACCGCTACCTGCTCGGCGGGCTGCTGCTGGTCGTGGCGAACGCGGCCCAGTCCGTGGCGATGATGCTCTACAACTCCTATCTGCCGCAGATCGCGCCGCCCGAGGAGCGCGACGCGGTCTCCTCCCGCGGCTGGGCCCTCGGCTACGCCGCCGGGTCCCTGGTGCTGGTCGTCAACCTGGTCCTCTACTCCGGGCACGACGGCTTCGGGCTGTCCGAGTCGGCGGCGGTGCGGATCTGCCTGGCGTCGGCGGGTCTGTGGTGGGGCGCGTTCGCGCTGGTCCCGCTGAAGCGGCTGCGCGACCGGCGGACCGCGGGCACCGGGGCGACGGCGCCCGGTCTGCGGCAGCTCGCGGCGACCGTCCGCGACATGCGCCGCCACCCGCTGACGCTCGCCTTCCTGCTGGCGTACCTCGTCTACAACGACGGCATCCAGACCGTGATCTCACAGGCGTCCGTCTACGGCTCGGAGGAACTGGGCCTCGGGCAGTCGACGCTGATCGTCGCCGTGCTGCTGGTGCAGATGCTGGCCGTGGCGGGCGCGCTCGGCATGGGGCGGCTGGCCAGGATCTACGGCGCGAAGCGCACGATCCTGGGATCGCTGGTCGCCTGGACGGTCACGCTCGCGGCCGGGTACTTCCTGCCGGCGAAGGCCCCGGTCTGGTTCTTCGTGCTGGCCGCCGGGATCGGACTGGTCCTCGGCGGCAGCCAGGCGCTGTCCCGCTCCCTCTTCTCCCACTTGGTGCCGCCGGGCAAGGAGGCGGAGTACTTCTCGGCGTACGAGGTGAGCGACCGCGGGATGAGCTGGCTCGGCCCGCTGCTCTTCGGCGTCACGTACCAGGTGACCGGTAGTTATCGGTCTGCCATCATCTCGCTGGTGGCCTTCTTCGTCATCGGGTTCGTGCTGCTCGCGCGGGTTCCGGTGCGGCGGGCGGTCGGTGCGGCGGGCAATCCGGTGCCCGACAGGATCTAGCGTTGATTTAGCGCTCAACACGAAAGGGCGGTAGTGTACGCGTTTGGCCTGCCAGGCGTACCGTTACTGCGCGTCAAAGATGCCGAAACGCTGGGTGACATCTGCTAGCAGATGTGACAAACCGGGCGCCGGTGGGTACAACAAGGGGCGGCTACGACGGCGACGCATGACCCGGAACGGGACTCGGAACGGGAATCTTTACCGCCGACCGGACGTTGACCGGATGACGACGACAGCGACACCTGTCCTGTGGGCGACAAGCCCGGGAGGCACGATTCATGAGTGAGCGAGCTCTTCGCGGTACGCGCCTCGTGGTGACCAGCTACGAGACGGACCGCGGCATCGACCTGGCTCCGCGCCAGGCCGTGGAGTACGCATGCGAGAAGGGGCACCGCTTCGAGATGCCCTTCTCGGTCGAGGCGGAGATCCCGCCGGAGTGGGAGTGCAAGGTCTGCGGTGCCCAGGCACTCCTGGTGGACGGTGACGGCCCTGAGGAGAAGAAGGCCAAGCCGGCGCGTACGCATTGGGACATGCTGATGGAGCGGCGCACCCGCGAGGAGCTCGAAGAGGTCCTTGAGGAGCGGCTGGCCGTTCTGCGCTCCGGGGCGATGAACATCGCGGTTCACCCCCGGGACAGTCGCAAGAGCGCGTAGCGCGATCCCGGCAGGCACCACACCCGAACAAAGTAACCGCGGGCGCCGTACGTCAAGGCCGACGTACGGCGCCCGCGGTTTCACGACATCCCGACGCGGCGCGGCCGGCCCGTCAGGTCACCGGTCCGCCCCGTCGGTCACCGGGTCAGCGGCGGGCGCCCCTCGTGCGGGGCGTCCCCGGGCCCGGGGCCGTCGTGCCTGATGACCTCACCCTGGACGACCTTCCCGTCGGGCCGGTGAATGCGGGCCTGCTGGAAGGCGTCGCCGAAGGAGCCGGGGGTGGCGCGGCGCAGGGTGCGGTCGACGGCCCGTTCCGTGTAGCGCCCGAGCGCCTTCCGCAGCGGCGGGACCAGGAGCAGCAGACCGACCGCGTCGGAGATCACACCGGGGATCATCAGCAGCAGGCCCGCCAGCATCAGAAAGCCGTTGCCGCCGCCGCTCTCGGGCGAACCGCCGCGCTGCAACGCCTCGTTGAGGCTGCGGAAGGCCCGGCGACCGGCCCGCTTGACGACCACGGAGCCGATCACGAACCCGGCCACGAGCAGCAGGAGGACGGCGAACCCGCCCGCCGCGCCCGCGACCAGGGTCAGCAGCCAGATCTCCAGCACCAGCCAGACGGCGATCCCCAGCGGCAGGAACCTGCGCAGCCGGGAGCGCCGGGGCCGGGCGGAGGGCGAGGGGGGCGGAGCGCCAGTCGTCATGACCCCAGTGTGCCTGGCTCCGGCTCAGTGCGGGATAAGGGGGACGATCACCACGAAGCGACGGCACCCGTCGTGCGGGTGCCGTCGGCGGTCGTCCGGGGGGTCAGGGCTGTCCGCCCTTGCCCGTGATTCTGCCGACCCGCTCCCCCACGCCCCAGGCGGTGACCCGCCACAGGGCCTCCACCAGGATGTCGCGGCTCATCTTGGAGTCACCGAGTTCGCGTTCGACGAAGGTGATGGGCACCTCGACGACCTGGAAGCCGGCCTTGACCGCGCGGCGGGCCAGGTCGACCTGGAAGCAGTAGCCCTGCGAGGTGACCTGGTCGAGCCCGAGGCCCTCCAGGGTCTCGCGGCGGAAGGCCCGGTAGCCGCCGGTGATGTCGCGCAGGGGCAGGTCGAGCGCGAGCCGGGAGTAGAGGCTGCCGCCCCGGGAGATGGCCTCCCGGCTCTTGGGCCAGTTGACCACCCGGCCGCCGGGCACCCAGCGGGAGCCGAGCACCAGGTCGGCGTTCTTGAGCGCGGTCAGCAGCCGGGGCAGTTCCTCGGGCTGGTGGGAGCCGTCGGCGTCCATCTCGACGAGCACGCCGTAGTCGTTGTCCAGGCCCCAGCGGAAGCCCGCGAGGTAGGCGGCGCCGAGGCCCTCCTTGCCCTTGCGGTGCAGGACGTGGACGTGGTCGTCGGCGGCGGCCAGCTCGTCGGCGAGCTTTCCCGTGCCGTCGGGGCTGTTGTCGTCGGCCACGAGGACGTGCGCCTCGGGGACGGACTCGCGCACCCGGCCCACGATGGACGCGATGTTCTCGGCCTCGTTGTAGGTCGGGATGATCACCAAGGCGGTGCCGAGAGGGCCGAACCGCGTGGCCCGCTTCTGTGCCGCGGGGGTCCCGTCGCCGTCGTTCACTGCTGCCCCTTCGTGTGTGTACGCAGGGGACCACCATAGTGGTCGCGGTCTGCCAAGACCTGACAGCACGGTCCTATGGCGGTGTCGATCGGACAAGAGCTTGGTGAGACAGCGGTTTCCGGCCGGTGGAGCTGCGGATGGGGGCCCGGCGTCCTTCGGGCCGACCTGGGACCCGCTGGCTGCGGATCGACCGAGAGCCGTTGTCTACTGAACGTCCGGGCCCCACCCGGGTCACACCTCCCCGACCGGCCGGAACGTTCCCCGTCGGCGCGGGCGCTGAGCCTGGCTCCCGGCGACGGTACGCCGGTGGGGCGCCCCGTCCCTGACCCAGCGGCGCTGCGACGAGTGCGCGAGGCTCCCCGGTCGGGCGTCCGGTGGTGGACTCGGCCGAACCTACCCGCCCCCTGCCGTCGCCTGTCAACAGCCGTTTGACCTGCGCGGACGGTGTCGAAGCGCAGGTCGGGGCGGAGGATGCGCAGGTCGCGCGACGGGGCGGCGGCCGGGGAGCGTCACCGCGCCGTTCCCGGAGATCACTCGCCCGGCCGTACGAACACCGTCCGTCCACCGACCACCGTGCGCAGACAGACCGGCAGGTCACGGCCCGGGGTGAGATCGGGCAGGCCGGGGGTGCCGGAGCGGGGGTCGGTCGACCAGCGCGCGACCCGGTCGTCGGGGGCCTGGACGACGAGTTCGCCGGTGTGCCACACGGCGTAGTCCGCGGGCGCCCCGGGGACCAGGACGCCCGCGTCGTCGCGGCCGACGGCCCGCCAGCCGCCGCGGGTGTGCGCGGTGAAGGCGGCCCGCGCGGAGACGCGGTGCTCGGGCGTGCGGTGGAAGGCGGCGGCGCGGACGGTGCCCCACGGGTCGAGCGGGGTCACCGGGCTGTCGGAGCCGAACGCCAGCGGGACCCCGGCCCGCAGCAGGGCCGCGAAGGGGTTCAGCGTGCGGGCGCGGGCGGCGCCGAGCCGGTCGGCGTACATGCCGTCCGCACCGCCCCACCGCGCGTCGAACGCGGGCTGGACGGAGGCGGTGAGGCCGAGCTCGGCGAAGGCGGCGACGGTCTCGGGGGTGAGCATCTCGGCGTGCTCGACGCGGTGGCGGGCGGCGCGGACGCGGGCGAGGCCGATCTTCTCGGCGGCGGCGCGCACGCCCTCGGTGACGGCGGTCACGGCGGCGTCGCCGATCGCGTGGAAGCCGGCCTGGAGGCCCGCCTCGGCGCAGGCGACGACGTGGGCGGCGACGGCGTCCGCGTCGAGGTAGGCGGTGCCGGTGTGGCCGGCGTCGGCGTACGGCTCGTGGAGGCAGGCGGTGTGGGAACCGAGGGCGCCGTCCACGAAGAGGTCGCCCGCGGCTCCGGCGGCGCCCAGTTCGCGTGCCCGGTCCACGTCCTGCTCGGCCCAGTAGCCGACGACCCGGGGGCCGGGCAGCTCGCGGGCGAGGCGCAGCAGGCCGGTGAAGTCGTCCTCGGAGGAGATCTGCGGCCCGCCGCACTCGTGGACGGTGCCGATGCCCAGGGAGGCGGCGTGCGCGAGGGCGGTGCGCTGGGCCTCGGCGCGCTGGGCGGGCGTGACGGCGGCGAACGCGGCGGCGCGCACGGTGTGGTGGTCGTCGCGGGTGAGCGGGGCGTCGGCGCGGTCGACGTCCCCCGGCACGAGGTCGAGCAGGGCCGTGGTGACGACGGCGGAGTGGACGTCGATGCGGGAGAGGTAGAGCGGCCGGCCGCCGGTGGCCTCGTCGAGCTCGGCGCGGGTCGGCGGGCGGCCGCCGGGCCAGCGGGCGGCGTCCCAGCCGTGGCCGAGCAGGACCCGGTCGTCGGGGCGGGCGGCGGCGAAGGCGCGGACGCGGGCCAACGCGGCGTCGAGGGAGGGGGCGTCGGACAGTTCGAGGCCGGTCAGGGCGAGCCCGGTCGACGTGGTGTGCACGTGGGCGTCGGTGAACGCGGGGGTGACCAGGCCGCCGTCGAGGTCGATCACCTCGTCGACGCCGTCGGCGAACGCGTCGGCGGCGCCCTCGGAGCCGACCCAGGCGACCTGGCCCCGCTCCACGACCATCGCGGTGGCGAAGGGGTCGGCGGGGCTGTGGACCTCGCCGCGGCGCAGGAGGACGGTCTTGGGGTCGGGGAGGCGCTCGCTCATGTCCGACAGTCTCTCGCGCGCCGGAGGGCGCCGGTCACCTGGGGCGGGCCGATGTCGCGCCGATGCCGCCCGGGACGTCAGATCTTGGGCGGCCGGGCCTCGTACGGCGTGGACAGCACGACCGTCGTACGGGTGGACACACCCGCCAACGCCCGCAGCCGGCCGAGGAGTTCCTCCAGTTCGTGCGGGGTGGCCACCCGGACCTTGAGGATGTAGTTCTCGTCGCCGGCGACGCTGTGGCACGCCTCGATCTCGGGGACGTCGGCGAGCCGGTCCGCGATGTCGTCGGGGGCGCTGGGGTCGAACGGTTTCACCGAGATGAAGGCCGTCATGGGCAGCCCGACGGCCTCGGGGTCGACGACCGCGGCGTAACCGCGGATGACGCCGCGCTGTTCCAGCCGGCGCACCCGCTGGTGCACGGCCGACGTGGACAGCCCCGTGGCCTTGCCCAGGTCTGTGTAGCTCATCCGCCCGTCCTTGACGAGCAGCTGCACGATTTGACGGTCCAGCTCCTCCATGGCGCCAAAACCTACAGTGCGCTTGATCTCCCCGGATACCCGAGCAACGCAGGTCATACCCGGTTCGTGATGTGTCCGGGGGCCGTCGGCGGCCCTCGGGGAGGGACAAAACAGCCGCACCGGGCACCTGCGCACGGCATGTGACGAACGCCACAGCCCCCGAACGGGCTCCGTAATGCTCCCGTGATTACCCGTGAATCGGGACGGGAAGTGCTTGCTGTGGTCGAGGCCGCAGTGCCTTACGGCCCAGCCCGAGGGGGAGAATCCCATGCAGAGTCTTAAGCGCCCTGGTCGTACCACGGCCAAGCGGCAGCAGCCGGTCGTCGTGCCCGAGCCGGAGGGCGTCGAACCCGACGCCTACGACGGCGACGAGTTCGACGCCTACGACACGTTCGAGATGTACCGGGTGATCTGCCCGGACTGTGTGCAGCCCATCGCGCTGCTGGCGGACGAGGACGTCCTGCCGGAGCACGCGCTGTGCGCCTCGCCGTGGAACCCGTTCGGTCTCACGGTCTGCGCCGGTACGGGCCGCTGGGCGACCGAGGCCCGGTCGGCCGACGAGTCCTTCGAGCCGCAGGAACAGGACACCGCCCTCCTGCTGACCCTTCCGCAGGGTCTGAACTGGCGGACGCAGCCCTTCTCGCACGTGGGCGGCCCGGGTTCGCGCCCGATGCGCGTCCCCGAGATGCGCCGCCAGGCCGCCTGAGCCGTCGCTCGCGGCCGGCCCCCGCTCCCGGCCGGCCCTCGCTCGCTCGCGGTCGGCCCGGCTCGTTCGGCCCCTTCGCCTTCGCACTCCTCCCCGCACCACGGCCGCGGAACGCCATGGTGCGGGTTCGGCATGCCCGCGGGGCCCCGGCCGGGGGCGCCGGTGAACGCACGCCCGATTCCCCGGAGGGGTGACCTGGCGCGGCGCGTGCGCGTTGCCCAGGCATGGCCCCCACGTACTCGGCCACCGGGCGTCAGCTCCTCGTCCGCGTGCCCGCCCTCACACCCGGCCTCACCCCCGGCCCCGCCTCCGCAGAATCGGTTCAGCCGCTCACGCAGCAGGACCCGCCCATCTACCGGGCGCTGCTGCGCACCTGGGCCGACCGGGGCCGCGCCCTGCCCGGTCACGACCCGGAGTGGGCCGGGCTGGCGACGGCCCTCCAGGACGTCGTGAACGGGATCAGCGAGCCTCGGGGCCCAGCAGGTGACGGGCGATGACCATGCGCTGGATCTGGTTGGTGCCCTCGACGATCTGGAGCACCTTGGCCTCGCGCATGTAGCGCTCGGCCGGGAAGTCGGTGGTGTAGCCGTAGCCGCCGAGTATCTGGACGGCGTCTATGGTCACCTGCATCGCCGCGTCGGTGCAGTGCAGCTTGGCCATCGCCGCCTGCCGGGAGAACGGCCGGCCCGCGTCGCGCAGCCGGGCCGCCGAGAGGTAGAGCGCCCGGCCGGCCTCGATCCGGGTCGCCATGTCGGCCAGCATGAAGCGCAGGCCCTGGAAGTCGGAGATCGGCCGCCCGAACTGCCGGCGTCCGGCGGCGTAGGCCACCGCCTCGTCGAGCGCCGCCTGGGCCAGCCCGATCGCGCAGGCGGCGATGCCGAGCCGCCCGGAGTCGAGGGCGGCCAGGGCGATGGCGAAGCCCTGCCCCTCCTCCCCCACCCGGCGCTCGTCGGGGACCCGGACGCCGTCGAAGTGGACCTGGGCGGTGGGCGAGCCCTTCATGCCCATCTTCTTCTCGGGCGCCGCGCCGCTCAGCCCCTCGGCGTCGCCGGGCACCAGGAACGCGGTGATCCCGTGGGAGCCCTCGCCCCCGGTGCGGGCCATGACGGTGTAGAAGTCGGCGATGCCGCCGTGGGTGATCCACGCCTTGGTGCCGGTGATGACCCACTCGTCACCGTCCCGGACGGCCCGGGTGCGCAGGGAGGCGGCGTCGGAGCCGGAGGAGGGCTCGGAGAGGCAGTAGGCGCCGAGCAGACCGCCGCCGAGCATCGCGGGCAGATGCTCGACCCGCTGCTTCTTGGTGCCGTACGCGGCCAGCGCGTAGGAGGCGAGGGTGTGCACGCTCACGCCGAGGCCGACGGTGAGCCGGGCCGCGGCCAGCTCCTCCAGGACCTGGAGGTAGACCTCGTACGGCTGGTCGCCGCCGCCGTGCTCGGAGTCGTAGGGCAGGCCGAGCAGTCCCGATTCCGACAGCAGGGTGAACACCTCGCGCGGGAAGCGGCCGGCGTCCTCCTCCTCGGCGGCGCGGGGGGCGATCTCGCGCTGGGCGATGTCGCGGACGAGGGCCATCAGATCCCTGGCCTCGTCGGTGGGCAGCTGACGTTCCACCGCCTGCGGGGCGCGGTCGGACATGGCCACGGTTCCTCCCTGTGTCGGGCACATCGGCTGACGTGCGCCTCTCGGGTGGGAGGCGGCGCCGCCTGGTCCTGTGAGGTCCTGCCGGTAGGCGCTCCCGGGTCTCGGAAGCTGCTGACCAGCGGCTCTGCGCTGTGAGTATAACAATCAACCCGTTAACGACCGCTTACTTCGGCTAAATTCCCGCCGCCTCGCTCCCCCTGTTCCCGCCGCCCCGCCCGCCCTCGAAATTGGTCCGAACCATTGACCTGAGTGGTCTAGTCCTCCTACGCTCTCGGATCACGCCTTGACCGCGTTCATGCCAATCGGCGCGCGTTCCCCTCTCCCCCACGAGGAGACACCCGATGCACATGTCCAGTCCCACCAGGCGCTTGCGTGCGCTGCTGTCCGCCGCGTGCTGCGCCGTCCTCGGCGCGGGCCTGCTGGCCGGCGCAGGTACGGCGTCCGCCACGGCCGCCGCGCCCGAGAAGACCGCGCCCCGGGCCGCCGCGGCCGGCTCGAAGGTGGTGGGCTACTTCACCGAATGGGGCACGTACGACCGCAAGTACTACGTCAAGAACGTCGAGACGTCCGGCTCCGCGGCCAAGCTGACCCACATCAACTACGCCTTCGGCAACGTGACCGGCGGCAAGTGCGCGATGGGCGACGTCTACCCGGCCACCGACCGCGCCTTCACCGCCGCCGAGTCGGTGGACGGCGTGGCCGACACCTGGGACCAGCCGCTGCGCGGCAACTTCAACCAGCTGCTCAAGCTGAAGAAGAAGCACCCGGGTCTGAAGGTGCTGTGGTCCTTCGGCGGCTGGACCTGGTCGAGCGGCTTCGGCGAGGCGGCGAAGAACCCGGCCGCGTTCGCCCAGTCCTGCTACGACCTGGTCAAGAACCCCAAGTGGGCCGGGGTCTTCGACGGCATCGACATCGACTGGGAGTACCCCAACGCCTGCGGCAACACCTGTGACACCAGCGGCAGGGCGGCCTTCAAGAACCTGATGTCCGCGCTGCGTTCGAAGTTCGGGAGCAGTTCCCTGGTCACCGCGGCGATCACCGCGGACGCCACCGCCGGCGGCAAGATCGACGCCGCCGACTACGCGGGCGCGGCGCAGTACGTCGACTGGTACAACCCGATGACGTACGACTACTTCGGCGCCTGGGACGCGGCCGGCCCGACGGCCCCGCACTCGCCGCTGAACTCGTACACCGGCATCCCGAAGGCGGAGAACACCTCCTCGGCGACGATCGCCAAGCTCCGGGGTCTCGGCATCCCCGCCTCGAAGCTGCTGCTCGGCATCGGCTTCTACGGACGCGGCTGGACCGGTGTCACGCAGGCCGCGCCCGGCGGCTCGGCGACCGGCCCGGCGACGGGGACGTTCGAGCAGGGCATCGACGACTACAAGGTGCTCAAGACCAAGTGCCCGGCGACCGGCACGGTGGGCGGCACCGCGTACGCCAAGTGCGGCAGCGAATGGTGGAGTTACGACACCCCGGCGACCATCACGACCAAGATGACGTACAAGAACCAGCAGGGTCTGGGCGGGACGTTCTTCTGGGAGCTGAGCGGGGACACCGCCAATGGCGAGCTGATCAAGGCGATCAACTGAGCGCTCAGCTGGGCACGGACGGACCGACCGGGGCGGGGGCGTGACGCCTCCGCCCCGCCGTCACCCCTCGCGGCGGGCCGCCCCGGGCGCCCGGTGGGCGGGGTCCAGCTCCTCGATGGCGCGCAGGACCCCGCCGAGCGTGCGGACCAGCAGTTCGCGCATGGTGTCCCGGGAGAGCCCGGGGGTGCCTATCCAGTCCAGTGTGGAGCCCTCCACGCTGCACACCCAGGACAGCAGGCCCATGCGGGCCAGCGGGGAGATGTCGCTGCGGCCGTAGGCGCCCTCGGCGATGGTCGACACGATCGCCTCGCGCACACCGTCCCGGATGGCGTGCACCTCGGCGTCGAAACCGACACCGCCGCTGACGATGGTGCGGTACGCCTCCTGGTGGTGCTCGGCGAAGCGCAGATAGCTGTCGATGGTGCGCTGCACGCGGTTCACGGCGGGCAGTTCGACACCGCTCGCGGCGAAGGAGACCAGGTCGGCCACCGAGTCCTGGATGATCGCCAGGTAGTAGCCGCGCTTGGACTGGAAGTAGTAGTAGATCAGCCCCTTGGCGACATGGGCCTGTCGGGCGATGTCGTCCATGGAGAGCGCGTCGTAGGACGTGTCGGCGAACAACTTCCGCCCGATGGCGATGAGTTCGGCGCGGCGTGCCGTGGAGCGCTCGGTGCCGCGCGCCCGGGGGCGGACGACGGCGGGCTGTTGCCTCATATTCGATTTACACCCTGGTCTCAACGGGCGGCGGGACATCCGCAGTATGTCAGAACGTCCTCATGTGATCCGGTGCCGGACCGGGCGTTCGGACGGGCCGCTCAGAGCAGACCGAGCTGGGTGACGAGCATCGCGACGACCACGACGAGGGTCCAGCCGAGGACGTGTTCCAGGATCTTCGGGGTCTCGTCCCGGGGGCCGCCGGTACGGGTGCGGACGGCGGTGGCTGACTGTGCGGTCATGGTGTCTCGCTGAGGTCGCTGTACGGGTGGACTCCCCCCACCGGTTCGTCCACCTTGCCACCGTGGGCGCCATTTGTGGCGGAGACCTTGGTCACAGGGCTCGCGGGCCGCGACCCCCGGTCCCGCCCGGGGATCGCGGCCGGCCGCTTCAGCGCACGCCCACCGCCGCGAGCGCCCTGCGCTGGCGCGGGGTCGGACGGGCGGGGAAGTAGAGGTAGCAGACGCCGCCGGTGCCCGAGGAGACCCCGCCGCTCGCGTTGTACCGCTTCGTCCTGAGCCAGATGTTCTCCCACTCGCGCCGCCGGTAGACGCGCCGTACCGCCTCGTCGTCGGGCGAGGCCGGGTCGTTGGCGATCACGTCGCCCTCGGCGGTGAAGCCGATCACGGTCATCAGATGGCCGGAGGTGCCGTAACCGGCGCCGGTCAGCTCGCTCGCCAGGAACGACTGGGACGTTATGGCCGGGATGCCGGCCGCGATCAGCGTCTCCAGGTCGGTGAGCGAGCCGAGGCGGGTGACCACGCCCTGGATGCCGTCGAAGGTGGCCGCGTAGGCCGCGTTGAACGGCCAGTTGCCGCAGCCCTCGTACTGGTGGTCGTAGGTGAAGCGGGCCGCGTGGTCGACCTGCGGGTCGGCGTAGGCCGGGTCCACCCAGGACAGTTGCGCGGGGGTGAGCCGGCCTCCCCAGTACTCGATGATCATTTGCGAGGAGGTGGGGCTGCACCACGCCTCGCCGCCGTTGTCGTACTCCGGGTACTGGCCGGTGTGGATCTCCTGCGAGTAGCGCGGGACGACCAGTTCCTCGGCGAGGCCGGGCGTGGAGGCGGGGACGGTGAAGCGGTCGGGAACGTCCGAGCCCATCGCGCCCAGCCGCCACACGGTCGGGGTGAGCCGGGTGCCCGGCCGGCGGTGGAGGGTCAGGCGCAGCCGGTACGACACCAGGCGCAGACCGGTGCTCGCGTCGTCGATCGCGAACGTGTCCGTCCAGATGCTGCTCCTGCCGTCGCCCTGGCCGTCCACCGAGGTCCGCTTGATGTCCTGGTCGCCGGCCGCCCAGCGGCCCATCACGTACCAGGGGGTGGCGGTGCCGTCGGAGTACGTCCCGGACAGTTCGACCTGGAGCCAGGTGCCGGCCGGGGTGTGCGCGTTCCAGGAGGCGACGACCTCGGTGGCGGGGACCCGCAGCCGGTGCACGGGTGAGGTCCAGGTCGCGTACTCCCAGGTGGCGGTGGTGCCGGTGTGCGGATCGGTGTAGTCGGTGGTGCCCGCCGGAGCGGCGATCACCGCGCCGGGGCGCGGGCCCGCGTGGGCGCGGACGCCCTGGGCGCTGCCGGTGCACCAGTCCGTGTACGTGGTCCAGGCGCGGTTGTCGACGGGGCGGGCGGTGTCGGGGTCGTCGGCGTCGGAAGCGGTGGCGGCGGACGCCTGTCCCGTGCCGCCGGCCACGGCCGCGGCGACCGCGGCGGCCAGGACGGTTCTGCGGGACGGCTGTTCGGCTCTGCTCATGGGCGCGGGTACCCCCAGGGGTCCGAGTCGGGTCCGGTGCGCGGCGGTTCGCGCCGGGGACGCGCTCCGGTGTCCCCGCGGCTCGCCCGCCGTGCGGTCGTGCGCCAACTATGCGGCAGGCGGCATGGCCCTGCCAGCACTTCGGCGGATGCCACGCCCGGCAATATTGGTCTCGTCCACTGGTGCCACCTGCGGCGGACCCGCGCACGACACCACGCGCCCGTGTCCCCGCCACCGGAGACCGTCACGGGGCGGACCTCGCCTGCCGGGGCACTAGAATCCCGCGCGGTCACACCGTCCTCGCTTCTCGCCCCTCACACCCCCGGGATCCGCCATGCACGCCCTCGCCGCCCGGCTGCGCCGGCTCGCTCCGTCCTGCGGGCCGGTCCGGCTGATCGGGGTGGACGGGCACGCGGGCTCCGGGAAGTCCACGTTCGCCGGGCGGTTGGCGGCGGCGCTGGACGGGGCGCCGGTGCTGCACCTCGACGACATCGCCAGTCATGACGCGCTCTTCGCCTGGACCGACCGGCTGCTCACCCAGGTGATCGAGCCGTTCGCCCGCGGTGCGGGCGCCGCCTACGAGCCGTACGACTGGCACGCGCGGCGCTTCGGCCCGCCCCGGGAACTGCCGCCCGCGCCGGTGGTCCTGGTCGAGGGCGTCGGCGCGGGCCGCCGCGCGCTGCGCCCGCACCTGGCGCGGCTGCTGTGGCTGGACCTGCCGCCCGAGGAGTCGTGGGCGCGGGGACGGCTGCGGGACGGCGCGGAACTGCGGGAGTTCTGGGACGAATGGGTCGAGGCGGAACGCAGGCACTTCGCCACGGACCCCGCACGGCCGTACGCCGACGATCTGGTGGTGCGGTCACGGGAGGGGTACGAGGTGCTGCCGGGACCCGGGAGAACGCCTGGACCGGACCAAGATGTCACCCACCGTGATGGACCGTCCGCTGTGTGCTGAACTTGTGAAGACTCCCGCGTGAGAAGTTGGTCCGGCGCTCCAACTCGGCTTGACCCGGGGGCCGTACAGGACTTACGTTCTGAATGAGCGGTTGCTTGGAACCGCCCAGAAACGCGAAGCCCCCGGTTGTTCCCCCGTGATCGGGGGCTTCGTTCTGCCCCGGCACACATTCCCGGGCGCCGCGCGCACCGATCCGTTCACCCTCGGTCACCGATCCCTGTGCGCCCCGTCTGCTCCCAGCTCCTCGAACGGCCCCTGTGACACCCCTTCGGTGCACGTCCACCCCACAGGTACGATGCCCTCGGTGCGACCTTCGGACGGCTGCTCAGCGCACCTGCAACTCCGGTCCGCGGCACAGCGGTTCGACCAAGGTGGCCGTCGGGGACCGCCCGGCGGCGAACCACGGGGGCACGGTTTGTGGGGGACGTGATGGACTTCGGCACGCAGGGCCCCGAGGCCCCGGCCGACCTCGCCTGGCTGCGAGGCGTGGACGCCTACACGATGGGCGCCTATCCGCAGGCGGAGGAGGAGTTCCGCGCCGCGGTGCGGATGGATCCCGGGATGGCCGACGCCTGGCTCGGGCTGCACGCGCTGCGCATCGACACGACGACCGCGCTGCTGCGGATGTTCCGGCACCGCGACCGCTTCGGCGAACAGCGCGCCCGGCACCGCCGCTCGCTGAACTCCTGGTACTGGCTGGGCTGGTGGGTGCAGCCGGTGCTGGAGAACCCGCGCGACCTGCTGCTGGCGCACGCCTCCCACTGGCTCGACGGACGACACGTGCCGGAGTTGGACCGGGCGCTCGCCGGGCTGCCGCCGATCGACACCGATCCGCAGGTCCGCTTTCTGCACGCCTGCCGGGCCTATCTCGTCAAGGACTGGGAACAGCTGGTCCGGCACACCGACTCGCTGATCAACGACGCCCTGCTGGGCATCGAGGCGGGACTGTTCGGCGGCATGGCGCGGGTCCGGCTGGAGATGTACGGGCAGGCCGAACCGCTGCTCGCGGCGGCCCTGATGCGCTGCCGCAGCGAGCAGCCGCAGCGCAAGGAACTGCGCTACTGGCTGGCGCGGGCGCACGAGGGCACCGGCCGCAGCGCCGCCGCCCTCCCCCTCTACCGGGCCGTGCACCGCGTGGACGCGGCGTTCATGGACACCGCGGCCCGGCTCGCCGCGATCGCCGAGGGCGACGGCTACGACGACACGGCCGACCTCGCCGCGATCACCCTCAGCGGGGCCGGGGACACCGTGGACGGCCCGGACGCCCTCGATCCGCTGTTCGGCACCGAGGGCCGTGATCTGCGGCTGCCCGAGACCGATCTGCCGCCCGTGGGGTCCCTGCCGCCGGTGCCCGATCCCGCGGTGCGCGAGAAGCTGATCGTGCCCTCACCGCTGCCGCCCGGGCCGACCGATGCCGCGTTACTCGAGGAGGCGCTCGCCGAACTGGAGCGCATGGTCGGGCTGGAGCCCGTGAAGCGCCAGGTCAAGGCGCTGTCCGCACAGTTGAACATGGCCCGGCTGCGGGCCGGTCAGGGGCTGCCCGTCCAGCCGCCCAAGCGCCACTTCGTCTTCTCCGGGCCGTCCGGGACCGGCAAGACCACCGTGGCCCGCATCCTCGGCCGGGTCTTCTACGCCCTGGGGCTGCTCGGCGGCGACCACCTCGTGGAGGCGCAGCGGGCGGACCTGGTCGGGGAGTACCTGGGGCAGACCGCGGTGAAGGCCAACGAGCTGATCGACTCCGCGCTGGGCGGGGTGCTGTTCGTGGACGAGGCGTACTCGCTGTCCAACTCCGGGTACGGCAAGGGGGACGCCTACGGGGACGAGGCGTTGCAGGTGCTGCTGAAGCGGGCCGAGGACAACCGGGACCATCTGGTGGTGATCCTCGCCGGGTACCCCGAGGGCATGGACCGGCTGCTGGCCGCCAATCCCGGTCTGTCGTCCCGCTTCACGACCCGCGTCGACTTCCCCTCGTACCGGCCGCTGGAGCTGACCTCGATCGGTGAGGTGCTCGCCGCGGAGAACGGGGACGCGTGGGACGAGGAGGCGCTGGACGAGCTGCGCTCCATCGCCGGGCACGTGGTCGACCAGGGGTGGATCGACGAGCTGGGCAACGGGCGGTTCCTGCGCACGCTGTACGAGAAGAGCTGCGCGTACCGCGATCTGCGGCTGTCGGGCTATCCGGGCCTGCTGACCCGCGACGACCTGGCGACGCTGCGGCTGCCCGATCTCATGCAGGCGTACGGGGAGGTCCTGTCGGGCCGGGGGCCGCAGGACCCGCCGGGAGTGTGACCGCGGGCGGCGACCGAGCGGCGGCGACCGGACCGTCGGCGTGGACGGTGTCGCCGCCGCACTCCGGGCGCCGCCGGGCGCGGGCCGCAGCCGTGCCCTCCCCCGGCGCCCGGATCCGCGCGTGTCCTCCCCTGCCCGGCCCCCGTCCCCGCGGCGCTCAGCCCGCGAGGGCCTGCTCCGGCTCCCCGCTCGATCTCGGCTCCGCGACCCGCGGTACCGGCGCGTCGCGGTGGGCCGGGTCCGTGACCTCGCCGACCAGCAGTTCCAGGACGTCCTCCAGGGCGACCAGGCCGAGCACCCGGCCGGAGGCGTCGGCGACCTGGGCCAGGTGGGTGGCCGCCCGGCGCATCACCGTGAGGGCGTCGTCCAGCGGGAGTTCGGCGCGCAGCGTCGTCATGGGGCGCCAGATCTGCTGCGGCACCGCCCGCTGCGAGTCCTCCAGGTCGAGGACGTCCTTCACGTGCAGATAGCCCATGAAGGCGCCCTTCTCCGTCGCCACCGGGAAACGGGAGTAGCCGGTGCGGGCGGTCAGCTCGACGATCTGGCCCGGTGTCACCGACGGCGGCACCGTCACCAGCGACTCGCGCTTGAGGAGCACGTCGGTGACCGGGTGCGAGCCCAGCTCCAGTGCGTCCTCCAGGCGCTCCTGCTCCTCCGGGCCGAGCAGGCCGGCCTGGCCGGAGTCCTCCACGAGGCGGTTGAGCTGCTCACTTGTGAAGACGGCCTCGACCTCGTCCTTGGGCTCCACGCGGAACAGCCGCAGGATGCCCTGGGCACAGGCGCCGAGCGCCACGGTGATCGGCCGGCACAGCCGGGCGAAGGCGACCAGGCCGGGGCTCAGCCACAGCGCGGCCTTCTCCGGCGCGGCCATCGCCAGGTTCTTCGGCACCATCTCACCGATGACCAGGTGGAAGAAGACCACCGCGGCGAGGGCTATGACGTACCCGAGGGGGTGGATCATGCCCTCAGGCAGATGCATCCACTCGAACACCGGCTCCAGCAGGTGCGCCACGGTCGGCTCGGCGACCGCGCCCAGCGTCAGGGAGCACACGGTGATGCCGAACTGGGCCGCGGCCATCATCTGCGGCAGCCGCTCCAGGCCGTACAGCACCTGGCGGGCCCGGGCGGTGCCGAGCGGTTCGATCTGGCTGCGGCGCACCGACACGAGGGCGAACTCGGCGCCCACGAAGAAGCCGTTGGCGAGCACCAGGAGCGCGGCGAAGACGAGTTGGAGCAGGCTCATCGGACCGCCTCCGGGACGGGGGCCACGGGGGCGGTGCGCACGAGCCGGACGCGCTCGGCGCGGTAGTGGCCGACCTGGCGCACGGACAGCCGCCAGCCGGGCAGCTCGGCCCGGTCGCCGGGGGCCGGGATGCGGCCGAGGAGATCAGCGACGAGGCCGGCGACGGTCTCGTACGGCCCCTCGGGCACCTCAAGACCTATCCGCTTGAGGACGTCGACGCGGCAGCCGCCGTCCACGTCCCAGGCGGGCCTGCCGTCCTCCGGCGGGGCCACGGCGAGTTCGGGGAGGTCCTGGCCGTCGTGCTCGTCGCGGACCTCGCCGACGAGTTCCTCGACGATGTCCTCCAGGGTGACCACGCCCGCCGTGCCGCCGTACTCGTCGACGACGACCGCGATGGGCTGTTCGCTGCGCAGCCGGGCCAGCAGGGGCTGCACGGGCAGCGTCTCGGGGACGAGCAGCGCCGGGTGCGCGATCCGGCCGACGGGGGTGCGCAGCCGGTCGTGCACCGGGACGGCCAGGGCGTCCTTGAGGTGGGCCATGCCGACGATCTCGTCGATCTTGTCCCGGTAGACCGGGAAGCGGGACAGTCCGGTGGCCCTCGTGAGGTTGACGACATCCTCGGCGGTCGCGGACGCCTGGAGGGCGCTGACCTTCACGCGTGGGGTCATGACGTGCTGCGCGGTCAGCTCGCCCAGGGAGAGCGTCCGCACGAACAGGTCCGCCGTGTCCTGCTCCAGGGCGCCGGCCCGCGCGGAGTGGCGGGCCAGGGAGACCAGTTCGCCCGGGGTGCGGGCGGAGGCCAGTTCCTCGGCGGGCTCCACGCCCAGGGCGCGCACCAGCCGGTTGGCGACCGTGTTGAGCGCGGCGATCACCGGGCGGAACAGCAGGGCGAAGCGGTGCTGGGGGCCGGCGACGAAGCGGGCCACGGTCAGCGGCTTGGACACCGCCCAGTTCTTGGGCACGAGTTCGCCGACGACCATCTGGATCGCGGAGGCCAGCAGCATGCCGACGACCACGGCGACACCGGAGACGGCGCCGTCGGGAATGCCGATCGCGGCGAACGGGCCGGACAGCAGCCGCGCGAGGGCGGGTTCGGCGAGCATGCCGACGACGAGGGAGGTGATGGTGATGCCGAGCTGGGTCCCGGAGAGCTGGAAGGACAGCTCCTTGAGGGACTCGACGACCGTACGGGCACGTTTGTCGCCCTCGGCCGCGGCCTTCTCGGCGTCGGCGCGTTCGACGGTGACGAGGCCGAACTCGGCCGCCACGAAGAAGCCGTTGGCGAGGATCAGCACGAAGGCGGCTGCGAGCAGCAGCAACGGGGTGGTCATGATGCCGCCGCCTCGGTATGTCGGGAGGGGGCGGCGCAGGTACTACAGGACGATCCGTCCATCGCTGGAGGGAATCACTCCTCGGGTAGCAGGAAGCCTCTGAGGGCCGGCGGGACGACAGAGGCGGAGGCGTCGTGCGAACGCCTCCGCCAACAGGTTAATCAAGACAGGGGCCCGGAGGGCAGAGTGGCCACCGCCACACTCAGCCGCGGGGCCGCTCCGGGTCCCCGATCGAGCGGGCCTCGGCGAGGGCGCGCAGGGCCCGGGCGTCGGCGACGGCGCGCTCCCGGGCGATGCCCGGCTGGATGCCGAGCGCGGGCAGGCTGGTGCCGTCGCTGAGGTTGAGGAACACCCAGGGGTCGCCGGCGCGCAGGTTCACCTGAAGGATCTCCGCCCACTCCAGCCGTCTGCGGCTCACGATGTTGACGACGGTGACCCCGGTCTCGTCGGCGACGACCCTCACCCGGGCGAGCTGGGCCAGCACCCACAGGATCAGGGCCCCGGTGACGACGAAGCTGAGCCGCTCCCCCGGGCCGAGCTGCTCCAGGAGCATCGCGACCCCGGAGACGACCAGGAAGATCACGACGCCCGCGGTGAGCAGCACGGCGCGGGTGCGGCCCGGCCGGAAGGTGACGGGCAGGGCGGGGAGGTCGGGCAGGTCCGACATGGTCGTGCGGTCCCTCAGAGGCGGCAGGCGTGGATGGCCGTGGTCAGGATGGCGCGGGCGCCGATGGCGTAGAGGTCGTCCATGATGCGCTGCGCGTCCTTGGCGGGGACCATGGCGCGCACGGCGACCCAGCCCTCGTTGTGCAGCGGGGAGATGGTGGGGCCTTCGAGGCCGGGGGTGATGGCGACGGCCGCTTCGAGGTGCTCGGCGCGGCAGTCGTAGTCCATCATCACGTACGTCCGGGCCACCAGGACGCCCTGGAGGCGGCGCAGGAACTGCTCGACCTTGGGCGCCTCGGTGTCCGCGCCGGTGCGGCGGACCACGATCGCCTCGGACCGCATGATGGGCTCGCCGATGACCTCCAGGCCGGCGTTGCGCAGCGAGGTGCCGGTCTCCACGACGTCGGCGATGACCTCGGCGACCCCGAGTTCGATGGCCGTCTCGACGGCGCCGTCGAGGTGGACGACGGAGGCGTCGATGCCGTTGTCGGCGAGGTGCTTGGCGACGATGCCCTCGTAGGAGGTGGCGACCGTCTTGCCGTCGAGGTCGGCGACGCCGCCGGCCGTGCCGGGCTTGGTGGCGTAGCGGAAGGTGGAGCGGGCGAAGCCGAGGGGCAGGATCTCCTCGGCGTTGGCGCCGGAGTCGATGAGCAGGTCGCGGCCGGTGATGCCGATGTCGAGCCGCCCGGAGGACACGTAGATCGCGATGTCGCGGGGGCGGAGGTAGAAGAACTCGACCTCGTTCGCCGGGTCGACGATGCGCAGTTCCTTGGACTCGCGGCGCTGCTGGTAGCCGGCCTCATGCAGCATGTCCGCCGCAGGGCCGGACAGGGAACCCTTGTTGGGGACGGCGATGCGCAGCATGAGGTCGGCTTCCTTTGCTCGTTCTGGCTTCTCGGTGCGGGCGGTGCGGGGGTACGGCTCAGAGGTGGGCGTAGACGTCGTCCAGGGTGATGCCGCGGGCGACCATCATCACCTGGACGTGGTAGAGCAGCTGCGAGATCTCCTCGGCGGCCGCTTCCTTGCCCTCGTACTCGGCGGCCATCCAGACCTCGGCGGCCTCTTCGACGACCTTCTTGCCGATGGCATGGACGCCCTTCCCGACCAGTTCCGCGGTGCGGGAGGAGGCGGGATCGCCGTGGGCGGCCTTGTGCTGGAGCTCGGTGAAGAGCTCCTCGAACGTCTTCTTGGACATGGTGGTCCTTACCCTACGCGGTCCGGCCGGTACCTCAGCGCCAGGGTTCGGACACCGAGCGGAGCGTGACCGCCGTGGACACGGCGGCGGTGACCGCCTCGTGGCCCTTGTCCTCGGTGGAGCCGGGCAGACCGGCCCGGTCGAGGGCCTGCTCCTCGGTGTCACAGGTGAGGACGCCGAAGCCGACCGGGACGCCGGTCTCGACGGAGACCTGGGTGAGGCCCTGGGTGACGCCCTGGCACACGTAGTCGAAGTGCGGGGTCCCGCCGCGCACGACGACACCGAGGGCGACCACCGCGTCGTAGCCGCGCCCGGCGAGGACCTTGGCGGCGACCGGCAGTTCGAAGCTGCCGGGGACCCGGATCAGGGTCGGCTCGTCGATGCCGAGGTCGCGCAGTGCGCGCAGGGCGCCGTCGACGAGGCCGTCCATCACCTTCTCGTGCCACTGTGCCGCGATGACGGCGACCCTGAGGTCCCGCGCGTCCCGTACGGACAGTTCCGGTGCACCCTTGCCGCTCACGTCTCTCCTTCGTGCTTCCGTGCTTCGTGTCTACTGGTTGGCGCAGGCGGACACCGCTTCGGTGTCCAGCCAGGGCAGGTCGTGGCCCATCCGGTCCCGCTTGGTGCGCAGGTAGCGGAGGTTGTGCTCGCCGGCCTCGACGGCCATCGGCTCCCGGCCGGTGACCTTGAGGCCGTGGCGCAGCAGGGCGTCGGTCTTGGCGGGGTTGTTGGTCATCAGGCGCACGCTGCGCACACCGAGGTCGGCGAGGATGCGCGCGCCGGCGCCGTAGTCGCGGGCGTCCGCGGGCAGGCCGAGTTCGAGGTTGGCGTCGAGCGTGTCGCGGCCGCGCTCCTGGAGTTCGTACGCCCGCATCTTGGACAGCAGTCCGATGCCGCGCCCCTCGTGGCCGCGCAGGTAGACGACGACGCCGCGGCCCTCCTCCTGGACGCGCGCCAGGGAGGCGTCGAGCTGGGGGCCGCAGTCGCAGCGGGAGGAGCCGAAGACGTCGCCGGTGAGGCATTCGGAGTGGACGCGGACCAGGACGTCCTCGCCGTCCCCGAGGTCGCCGTGGACGAGGGCGACGTGTTCGACGCCGTCGGTGGTGGAGCGGTAGCCGTAGGCCGTGAACGTGCCGTGTTCGGTGGGCAGGTTGACCTCGGCCTCGCGGAGCACGACGGGCTCGGACGGGGCCGCGGGCTCCGTCTGGTCGAGCGGGGTCGGGACCGTGCGGGCGCGGCGGTAGGCGATCAGGTCCTCGATGGAGATGATCGTCAGGCCGTGCTTGCGGGCGAACGGGACGAGTTCGGGCAGGCGCAGCATGTGGCCGTCCTCGCCGGCGATCTCGACGATGGCGCCGGCCGGGCGCAGTCCCGCGAGGCGGGCGAGGTCGACGGCGGCCTCGGTGTGGCCGTTGCGCACGAGGACGCCGCCGGGCCGGGCGCGCAGCGGGAAGACGTGGCCGGGGCGCACGAGGTCTCCGGGTTCGGCGGTGCCGCCCGCGAGGACCTTGAGCGTGGTGGCGCGGTCGGCGGCGGAGATGCCGGTGGTGACGCCGTGGGCGGGCGAGGCGTCGACGGAGACGGTGAACGCGGTCTTCATGGACTCGGTGTTGTCCTCGACCATCTGCGGGAGCCGCAGCCGGTCGAGTTCGTCGCCCTCCATGGGCGCGCAGATCAGACCGCGGCACTCGCTCATCATGAAGGCGACGATCTCGGGGGTCGCCTTCTCCGCGGCGATGACGAGGTCGCCCTCGTTCTCGCGGTCCTCGTCGTCGACGACCACGACGGGGCGGCCCGCGGCGATGTCGGCGACGGCCTGTTCGACGGGGTCGAGGCCGAGGTCGTCGAGGGGTGTGCCGTAGAGGATCGATGCCGCTGTCATGCGGGCGCTCCTTCCAGGACGGGCCGCGCGCCGTCGCGGGAGCGCAGCCACCAGTCGCGCATGCCCCACAGGACGAGCGCGCCGTAGATGACGTAGACGAAGCCGGAGAAGGCGTAGCCGTTGGCGAAGTTGAGGGGGACGCCGACGGCGTCGACGAGCAGCCAGGCGATCCAGAACTCGACCATGCCGCGGGCCTGCGCGTACATGGCGACGACGGTGCCGACGAAGATGTAGGCGTCGGGCCAGGGGTCCCAGGACAGGGACGGGTACGCCGTGAAGAGGAGGGCGACGGCGACGGTTCCGGCGGCCGCGGCGGCGAGCATGGCGCCGCGCTCGCGCCAGGTGGCGAAGCGGACGACGACGTGTCCGTCGGCGCCCCGGCCCCGGTCGCGGTTCCACTGCCACCAGCCGTACAGCGCGACGACCATGACGACGGCCTGTTTGCCGGCGCTGCCCGTCAAGTGGCCGAAGAACGCGCCGAAGAGGACGAGTCCGGCGAGGAACTGGACGGGCCAGGTCCACATGGAGCGGCGCCAGCCGAGGGCGAGGGCGATCAGGCCGAAGATGTTGCCGATCATGTCGGACCAGAGGATGTGCTGGCCGAACAGGGCGAACGCCTCGGAGTTGAGCTGGTTCACCGGTCGGCCCCCCGGCTGCCCAGCAGCCGCTCGACGTACTTGGCGACGACGTCGACCTCCAGGTTGACCGGGTCGCCGGGCTGCTTGTGGCCGAGGGTGGTCAGGCCGAGGGTGGTGGGGATGAGGCTGACGGTGAAGTGGTCGGGGCCGGCCTCGACGACGGTGAGGCTGATGCCGTCGACGGTGATGGAGCCCTTCTCCACGACGTAGCGGGAGAGGTCCGCGGGGAGCGAGACCTTGACGATCTCCCAGTTGTCGGAGGGGGTGCGCGCGAGCACCTCGCCGGTGCCGTCCACGTGGCCCTGCACGATGTGTCCGCCGAGGCGCGCGCCCACGGCCATGGGGCGTTCGAGGTTGACGCGGGAGCCGACGGCGAGGACGCCGAGGCTGGAACGCTTCAGCGTCTCTTCCATGACGTCGGCGGTGAACTCGTCGCCCTCGTGTTCCACGACGGTGAGACAGACCCCGTTCACGGCGATGGAGTCGCCGTGCTGCGCGCCCTCGGTGACGACGGGTCCGCGGAGCCGGAAACGAGAGGCGTCGCCGAGGTTCTCGACGGCGGTGACCTCACCCAGCTCTTCGACGATTCCGGTGAACACTTCCCGGGTCCTCCTGCCTCATTCGGGCACGGACTCCGGGGCCTGTCGATGACGACAGAGTGAAACGGGCGAGGACACCGGGGACGACAACGCCGGACGGGACCCGTCCGGACGGACGAGCCCCAGAGACGGCGGCGCGCACACGTGCCCGCCCGCCGCGCACTGCCTCCCATCCGGACTTTAACCGTCGGTCCAGGAATTTCACCTGGTCAACCGGTCGCTGGAAGCGATCGGGTCGCGGACTGTAACCGCCGGTTCGGAGTTTCACCGACCCCGGAGTGCGCTGCTTCTGGTACGGCCAGTGTGCCACGCCGGTCCCCGATCCCGACAGACGAGCCGTGTGGGGTGGCTCACAGCCGTTGCCGCCGGGGTTCCCAGACGGGGCGTCGGATGCTCAACTCCCGTGACAGAAGGGGATCTTGACTGGCGTCCGATCTATTGACCGGAGTGGTCTAGTCCTTTTACTGTTCGAGCGGGCCCGGCGGCGGTGACGACGGCCCTTGCCCGCCGTCGGGCCTCCAGAACCTCCACGGAGGTTCTGGCAGGGCTCGGCACACCTCCCACGTCATCTCTCCGGCGGGGCGAACAACTCCTCCTGGGCGCGTTCCCGCGCCGTCAGCAGCGCTCCGCGCAGCACCGCCGCACCGCCGAGACCGCCCGCGCGGACCTCCGTGCGCAGCGGCGACATACGGCGGACCCGCGCCCCGACCAGCGCGGCGAGTGCCTCTCCCCCGGCCTCTCCGACCTCGCCCCCGAGCACCACGCACCCGGGGTCGAGCACGGCCACGACGGAGGCGACCCCGATGGCGACCCGCTCGGCGAACTCATCGAGAAAGGCCCGAGCCCGAACGGCATCAACACCGGCCCCGATCCCGCCGAAGCCCCTCTCCGCCCCGCCCGACGGCACCGCCCCGCCCTCGACGCCGCCCGCCAAGACCTCCGATGACTCACGCAGACCGCTCCCGCGCTCCGGGGGTTCGCCTGACACCCCGAAGAACACACCGTCCCCACCGGAGCCCCCGGCCGGTCCGGCTGGGTCCGCCGCACCACCGGCGGCACGAACGGGCCCCTCCGAAGACTCCGCCACACCATCGGGCAGCCCCGTCGACCCACCGGACCGAACCTCGCCACCGCCCGGAACCTCCGGTCCGGCGGGCGAGACTGCCGGCCGGGCGGCCGAACCCACCGGCCCGGCGGCCGAGTGGCCGGCGCCCCCGGGCCGGGACCCCACGGCGCCGGACGGGCCTTCCGGCGCCGTCGGGGACGGTGCCGGCGGTGCCGTGGGCATGGTCGTCAGCGCCGCGCGGAGCACCGCCGCCGCTGCCGGGCCGTCGCCGTTCGGGTCGGTGGGAAGGCCGTGGGCGGTGGCCAGGGCGGCGATCGCCGCCGCGCCCGCCAGGGAGTGGAAGCCGCCCTCGCAGTCCGTGGCCGCCGGCAGGCCGCTCGTCGCCGGGACCGGCAGGAAGCCGATCTCGCCCGTGCCGCCGGAGGCACCGCGGCGCAGATGGCCGTCCAGGACGACCGCGGCGCCCGTGCCGTGCCCCAGCCACAGCAGGACGAACGTGTCGCGGTCCCGGGCGGCGCCCTCCCGCTGCTCGGCCAGCGCGGCGAGGTTGGTCTCGTTCTCGACCGTGACCCGCGACTCGGGGAACCGTTCCTGGAGCGCGGCGACCAGCCGCCGGTGCCAGGCGGGCAGCCCGCCGGAGTCGCGCAGCTCCCCCGTCGCCGGGTCGATGAGCCCCGGCGCGCCGATGCCGACGGTGTGCAGCCGGTCGGCCCCGGCCTCCTTCGCGACGCGCTCGACGAGCGTCACCGCCTGCTCGACCGCGGGCCCGGTCCCGGTGTCCCCGCCGATCGGCACGGACGCCTCGGCGAGCACCCGCCCCAGCAGATCGGAGACGAGTACGGAGACGCTCTCGGTGCGGACGTCGAGCGCGGCGAGATGCGCGCGGTCGGCGACGATGCCGTAGAGCCGCGCGTTGGGCCCCCGGCGCTGCTCGCCCGACTCGCCGACCACGGTGATGAACCCGGCGGCGGCGAGCCGTTCGACGAGGTCGGCGACCGTGGGCCGGGACAACCCCGTGAGCTGCTTCAACTGCCCTGCCGTGAGCGGGCCTTCCTCTTGCAGCAACCGGAGGGCGAGCCGGTCGTTGATGGCCCGGGCGGTGCTCGGTGATGCGGGCATGACGGGAATCCTCCCAGATCGGCGCAGCCCCCGGCCGCCTGGAGCGGCCGTAAAACCATCTATCTATCAGGCAGGGTCCCTGATAGTTTACGGCGGTCGGCGGGGCACGCATCGGGTGACGACACCCGGGGAGGGGCTGGACCATGAGTGACGTGGGTTACGAGGAGCACGCCGTGAGACGTGCGCGGTACGCCGTGGCGGCGGTGTTCGCCGTGCACGGCGCCGTCACGGGCTCGTTCGCGACCCGGGTCCCGTGGGTCCAGGACCACGCGTCGCTGAGCGCCGGGCAGTTGGGCTTCGCGCTGGCGTTCACGGCGCTCGGCGCCTCGTGCGCGATGCCGCTCGCCGGCCGGATCAGCCACCGCTTCGGCAGCCGCACGGCGCTGCGCTGGCTGATGGCCATGTGGACGCTGTCCCTGGTGCTGCCGGGGCTCGCGCCGAACCTCTACACGCTGTGCCTGGCGATGTTCGTCTACGGCGCGAGCTCGGGCACGGCCGACGTCGTGATGAACGCGCTGGGCGTCGAGGTCGAGCGGCGGCTCGGCAAGTCGATCATGTCGGGCCTTCACGGCATGTGGAGCGGGGGCGCGCTGATCGGCTCGGCGGCCGGAACGCTCGCCGCGCACCTGGGCTCGGACGCGCGGCTGCACTTCGCGCTCGCGGCGGCCGTACTGACCGTGCTGGGTGTGCTGACGGCGGGCCAGGTGCTGGACGTGCAGCCCGCAAAGGACGAGGAGCCGCCGCCGCGGTTCGCGCTGCCGCCGAGGTCGGCGCTGCTGATCGGCGCGGTCGGCTTCTGCGCGGTGTTCGCCGAGGGCGCCAGCCTGGACTGGTCGGCGGTGTTCCTGCGGGACCGGCTGGAGAGCTCGGCGGGGCTCGCCGCCGCGTCGACGACGGGCTTCATGCTGACGATGGCGGTGGCGCGGATCGCCGGGGACGCGGTGGTCGACCGGTTCGGCGCGGTGCGCACGGTGCGCGCGGGCGGTGTCCTGGCCGTGTGCGGCGGACTGCTGATCGTGGTCGCGGGGCACCCCGCGGTGGCGATGGCCGGATTCGCGCTGATGGGCCTCGGCATCGCGGTGGTCGTCCCGCTCTGCTTCGCTGCGGCCGGGCACAGCGGCCCCAATCCGAGCCAGGCGATCGCGGGCGTGGCGACGATCACGTACACCTCGGGTCTGGTCGCTCCGAGCCTGATCGGCGGGGTGGCCCAAGCGACCAGTCTGATGGTGTCGTTCTGCCTGGTGAGCGTGTTGGCCGGCGGGATCGTGGTGTTCGCGGGCGTGCTGCGGCCGGGTGAGCGGCGCGGCCGGGGCGACCGGGACGGGGTCAGCCGGCAGGCCGCAGCAGTTCCCGGCCCGCGGCCCTGAACTCCTCGCTCCACGGGGCGGGGCGCAGGGTGGCCGGGTCCAGCCTGACCAGGACGCGGCTGCCGTGCGCGTGGGTCAGCGCGCCGTCGGCCGAGCAGAAGCGGAAGCCGTAGGTCAGGCCGGTGGTGCCGAGCCGTTCCAGCCAGAGGTGGACGGCGTGGCCTCCCGGCCTGGTCACCGGCGCCTCGTAGGTGATGCGGAGTTCCTTGACGGCGGTGCAGGCGTCGCCGGCCGCCGCCCAGTCCCCCTCGAACCGGAAGCCGTGCCCCTGCCACAGCGCGGCCCAGGCGCGCTCGACCATCAGCGGATACCGGGCGTTGTGCAGCAGACCGAGCGCGTCGAGGTCGTCGAAGTGGACCGTGACGGGAATCAGCCTGCCGTACGGGAGGGCAGGGGCGGAGGGGGCTTCAGCGGTCACGGAGGAACTCCTGGACGTCGCCTGCGGAGTGCGGGGCACACGGAACGCGCCCATTCTAAGCGATCGCTCAGCCCCACCGGGCGGGAAGCCCCTGGTCAGCCCGCCGGTGGGACGGACCGGTACCCGTGACAATGGTCCGGACCAAGCCACCCCTGCTGGACGAGGGCACGTCCACCTACGACACGGAACGGACCACCGAGTCCTAGGGCCGGCCCGCCGTCCTGGGTCTGGTCCGGCGTCCTGGGGCCGGTCCGGTGATTCCCGGCGGGTCCGGGCCGTTCGCCCGTTCCGGGGAAGCGGTGGAGCCGTCGGCGCGCGGGCCGCCCCGGGCTGGGACCCTGCCCCCATGGCGCAGTCGGAACACCTCAGCCCCTCCGTCGCCGCCGTCGTCTCCCGGATGCGCGCGCTCGCCGCGGGCCTGCCCGAGCGGGACGGCGTCGCGGTGTTCAACCGCGTCTACCTGACCGTCACCGAGGAGGTCGAACGGGGCCTGGACGGCGGGTGGTTCAGGAACCCGAGGGCGGCGGCCGCGCTGGACGTGCGGTTCGCGGAGCGCTACCTCGCCGCCGTGGACGCGGTCGCCGACGGCCTGCGACCGCCCGCCTGCTGGCGGCCCCTGTTCCAGTTCCGCCGCCACCCCGGCGTACGGCCGCTCCAGTTCGCGCTCGCCGGCATCAACGCCCACGTCGGGCACGACCTGGCGCTCGCCGTGGTGGACGCCTGCCGCACGCTGGGCTGCGAACCCGGCGACCTGGAGGGCGAGTTCGACCGGGTCGGAGAACTCCTCGGGTCGCTGGAGGAGCGCGTCCGCGAGGATCTGATGCCGGGCCCCGACCTGCTCCAGATCGCCGATCCGCTCACCCATCTGCTCGGCTCCTGGAGCCTGGAGCGGGCACGGGAGGCGACCTGGGCCGCGGCGCGGGCGCTGTGGGCGCTGCGCGGATGCGAGGACGTGGCCGAGGAGTTCACCGAGCGCCTGGACGCGGCGGTCGGCTTCGCCGGCCGGATGCTGCTGACACCGCTGGGTGACTGATCCTCGTTGGATGACCGATCCGCGCCGGCTCAGTCCTCCGGGAGTTCGACGGGGGCGATGTCGTCGTAGACGTCGCCGGGGCCGGGGTTGGTCGGGTCGGTCGCGCCGCCGAAGTGACGCATCACGCCCCAGACCGCGTTGAGGGCGGTCTGGACGGCGCCCTCGGCCCAGCCGGCCGTCCAGGAGATGTCGTCGCCCGCCAGGAAGACGCCCCTCTTGTCGGCGGGCAGCCGGTCCTGCATGAAGTGGGTGAACAGGCGCCGCTGGTAGCGGTAGTGGCCGGGCAGATTGGCCTTGAACGCGCCCATGAAGTAGGGCTCGTTCTCCCAGGAGACGGTGACGGGGTTGCCGATGACGTGCTTCCTGATGTCGACACCGGGATAGATCTCGCCGAGCGACTTCAGCATGACCTCCATCCGCTCGTGCGCGGACAGCGGCAGCCACTTCAGGCTGTCGTCGCACCAGGTGTACGAGAGGCAGATGACGGCGGGCCGGTCCGGGCCGTCGTCCAGGAGGTAGGTGCCGCGGGTCATGCGGTCGGTGAGCGTCATCGACATGACGTCCCGCCCGGTGGGGTTCCCCCGGTCGTCGACGGCCTCGTCCCGCCAGAACGGCCGGTCCACCGGCACGAACAGCTTGCTGGACTCCATGTAGTGGGTGCGCTCGATGGCCGTCCAGTGGTCGATCGGGAAGAGCGAGTCGTCGCAGTCGATCTTGGAGAGCAGCATCCAGGACTGGGCGGTGAAGACGGCCGCCCGGTACGTGCGGATGTCGCCGTTCGTGTCGGTCACGGTGATCCGGTCGCCCGCGGTGCGGTGCAGCCGGGTCACGGCCGGGCGGGGCTCGCCGCCGGTGTGCAGGGACTTGAGCGAGGTGCCGTACGCCCAGTGCACGATCTTCTGCGGCTCGCGCTCCCACAGGCGCAGCGGAAGCTGCTGGCTGCCGCCGACGATGCCGCGGTGGTGGTCGTCCGCCTCGGTGTAGACGACGCGCAGGATCTCCAGGATGGAGTTGGGGAAGTCGGTGTCCCAGCCGCCGGTGCCGAAGCCGACCTGGCCGAAGATCTCCCGGTGCCGGAAGGACGCGAACGCCTCCGAGTCGCACAGGAAGCCGTAGAAGGTCTGGTCGTCGAGCTTCTCGACGAGCCTCGCCCAGATCTCGCGGATGCGCGGCACGTCGCGCTCGCGCATGGCCCGGTTCATGTCGGAGAAGTCGGCGCCCTCCTCCAGGCACCTCGCCCAGGCGTCGGCGACGTCGCGGTAGACCTGCGGCAGGTCGTCGATGGTCTCGGCGTAGTGCGACTCGCCCTTGAGGTCGACGACCGTCGAAGGCGTCGCCTCGGACAGGGGGTTGGGGAAGGGGCGGGTCTCCAGTCCGACCAGGTCGATGTAGTGCTGGAGCGCGGTGGAGGACGGCGGGAAGCGCATCGCGCCCATCTCGGCGGTCAGCGAGGGGTCGCAGCCGTCGAAGCCCACGGTCCGCAGCCGGCCGCCGATCCTGTCGGCCTCGTACACGACGGGCTTGAGGCCCATCTTCATCAGCTCGTAGGCGGCCACCACCCCGGAGAGCCCGCCGCCGATGACGGCGACCTCGGTGCCGTGCTCGGTCGCGGGGATCTGGCCGAGGCCCGCCGGATGGGCGAGGAAGTCGTCGTACGCGTAGGGGAAGTCCGGGCCGAACATGGTGATCGGCCGCTGCCGCTCGTCGGTGTGCTGGACGGCGTCGGGCACCGTGGACGTCATGGGGTGGGGACTCCTTGAGCGGTGGAACTCGGGGGTGGCTGCCGGGGGTTCAGACGAGGGACCCGTAGAGGCCGGGACGGCGGTCCTTCAGATACGGGTTCGCCTCGCGGGAGGCGGCCAGGAAGGCGGGGTCGGCGTCGGCGCACACCAGTTGCTCGGTGCGGCCGGCGCGGGTGCGGGCGACACCGTCGGGTCCGGCGAGGGTGGAGAGGCCGACGAACTCGAACTCGCCCTCCCGGCCGACCCGGTTGACGTACGCGACGTACATCTGGTTCTCGAAGGCGCGCACCGGGATCATCGACTCGGCGACGAACTGGAAGGGGTGCATCTGCGCGGTCGGCACGACGAGGAGGTCGGTACCGGCCAGGGCGTGGGCGCGGACGTTCTCCGGGAACTCGACGTCGTAGCAGATCAGTAGGCCGACGGTGAGGCCGTCCACCTCGGCCTGGACGACGGGTCCGTCGCCGGGGGTGAAGCGGTCGCGCTCGTAGTCGCCGAAGAGGTGGGTCTTGCGGTGGTTGGCGAGGCGGGTGCCGTCGGCGGAGATCAGCTGGGCGGAGTTGAAGACCGTATCGCCGTCGCGCTCCGGGTAGCCGTAGGCGATCGCCAGTCCGTGCCGGCGGGCCAGTTCCGCGACCGCGTCGGCGGAGGCTCCGTCGGCGGGTTCGGCGAGCCGCGCGACGCCGTCGCCGATCGCGTACCCGGTGAGGTACATCTCCGGCGCGGCCAGCAGCGCGGCGCCCGCGGCGGCGGCCCGGCCGGCGGCCTCGTCGAGCACCGCGAGGTTCTCGACGACGCCACCGCGGCCGGAGCTCTGCAACAGGGCGGTACGCATACGTGATCCTCACCGGGACGGAAGGGGGTCTGGGGGCCAGATAGAAGCTACGGTCACCACCCCACCCGGACAAGCGGCACCCATTGCGCACCGCCGTCGCATTCGTTGCGCGCACCGGGCCCCGGACGGCGATTCGTTGCGTCCCGCGAAACCCCGGGCCTCCGCTGAGGCGCAGGTCACAGGGGGAACGGTGCCGGCGCCCGGCGCGGGGTCAGGGAGCCGATCTCAGCGAGGCGTCCAGATGGCGGCCGAGGCGGCGGACCAGGAGCTCCATCTCGTGGGCCAGGACGCCGACGTCGGTGCGTATGTCGCTGAGGACCGCCAGACGGCTGCCGTGGCCGGCCGGGGTGACGAAGAGGAAGGCGTCGTCCAGCAGCACCGACGTCTGCCGCACGTCGCCCGCCCCGAACCGGTCCCCCGCCGACCGCGCGAGGCTGTGGAACCCGGCGCAGACGGCCGCGAGGTGTTCGATGTCCCGGCGGCGCATCCCGGCGGAACAGCTGAGCGGCAGGCCGTCCGCGGTGAGCAGGACGGCCTGGCGGACGTGCACGACCCGCGCCACGAAGTCGTCGAGCAGCCAGCCGAGATCCGTGCCGGGGGCGCCTTCGGCGAGGTCGAGGGGCTCGTGGTCCGGGTCGTCACGGCGCATCGTCGGGGCGCTTCCCTTCATCGGGGTCGGTCGTGTCGGTCGTTGCCGTCGGTGTCGGTCGCTTCCCTCTGCCTTCGCCGTTCCGCCCGTCCTCCCACCGGAGTTACCAGCCGGTAGAAAGTCCGGCACAACTTACGGGATGACCACCCCGACCGCAACGCCCACCCTGGACCCTCCCCGGTCAACGGCGCGACCACACCCCGAACTCGGTCAGCACGGCCGCGTGGTCCGAGGGCCAGTCGTTGTCCGCGACGTCCGGCCAGGGCTGCGGCGTGCCCACGACCACCGTCCGGGACCCGAGCACGGTCAGCCCCCGGTGCAGCACGAAGTCGATGCGGTCCTGCGGCTCCACCCGCCCGCCGCCGTCCTCGTGCAGCCGGTGGATCGGCGACCAGGTGTGCCCGGGCTCGGCGACCGGGTCCGGGTGCGCCTCACGGAAGGAGTCGCGCAGCCCGGCCTCCTCGGCGGCCTTCGTCACCGGCCACTCGACGTCCGGCCAGTCCAGGTGCGAGGGGCAGTTGAAGTCCCCGACGAGGACGACCGGCACGGTCTCCTCGGACACCTCGGCGATCCGCCGCAGCGCGTCCCGCATCTGGGCGAGCCGCACCCGCTCGTGGTCGATCAGCTCCCGCGCGCCGAGCCCGTCGAAGTGGAACTCGTAGGGCCCGTACGGCGTGTGGACGAGGTGGGCCGTCCAGACGTCGACCGCGCGACCGGGCCCGATCTCGACCCGCACCCCGGCGGCGCCGTAGAAGCCCACGTCGGGGTCGCCGAAGCGGGCGGTCAGCGGATGGCGGCTGATCACACCGAGGTTCTCGCCCGCCGTGTGGTGGTACCAGCCGAGGGCGTCGGCGAGCTCCCGCGCCGCGCTCCCGCCGGTCTCCTGGAGGCCGACGACGTCCGCGCCGCTCTCCAGGATCGCCTTGAGCTGCTTGGCGCGGTGGTCCTCGACCTCGCTGCCGCCGAGCCACAGGTTCCAGGACATGACCCGCAGCTCGGTCGCGACCAGCGCGGACAGCTCCTGGGGGGTCACCCCGACGAGGCTGTCGCGCACGGTACGGGCGGGCCCGGCGTCGATCGGCGCGAGCGAGGGCACCGCGAGCACGGCGCAGCCGGCCGCCTCGGCGGAGGCCACGCCGGTCTCGGTGTCCTCGACGGCCACGCACCGCGCCGGGTCCACGCCGAGGGCGCGGCAGGCGGCGAGGTAGGGGTCGGGGGCCGGCTTGGTGCGCTCGGTGTCGTCCGCGGTGACGGAGACGGCGAACCGGCCGGCGCCGAGGGCGTCGAGCACGATGTCGGCGACGGCGCGTGGGGACGCCGTGACCAGGGCGGTGGGAACGCCGGCCGCGGCCAGCGCGGTCAGCAGGCCGACGGCGCCGGGCCGGGGCACGATGCCGGTGCGGACGCGGTCGGCGAACTCCCGGTGCAGTTCGGCGGCGAGGTCCGCGCCGGGGCGGCCCGTGACCGGGGCGAGCCAGTCGGCGGTGTACTCGACCGGGCGGCCCAGCACCTCCCGCTGGTCGGCCTCGGTCAGCGGGCGCCCGGCGACCTGTTCCACCGCCTCCCACCACAGGCGCTCGGTGTCGACGAGCGTGCCGTCCATGTCGAACAGGACGGCCTGGAGCGGGAGTCGGGGGTGGGGGGTCACGTCTCTGCTTCTCCTCACTTCTGGGTACGTTCCGCCACCAGCACCGGCCGCTCGGGGAGCGACACACGCACGGCGGCTCCGGCGCCGAGTCCGGCGGCCTCGTGCACGGGCAGGTCGGCCTTGACCTCGGTGCCGTCGGCGAGCTGGACGGTGACCCGGACGACCGCGCCCAGGAAGGCCGTGCCGACGACACGGGCGCCGCCGGTGCCGTCCGCGTGCACCCGGACCGCCTCCGGCCGCACGAGCACGTCGACGGCGGTGGTGCCGGGCGTCTCGCCGTCGACGGGCAGCCGTCGGCCGAGCACCTCGACGTGGTCGCCCGTCACCGTGCCGGGTACCCGGCTCATCGTGCCGACGAACTCGGCGACGAACGGCGTGGCCGGCCGGCCGTACAACTCGGCGGGTTCCGCGCACTGTTCGAGCCGTCCGGCGCGCATGACGGCGACCCGGTCGGCCACGGACAGGGCCTCCTCCTGGTCGTGGGTGACGAACAGGGTGGTGATGCCCAGCTCCTTCTGGAGCCGGCGGATCTCCTCGCGCAGGGTCAGCCGCACCTTGGCGTCGAGCGCCGACAGCGGCTCGTCGAGGAGCAGCACGCGCGGGCGCAGGGCGAGCGCGCGGGCGAGCGCGATGCGCTGCTGCTGGCCGCCGGAGAGCTGGTGCGGGAACCGCTCGCCCTTGTCGGCGAGTCCGACGAGTTCCAGCAACTCCACTGCGCGGGCCCGGCGTTCGGCCGTACGGACCTTGCGCATCCGCAGTCCGAAGGCGACGTTGTCGACGGCGTTCAGATGCGGGAAGAGGCTGTACGACTGGAAGACCATGCCGGCGTCGCGGCGGTGGGCCGGGACGTGGGTGACGTCCTCGCCGTCCACCAGCACGGCACCGGAGTCGGGGTGTTCGAAGCCGGCGAGCATGCGCAGTGCGGTGGTCTTGCCGCAGCCGGACGGGCCGAGCAGCGCCAGGAACTCCCCGGGGTGCACGGCCAGGTCGAGGCCGTCGAGGGCGACGGTGGACCCGAACTCGCGGCGCAGGCCGCGGAATTCGACGGTGGCGGCCTGCTCCGTGGCGGCCTTCTCGAGTGTGGTGGCGGTCATTGGTTCATCCCCGGGACGAAGCGGTTCGGCCACGCCCGCCGGCACCGGCGAGCGCGAGGAGCAGGGCCCATGTGACGAGCAGGCTGAGCACGGACACGGCGACGGACATCTGGGCCTGGGAGCCGCCGACGTTGTAGATCCACACGGCGAAGGGCCGGAAGCCGAGCAGCGCGGCGACGGTGAACTCGCCGAGCACCAGGGCCAGCGTGAGGAAGGACGCGTTGAGCAGCGCCCCGCGCAGATTGGGCAGGACGGCCTGCACGAGGGCCTGCGGCCAGGACGCGCCGCAGCTGCGGGCGGCCTCGACGAGGGTGCGCACGTCCATGGCGCGCAGCCCGGAGTCGAGCGCCCGGTAGACGAAGGGCAGCGCCATCACGACGTAGGCGAGGACGAGCACGAACGGGAAGCTCGGGTTCTGGATCGCCACGAACGTCTGGAACAGCGGTGTCCGGGACAGGTGCTCCGGGCCCCACTTCAGGACGGTCGAGATGCCCGCGACGAAGGCGATGGGCGGCACCACCAGCGGCAGCGAGCAGATCACCTCCACGACCGGCCGCAGGCGCGGCGCGCCGAGCCGCAGGGCGACCACGGCGGGCACCATCAGCAGCAGCACGACGGCGATGGTGGCCGCGGCCAGCTCCAGGGAGAGCACCAGGCTGGTGACGAAGCCCTCGGTGGAGACGATCTGCGTGTAGGCGTCGAAGGTGAGGCCGTGCCCCGGTACGTCGACGGTGAAGACCACGGAGGCGGCGAGGGGCACCAGGAAGTACAGCGCGGCGAGGCCGAGCACGGCCCACCGCCACGGGGTCAGGCGTCGAGCCATCGGGCGCTCCGTCGTTGCAGGGGCAGGTAGACGGCCATGACCAGGCCCGCGACGAGGACCATGTCCAGGCTGAGGGCGAGGGCCACGTTCTCCTGGCCGACCAGCACGTTGCCGGAGATGGCGTCGGCGATCTGGAGGGTCACGAGGGGCACGGCGCTGCCCACCATCGCGGCGGCGGTGGCGTACGCCGCGAAGGCGCTGCCGAACAGCAGCACGAAGCCGCCCATGAGCGAGGGCGCGAGGACGGGCAGGGCGACGTGCCGCCAGTACTGCACGGAGGTGGCGCCGTTGTTGCGGGCCGCCTCGCGCCACTGGGCGCGCAGTCCGTCCAGGGCCGGGGTGATGGTGAGGACCATCAGCGGGATCAGGAAGTACAGGTAGACGATCACCAGGCCCCAGAAGCTGTAGAGGTTCCAGCCCTTGTCCGCGAGGCCGAGGTGGACGGTCAGCACACCGGCGTTGCCGAGGGTGGCGACGAACGCGAAGGCCAGCGGGACGCCGCCGAAGTTGGCGAGCACGCCGGACGCGGTGAGGACCGCCTCGCGCAGCGCCCGGGAGCGGGAGGTGACGACGGCCTGGGCGAGCGGCAGCCCGAGCACCGCCGCGAGGGCGGCGGAGACCGCGGAGAGCTTCACGCTGCCCACGAGGGCGGTGAGGTACGGCCCCTGGAGCGAGGTGCTCAGGTTCTGCGCGGTGTAGGAACCGGCGCCGGTCGTCTGGTCCTTGACCGTGAAGGCGCCGTTCAGCATCGCCACGGCGGGGATGCCGAAGGCGATGGCGGTGAAGACCAGCAGCGGGACGACCGCGAGCCAGCCGGGGGCGGGGCGCCGCCGCTTCACCGAAGCGGTCGGCGCCACGTCCGCGCGCGTGAGGGTGGCGGTCATCCGGAGACGGCCTTCGCCCAGCCCTGGGAGAGGACGGTCTTGGCCTTGGCCTGCTGGTCCTCGCTCGGGAAGGTGGGCGTGCCGGAGACCTGGGGCAGCTTGGCGGCGGCCTCCTTGTCGAGGGTGCCGGCCTTCTCCATGGCGGGCATCAGGACCGGGCGGGCGTAGCCCTTGAGCCACGCGTTCTGGCCCTCGGCGCTGTAGAGGTACTCCTGCCACAGGCGGGCGGCCGCGGGGTGCGGGGCGCCCTTGACGATGGCCTGGGAGTAGTACTGGGCGTACTCGCCGTCGGTGGGGACGGCGACCTTCCAGTCGACGCCCTTGGACTTGAACTCGTCGGCGTAACCGGCGTTCAGGTAGTCCCAGTCGATGCTGATGGGCGTCTCGCCCTTCTCGACGGTGGCCGGGGTGGACTCGACGGGCGTGTAGTTGCCGTTCTTCTTCAGCTTGCCGAAGAAGTCGAGGCCGGGCTGGATGTCGTCGAAGGAGCCGCCGTTCGCGAGGGCCGCCGCGTAGACGCCGCCGAAGGCCGAGCCGGACTTGGTGGGGTTGCCGTTGAGGGCGACCTGGCCCTTGTACTGCGGCTTGAGGAGGTCCTTGAAGGTGGTGGGGCACTCCTTGACGCGCTTGGCGTCGCAGCCGATGGAGATGTAGCCGCCGTAGTCGTTGAACCAGCGGGCCTGCGGGTCCTTCTGGCCCTCGGGGATGTCGCCGAAGCCGGCCACCTTGTACGGGGCGAGCAGGCCCTGCTGGGCGGCGCTCAGCGCGAAGGAGCTGCCGAGGTCGAGGACGTCGGGCAGCCGGTCCTGGCCCTTGCGGGAGGTGACGGCGTTGATCTCGTCCTGGCTGGAGCCGTCGGGGCTCTCGTCCTCGATCTTGATGCCGTACTTCTTCTGGAAGCCGTCGATGATGGCACCGTAGTTGGCCCAGTCGCGGGGCACCGCGATGATGTGCAGCGCGCCCTCCTTCTTGGCGGCCTTCACCAGGGCGTCCATGCCGCCGAGGTCGGCGGCGGAGGTGGCGGTGGCGGCGTTCTTGCCGTCGGTGGTGGTGGTCGCGGCGTTGTCGGGGGCGGCGCCGCAGGCGCTCAGGGCGAGCGCGGCTACGACGGCGAGGGAGCCGCCCAGGACGGCGGTTCTCGGCAGGGACACGGTCACGGTCTCTCCAGGGAGTACGCACGAGGGTTGGTGACGCAGAAAACTTGTCTGAACAAGTTGGCCCCAGTACGCCCGGCACGGATGTCCTGTTCATGAACACCGCTGAAACCACGGCCCCTGATTCCCTGCACAATCTCGGCTGACACGAATCACCCGGGAACGTGGATTACGCTGATCACGCTGTGCACAGCCGCCTACTCAGAGGGGAAGCATGACGGCCCGACACGAGGAGATCGCCGACGAACTGCGGCGGGCGATCGACCGCGAGGAGTACACAGTCGGCAGCCGACTGCCCGCGGAGACCGACCTGGCCGCCCACTACGGCGTCTCGCGCGGCACCGTCCGCCAGGCCGTCGCGGCGCTGACCGCCGAGGGGCTCATCGGCTCGCGGCAGGGCGCCCGCCGGGTGGTGCTGGCCAGCCGGCGCAGCCAGAGCTTCGAGGAGCTGCGCAGCTTCGCCCAGTGGGCGCGTGCGATGGGCCGCGCGGCCACGGGACTCGTGGTGCTCCAGGAGTACCGCCCCGCCACCAAGGAGGACGCGGTCCGCCTCCAACTGCGCCCCGGCACACCGGTGCTGCATGTCGTGCGGGTGCGCGGCCTGGACGGAGAACCGGTTCTGCTGGAGCGGACCGTGTACGCCGACTGGATCTCCCCCGCCGTCGAGGCCATCGAGCCCGACTGCCCGTCCGTGACCCAACGCCTGTACGACGACACGGGGTTGGTCTTCGCCTACGGCGAGCACGTCATCGACGCGGTGGCGGCGGGCGCCCAGGACGCCGACCTCCTCGGGGTCCGCCGTACGAGCCCCCTCCTGCGGGTCCGCCGGGTCACCACGACCCGCGAGGGCCGCCCGGTGGAGTGGTCGGACGACCGCTACCGCTCGGACGCGGTCTCCTTCAGCGTCCGCAACTCGATGAGCAACAACGCCCTGGCCCGCAAGACGGCCGAGTGACGGTCAGGCGGGGGAGCCCGAGGTGAAGCGGCGCAGCAACGGGGAGAGGACCAGGACCGACTTGGTGCGTTCCACGAAGGGCTCGCCCGCGATGCGTTCCAGGACGCGTTCGAAGTGGCGCATGTCGGAGGCGAAGACCTGGACGATCGCGTCCGCGTCACCGGTGACGGTGGACGCCGACACGACCTCCTGGTAGCGCTCCAGGCCCCGCTGGATGGTCTCCGGCGAGGTGTTGCGCCGGCAGTGCAGCTCGATGAACCCCTCGGTCTCCCAGCCGAGCGCGGCCGGGTCCACCCGTACGGTGAACCCGGTGATGGCCCCGGTGGCCCGCAGCCGGTCCACGCGCCGCTTCACCGCGGGCGCGGACAGGCCGACCAGCTGCCCGATGTCGGCGTAGGAGCGGCGGGCGTCCTCGGCGAGGGCGTGCACGATGCGTTCGTCGAGATCGTTCAGCACGGGGGTGGTTCAGCTCTCAGGTGTCACTGGACGGGAACGGCCGTGGCCGTACCCGAAGTAGAACACGGGCCGGCCCACGGCACACGGTCAGCTCCAGCTGGCGTGCAGCGGCTTGCCCTCCGCGTAGCCGGCGGCGCTCTGGATGCCGACGACGGCCCGCTCCGCGAACTCCTCCAGGGAGCCCGCACCGGCGTAGGTGCAGGAGGAGCGCACGCCCGCGATGATCGAGTCGATCAGGTCCTCGACACCGGGCCGGCCCGGGTCCAGGAACATGCGGGAGGTGGAGATGCCCTCCTCGAACAGCGCCTTGCGGGCACGGTCGTAGGCCGACTCGTCGGAGGTGCGGTTGCGCACCGCGCGGGCCGAGGCCATGCCGAACGACTCCTTGTAGAGGCGGCCGTTCGCGTCCTGCTGGAGGTCGCCCGGGGACTCGTAGGTGCCAGCGAACCAGGAGCCGATCATCACGTTGGACGCGCCCGCTGCGAGCGCCATCGCGACGTCGCGCGGGTGGCGGACTCCGCCGTCGGCCCACACGTGCTTGCCGTACTTCCGCGCCTCCGCCGCACACTCCAGGACGGCCGAGAACTGCGGCCGGCCCACGCCGGTCATCATGCGCGTGGTGCACATCGCGCCGGGTCCGACCCCGACCTTGATGATGTCCGCGCCCGCGTCGACCAGGTCCTTGACGCCCTCGGCGGACACGATGTTGCCGGCCACGATCGGCACCTGCGGATCGAGGTCGCGCACCTGCCGGATCGCGGTGATCATCGACTCCTGGTGGCCGTGCGCCGTGTCGATGACCAGCGTGTCCACACCCGCGTCGAGCAGCTGCTTCGCCTTGCCCGCGAAGTCGCCGTTGATGCCGACGGCGGCGGCGACGCGCAGCCGCCCGCCCGCGTCGGTCGCCGGGGTGTACAGCGTGGCGCGCAGGGCGCCCTTGCGGGTGAGGATGCCCGCGAGCCTGCCGTCCCGGTCGACGGCGGGGGCGTAGCGGCGGTTGGCGCCGTCCAGCGTGTTGAACGCCTCGCGCGGGTCGATGTCCGCGTCGAGCAGCAGCAGATCGCGGGACATGACCTCGGTGAGCTGGGTGAAGCGGTCGACGCCGCTCAGGTCCCGGTCGGTGACGACACCGATCGGCCGGCCGTCCTCGTCGACGACGACACCCGCGTTGTGGGCGCGCTTGGGCAGCAGGGCCAGGGCGTCGGCGACGGTCTGGTGCGGGGCGAGCACGATCGGCGTGTCCAGCACCAGATGGCGGCTCTTGACCCAGGTGATGACTTCGGTGACGACGTCGATCGGGATGTCCTGCGGGAGCACGACGAGCCCGCCGCGCCGGGCCACCGTCTCGGCCATGCGCCGGCCGGCGATGGCGGTCATGTTGGCGACGACCAGCGGGATCGTGGTGCCCGTGCCGTCCGGGGAGCTGAGGTCCACGCCCTGGCGGGAGCCGACCGCGGAGCGGCTCGGCACCATGAAGACGTCGTCGTACGTCAGGTCGTACGCGGGCTGGAGGTCATTGAGGAAACGCACGTGCCGCACATCCCAGTCGATCAGAGGTGACCCCCGGACAGGTGTGCCCGGGGGAGAAGCACGTACTTCATTCTCCCATGTCGCCCCTTGTGCCACGCCTGGGCGCATCGTCCAGGGCGCCGGCCCGGGCTTCGGAGGATCCGCCGGGCGGGCGGCCCGTCCGGCCGGGTCACTCCAGCGCGAGGGCCACGACCAGCCGGGGCTCGCCGCCCTGTGCCCCGGTGAGGACCTCCTCGGCCACGGCCCACTCCTCGGGCCGTTCCCGCGCGAAGTCCCGCCACCCCGTGACGACGAGCAGCAGCCCCTCGACGGCGGCCCCGGCCGGCCACACCGTGGGGTCGGAGAGGCTGTCCGCGAGGGCGTCCCAGTTGCGGCCGAACCAGTCGGGCAGGCCGAGGGCGCCGGCGCACCGGTCCATGAGGCCGGCCTTGTCGGTGACGCCGTGCAGGTCCAGCGCGACCGTGTGCAGGCCCGCGAGGTCGTCGCTCATCTCAGTACCGCCAGGAACGTCTCGTAGTGGTCGTCGGTGTAGTAGAACTCCCCGCCCTGCCCGGTGACGATCCGCCGGGCCCCGCGGCCGGGCGAGCCCGGGGTCTCCACCGTGTACTCGTGGTAGTAGCCCCGCGGGTGCCTGGGCAGCCGGCGCTCGAAGTTCCGGAAGGCGGAGCCGTCCTTGGCGTACGGGAACGGCCCGCCCCGGTCGATGAGTCCGAGCGTCCTACGGGCCTCGGCGGGCAGCCGGGCCTCCCCCACGGTGGCCATGTGATCGGCCCACGCGGGGGTGGTCGCGGCCGGGACGGCGGTGGGCACGGCCTCGGTGATACGGGTCGTGGAGCAGCCCGTGAGCAGCAGGGCGAGACAGATCAGCAGCCCCGGAAGCACACGGGGGACGAACCGCAGCAGCATGTTCCGATGCTGTCACGGCCGTCCCCTCGCAACCTCCTGTCAGGGTCTGTCAGGGTCCATCCGGGTCGGCGCGGTGCAGGGCGGGCCTGGGCGTCTGCCCCGCGGCCATCAGGTAGTCCGCGGCCGAGGTGTCCGTCACCAGGCTGGTGACGAGACCCGAGCGCAGGACCGCGTCGATCGCGGCGGCCTTGCGCTGCCCGCCCGCGATCGCGACGACCTCGGGGACCCGGCGCAGTTGGTCCGCCTTGACGGTGATGCACCGCTCCCCCAGGTCCCGGCCGACCCGGCGGCCCTCGCCGTCGAAGAGGTGCGCGGCCATCTCGGCGGCGACGCCGAACGAGGCGTACTGGCCGCGCTCCTCGTCGCTGAGCATGTCGTACACCGTCGAGATGCCGGGCTCCCAGGAGCCGATGGAGACACAGGCGACCGTGACCTTGTCGAAGTACTCGAAGGCCCGCGCGATGCCCGTCTGGTTGCGCAGCGCCGCCGCGGTGGCCGCGTCGGGCAGCAGCATCGGCGCGTAGATGGGGTGGGCGTCGCCGCCCGAGACCTGGGCGGCGCGGCGGACGGCCTCGACCGAGCCGCGCTCGGAGGTCCCGGCGTCGTACACGCCCGTCAGCTGCACCACCGTGCACGGCGGCAGCCGGTCGAGGGCGGCCGCCATGTGGATGGTGGACCGTCCCCACGCCAGGCCGAGGACGTCGCCCTCGTTCACCAGCTCCCCGAGCAGGTCGGCGGCGACCTCACCGAGGTTCTCGGGGTCGGGCGTCTCCTCCGCCTCGGCCGGGGACTCGACCACGACGGCGTGCCTGAGGCCGTACCGGGCGCGCAGCGCGTCGGAGCGCTCGGCGTCCAGTTCGGCCGGGACACGGATCTCGATGCGCACGAGATCCCGTTCGAGGGCGGTCTCCAGGACCCGGGCCACCTTGAAGCGGCTGACGCCGAACTCCTCGGCGATCTGGATCTTGGACTTGCCCTCGAGGTAGAAGCGGCGGGCCATGGCCGCCGCCTGCACCAGCTCAGCGGGTCCCATCCGCATGGCTGACCGGCCCGCCGACATACCCGACACGGCGTTCTCCTCACTGCTGTTCACACTCTGGATTCGCCGTTCATCCTTGCAGATGCGGCGCGCTTGATCGGCCCTGATGGGCGCCGTTCACGTAGCTGTGGCTCAGTGGTCGCATGCCCAGGACGCCCCGGCGGTGGCCGTCTCCGCCTGGGTGCGCAGTGCACGTACCGCCGCGGCCGGGTCGTCCGCGCCGTAGACGGCCGATCCGGCGACGAAGACGTCCGCCCCGGCCTCCGCGCAGCGCTCGATCGTCGACGCGGAGACACCCCCGTCCACCTGCAGCCACAGCTGGAGACCGTGCTTGGCGATCAGTTCACGGGTGCGACGGATCTTCGGCAGCATGATGTCGAGGAACGCCTGCCCGCCGAAGCCCGGCTCGACCGTCATGATCAGCAGCATGTCGAGTTCGGGGAGCAGGTCCTCGTACGGCTCGATGGGCGTCGCGGGCCTCAGCGCCATGGAGGCGCGGGCCCCCTTGGCCCGGATCTCCCGCGCGAGCCGCACCGGCGCGGCGGCGGCCTCGACGTGGAAGGTGACCGACGAGGCACCTGCCTCGACGTAGTGGGGTGCCCAGCGGTCGGCGTCCTCGATCATCAGATGGCAGTCGAGCGGGGTGTCCGTGGCGCGGGCCAGGGACTCCACGACCGGCACGCCGAGCGTGAGGTTCGGGACGAAGTGGTTGTCCATGACGTCGACGTGGAGCCAGTCGGCGCCCTCGACCGCCTTCGCCTCGTCCGCGAGACGGGCGAAGTCGGCGGACAGGATGCTGGGGTTGATCTGCACGGCCATGCCCCAAGCCTGCCATGCCGGGGCCCTCCCGTTCGCCCCGGTCCGGACCATTGCCGTTCATCGTACGGTTCGGCCGCCCCGACGGCATCCGTTTCCTCGGCGGCGGCATCGCGCGCTTCACCGTGACCGCATCCACGGGGCGGGATCCGGTGTCGTACCACTCGACGCGCACTTCACCGCACACGGGGGACACATCATGACCGCCCCGGCTCACCGGCTACTGGCAGGGGACCGTCACTTATGCGGACAACAACCGCAGACAGGTGCTGCTCGACATCCGCCACGACGAGAACTGCTCCATGGCCTGCGACGTGACCGGCCGCGTCAAGGTGTGCGGAGCGGGCGACAACACCGGCGGCGGCCTGGCGGGCGACGTGCACGACTGGCGCGGCAACCGCCTCACGCTCGACCCCTACCTCCCGAAGGCCAAGGGCGAGGTGAACATCGAGACCCTGGACGGCGACTGGAACGGCGAGGTGATCCGGATGCGCGCGAAGGTCGCGTTCTACGACGCCGCGTGCGCCACCGGGTGACCCGTACGCCCCGTCTCCGCAGCCGGTCGGCAGGGCGCCGGATCAGCCGGTGCGCCGGATCAACGCCAGGTACATCGCGTCGGTGCCGTGCAGATGCGGCCACAGCTGGATGTCGGGGCCCTCGCCGAGCGCGGGGACACCGGGCAGCAGCGGCCGGGCGTCGATCAGTTCGGCGTCCGGGTGCTGCTTGAGGACGTCCCGCACGACCGCCCGGGTCTCGGCGAGGTGCGGCGAGCAGGTGGCGTAGCCGACGATCCCGCCGACGCGGACCGAGTCGAGGGCGGTGCGCAGCAGGGCGCGCTGGAGCGGCGCGAAGTTCTCCAGGTCCTCCGGGCGGCGCCGCCAGCGGGCCTCGGGCCGGCGCCGCAGCGCGCCGAGCCCGGTGCAGGGAACGTCCATCAGCACCCGGTCGAAGCTGCCGGGCCGCCACGGCGGCCGGGTCCCGTCGGCGGCGATGACCTGGTACGGCCCCGGGTTGCCGTCCAGCGCCCTGGCGACGAGACCGGCGCGGTGCGGCTGCTTCTCGGAGGCCAGCAGCGTGGCGCCGCGTTCGGCGGCGAGCGCGGCGAGCAGCGCGGCCTTGCCGCCGGGGCCTGCGCATCCGTCGAGCCACTTCGCGTCGGGGCCGTCCAGCGGGGCGCCCGCGAGCGCGAGGGCGACGAGCTGGCTGCCCTCGTCCTGCACACCGGCGCGGCCCTCGCGGACGGCGTCGACGGCACCCGGCTCGCCGCCCTCGGTGAGCCGCACCGCGTACGGCGACCAGCGGCCGGCCACGGCGGAGTCCTCGGTGAGCAGTTCCCCGATCGTGGACCGGCCGGGGCGGGCGACCAGGGTGACCTCGGGCCGCTCGTTGTCGGCGGCCAGCAGGTCCTCGATGCCGGCGCGACCGCCGCCGAGCGAGTCCCACAACGCGGAGACCACCCAGCGCGGGTGGGAGTGCACGACGGCGAGGTGGTCCTCGGGGTCCTCGTCGTAGGGCGGCGCGACCTTGGCCAGCCAGCCGTCGAGGTCGTCCCGGGCGACCTTGCGCAGCACGGCGTTGACGAACTTGGCCCGCCCGTCGCCGAGGACGACCCGGGCCAGTTCGACGGAGGCGGAGACGGCCGCGTGCGAGGGGATGCGGGTGCCGAGCAGTTGGTGGGCGCCGAGGCTGAGCACGTCCAGGACGGGCGGGTCGACCTCGCGCAGCGGCCGGTCGACGCACTCGGAGAGGATCGCGTCGTACGTCCCCTGCCGGCGCAGCGTCCCGTAGACCAGCTCGGTGGCGAGGGCGGCGTCCCGGCCGTCGAACTTCTCGGGCCCCTCCTTCTCCCGGGCCTTGCGCAGCAGCGGCGGCAGCACGAGGTTGGCGTACGCGTCCCGCTCGTCCACGGCGCGCAGCGCGTCGAAGGCGAGGATGCGGACGGGGTCCTTCTGGGGACGGCGGTAGGGCTTGGCGGGCTTACGGGGCCGCCGGGACTGCTCGCTCACGAAAAAGGTGCTCCGGATGGGAAAAGGGGGTGCGGCCCCCAGCGTACGTCGGGACGCCGGGTCCGGAGCCGGGCGGGGCGTCGGCCCCGGGGGCTCGCCGGGCCGGGCGTCAGCCGCCCAGGGTCTCGCCGGGCGCGACCCGCACGCCGCGCGCCCAGTCCGCCGCGCGCATCGGCTTCTTGCCCTGGGCCTGCACCCACAGCAGCTCGACCGCGTACGAGCCGGTGCCCACGTGCACGCTGTTCTTGCCGACGGCCGGCTCGCCGGGGGCGAGGTCGGTGCGCTCGGGGACGGGCGCTACCTGGATGAGCTTGAGCCGCTCGCCGCGGAAGGTGGTCCAGGCGCCGGGGGCCGGGGTGCAGCCGCGCACCACGCGGTCGACGCGCAGCGCCGGCGCGGTCCACTCGACCCGGGCGTCCTCGACGGTGATCTTCGGGGCGAGGGTGATGCCCTCGGCGGGCTGCGGTACGGCCTTGAGCGTGCCGTCCTCGACGCCGTCCATGGTCGCGGCGAGCAGCCCGGCGCCGGCGAAGGCGAGACGGGTGAGCAGGTCGCCGCTGGTGTCGGTGGGCCGGATCTCCTCGGTCACGGTGCCGTAGACCGGGCCGGAGTCGAGTCCTTCCTCGATGAGGAAGGTGGAGGCGCCGGTGATCTCGTCGCCCGCCATGATCGAGTGTTGCACGGGCGCGGCGCCGCGCCAGGCGGGCAGCAGCGAGAAGTGCAGGTTGACCCAGCCGTGCGCGGGGACGTCGAGGGCCACGCGGGGCAGCAGGGCGCCGTAGGCGACGACGGGGCAGCAGTCGGGCGCGATCTGCGTGAGCCGCTCCAGGAACTCGGGGTCGCGGGGCTTCGCCGGCTTCAGCACCTCGATGCCGGCCTCCTCGGCCCGCTCGGCCACGGGGGACGCGACCAGCCTGCGGCCCCGCCCGGCGGGGGCGTCCGGCCGCGTGACGACGGCGGCCACCTCGTGCCGCCCGGAGGCGAGAAGGGCGTCCAGAGCGGGAACGGCGACCTCGGGAGTACCGGCGAAGACGAGCTTCATGGGCGGGACGGAGCCTCTCGGACGGGCGAACAGAACCGACGCCCAAGTCTATGACCACGCAAGGAGGGCGATCCGGCGCCCGGCGGAACCGAATTCGCCACCCTTCCGGGGAGGACCGTCGGCGCATGAGCACCCGATCGGGTGGTCCGGCCCCCCGATCGAGTGACAGCCGGTGGCGCGTGGGTGGACGAACCCGGCGTACAGGAGCACGTACGCGCCCCCTCACCGTTACCCGCGGAGCGCACGCGCGTTGGTCAAGAAAGAGTTGACCACAGTGGGCCGCCGACGCGGCCCGATTCCTTTCAACGCCGGTTCGAGAGGCTTGTTCATGGCCGACCACGCAACCCACGACGCCCAGGCCCGGGCCAGCCTGCACTTGCTGGTGCGGGACATCGAGCGGGTCCGCCGGCAGGTGGACGCACTGCGCACGCTCACCGCCCAGTTGGGCAACGTCTACCGCCCGCGCCGCTCCGGCCCCTCCACGGGCTTCGTCGTCTACGGACGTGCCCCCGCCCCGACCGTCCGCCTCGCCCAGGAACTCCGGGACAGCGTCGAGACGCTGGTGACGGCCGCCGTGGACTTCGACCGTTCGCTCGGCTTCTCCTGGGACGCGGTGGGCTCGGCCCTCGGCGTCACCAAGCAGGCGGTGCACCGCCGTTACGGCGCCCGCCGCGCCGTCGCCCAGGCCGCGGCCGACGCCGAGCGCGGCACCGACCCGTCCGGGACCCGCACGATCAACGTGGGCGCGGGCCTCCCGGTGCCCACGGTCCCCGCGGCGCGCTCGATGCCGACCCAGCCGACCGCGGGCAGCCCCACTCTCCGCGAAGAAGTACGCCCCACGGCCTTCCCCGGCCCTCGCAACGGCTGACCCGTCCCCACCCTGCCCTCCCGGCGACCCCCGGGAGGGCAGCCGTTTGTCCGGACCCCTCCGAACACCCGGTCCCCGCAACGGGGTTCGACACCGCCGACCCGGTGTCACCCGATGTCGGGCGGATCGAACCGCACCCACACGGGATCCCCGCTCCCCCGCGCCATCCGCGCCGCCTGCGCCGCCTTGAGCGCGGACGCGAGCGCGGAACCGCTGCCGGGCGGCACCCGGACCAGGGCCCTTTCCCAGTGCTCACCCGGCCCCGGCGCACCCGCGCGCCGGGGCCGCCCGGCCGGCGCGGCAGGTATGGGCACCGGCCCCAGCACCTCGGCGTCCGGCGGCAGTTCGGCCACACGCAGAAACTCGGCGACGGCCTGGGCCGGACCCGACACGGCCGCCATCCGCGACACGGGCGGGAACCCCAGCTCCGCCCGCTCGGCCAGCTCGCGCACGGCGTGCCCGACGGGGTCCCAGCGCACCAGCGCCTGCACGGGCCGCAGCGTCGGCTCGGCCACCACGACCACGGTCCCGCCCTCCCCCTGCGGCCGCACCAGCGCGCTCGCCGCGATCCACCGCCGCAACGCGTCCTCACCGGCCCGCAGGTCCGGCCGTCCGAGCATGGCCCAGCCGTCCAGCAGCAGCGCCGCCGCGTATCCGCCCTCGGCGACCGGCTCCGCGCCCGGTGTGCTCACGACCAGCGCGGGCGTCCCCGGCACCGTGTCCAGCACCTGTTCCCGCCCGGACGTCCGCACCGGCACGGCGGGAAACGCCCGCCCCAGCTCCTCCGCCGTGCGCCGCGCCCCCACGACCTGGGCCCGCAACCGGAACGACCCGCACTCCGGGCAGTGCCACGCGCCCTCCTCGCGCCCGCACCAGCCGCACCGCAGCGGCCCCGCGTCCCGCGCCTCCAGCGGTCCCGCGCAGTGCCGGCAGCGTGCGGGCGCCCGGCACTGCGCGCACGCCATCCGCGGCACGTAGCCACGCCGGGGCACCTGGACGAGCACCGGCCCGTGCCTGAGTCCTTCCCTGACCGCCTGCCAGGCCAGGGTGGGCAGCCGGGCGGCCCGCGCCGCCTCGTCCCGGGCGAGATCGCCGTCCCCGACGGTCCGCACGAGCGGCGCGGCCCCGCGGACCTGGTCCCGGGCGGCGGCCAGAGGCCGGGCCCAGCCGCTCTCCACGAGCTGCGCGGCCTCCACGGTGCAGCTCCAACCGCCCAGCAGGAAGCCGCACTTGTCGAGGGCGGCGCGCAGCAGCAGCACGTCCCTCGCGTGCGGCTGCGGCGCGTGCTGCTCGCTGTGGCTGTCGTCCCCGTCGTCCCAGATCGCGACGAGCCCCAGGTCGCGCACGGGCGCGAACATGGCGGCCCGGGTGCCGACCACCGCCCGTACGGAACCGCGGCGCACGGCGAGCCACTGCGCGTACCGCTTCTCGGGTCCCGCGTCGGCGGTCAGCAGCGCGTGGCGCCCCTCGCCGAGCAGTGCGGTCAGCGCGGCGTCGACCCGCGCGGCGGCCCGCCCGTCCGGCACGACGACCAGGGCGCCGCGTCCCGAGGCGAGCGTCGCGGCGACGGCCCGCGCCAGTTCCTCGCTCCACAGCGGTCCCGGCAGGGCGTTCCACACCGCGCGCGGCGCCCCGCCGGAGGCCAGCGCCTCCAGGAAGGCCGCCCCCTGCCCGTACCGCACCCACGATCCCGGCTGCGGCGCCGACGGCGGCGGCAGCGGTGGGGGCGACGTCCGCTGCTCGGCCCGCGCGCTGCGCGGCGGCACGGCGAGCTGGAGGACGTCGGCGAGGCTTCCCGCGTACCGGTCCGCGACCGCCCGCGCGAGCCCGAGCAGTTCCTCGCCGAGCACGGGCTCGGGGGACACGACCTGGGCGAGCGCGGCGAGCGGCCCGGAGTAGTCGGACTCGGCCCGCCGTTCGACGAGGAACCCGTCGATGAGCCCGCCGCCCTCCCGGCGGCCCTCCCGGACCCTGCCGCGCCCGGCACCGAACCGCACCCGCACCCGCACACCGGGCTGCGCCTGCTCGTCCAGTTCCTCGGGCACGGCGTAGTCGAAGTACCGGTCGAGGTGCAGCACGCCCTTGTCCACGAGCACCCGGGCGACCGGCAGCTCTCCGGCCAGGGCGGCTCCCCGCCAGGTCCGCGGCTTGGCACGGGGCACCTTCGCGCCGCGCACGCTCTCCCGGATGAGCGCGAGCTGTTCCGGCGGCGCCTCCTCGGCCCCGCGGTCCGTCTGCCCGTCGTCGCTGCTCACGCCTGCATTCTTACCAAACCCCACTGACAGCCCACACGGCCGAAGACCCCGGCACCCCTCAACGGGGCCCGGGGCCTTGGAAACACGGTCGGCGACACACGCCCCTCAGGGGCTCACACCCCGGCGGCGGCCTTCAGCGCGTCCACGCGGTCGGTGCGCTCCCAGGTGAACTCGGGCAGCTCGCGCCCGAAGTGCCCGTACGCCGCGGTCCGGGCGTAGATGGGCCGCAGCAGGTCGAGGTCGCGGATGATCGCGGCCGGGCGCAGGTCGAAGACCTCCTCGATCGCCTTCTCGATCTTCTCGGGCTCGATCTTGTGCGTGCCGAAGGTCTCGATGAACAGGCCGACGGGCTCGGCCTTGCCGATGGCGTACGCGACCTGGACCTCGCACCGCGACGCGAGCCCCGCCGCCACCACGTTCTTGGCCACCCACCGCATCGCGTACGCGGCCGAACGGTCCACCTTCGACGGGTCCTTGCCCGAGAACGCGCCACCACCGTGCCGCGCCATGCCACCGTACGTGTCGATGATGATCTTCCGCCCGGTCAGCCCCGCGTCACCCATCGGGCCACCGATCTCGAACCGGCCCGTCGGGTTCACCAGCAGCCGGTAGCCCTCGGTGTCGAGCTTGATGCCCTCGTCCAGCAGGGCCTTCAGCTCGGGCTCCACGACGAACTCGCGGATGTCGGGGGCGAGCAGCGACTCCAGGTCGATGTCGCTGGCGTGCTGCGAGGAGACGACCACCGTGTCGAGCCGGACGGCCTTGTCACCGTCGTACTCGATGGTGACCTGTGTCTTGCCGTCGGGGCGCAGGTAGGGGATGGTGCCGTTCTTGCGGACCTCGGAGAGGCGCTTGGAGAGCCGGTGGGCCAGGAAGATGGGCAGCGGCATCAGCGTCGGCGTCTCGTCCGTCGCATAGCCGAACATCAGGCCCTGGTCGCCCGCGCCCTGCTTGTCCAGTTCATCTTCGTCGCCCTCGACGCGGAGCTCGTAGGCGGAGTCGACACCCTGCGCGATGTCGGGGGACTGGGAGCCGATGGACACCGAGACACCGCAGGAGGCGCCGTCGAAGCCCTTCTTGGAGGAGTCGTAGCCGATCTCCAGGATCTTCTCGCGCACCAGCTGGGCGATCGGCGCGTACGCCTTGGTCGTGACCTCGCCGGCCACGTGCACCAGGCCGGTCGTGATGAGCGTCTCCACGGCGACGCGCGAGGACGGGTCCTCGCGCAGCAGCGCGTCGAGAATCGTGTCGCTGATCTGGTCAGCGATCTTGTCCGGGTGACCTTCGGTCACGGACTCCGAGGTGAACAGGCGACGGGACACAACGCTCCCTGGGGTTGCAGCGGCTGCTGGCTGATCATGGGCGGACGCGTCGGGAGCTGCGCCCGGCATCGTCCGTGGAACAGTTTATCGGTCGCACTTCGCCGCGGGCCCACCCGTCTCGCCTCTCGGGAGCGCTGTGACCTGCGGCACGGGCATTGTGCCCAATGGCCCGACGCGTTGACCAGGGCCGCCGCACGTGCGCGTCGCCCGCGCGGCGGCCCGGGCGCGTCGGGGGCTCAGCCCAGGCGCCGCACGACGAGGTCCCACACCGTGTCGGCGAGGGCCTCCTTGGGGCCGAACGGCACGGGGGTCTCGCTGCCGTCGGCGCCGAGCACCAGGGCCTCGTTCTGTTCGGAGCCGAACGTCCTGCGCTCCCCCACCTCGTTCACCACGAGCAGGTCGCAGCCCTTGCGGGCCAGCTTCGCGCGGCCGTTGGCGAGGACGTCGTCCGTCTCCGCGGCGAAGCCGACGATCACCTGTCCGGACCTCGCCCGGTCGGCCGAGATCTCCGCGAGGACGTCCGGGTTCCGCACGAGCACCAGGGGCTCCGGGTCCTGGCCGTCCTTCTTCTTGATCTTTCCGGAGGCATAGCTCCCGGGGCGGAAATCGGCCACGGCGGCGGCCATCACCACGGCGTCCGCGTCCGCAGCCGCCTTGAGCACGGCCTCGCGCAGCTGCACCGCCGTGCCGACCGGGACCACGTCGACGCCCGCCGGGTCGGGCAGGCCGGTGTTGGCGGCGACCAGGGTGACCCGGGCGCCCCGCGCGACCGCCGTGCGCGCGAGGGCGTACCCCTGCTTGCCCGAGGAGCGGTTGCCGAGGAAGCGGACCGGGTCGAGCGGCTCGCGGGTGCCGCCGGCGGAGACGACGACGTGCCGCCCCTTCAGGTCGGGCTCGGTGACTCCGCGGGCCAGCACCCGGCGGCAGACCTCGAAGATCTCGGCGGGGTCGGGCAGCCGGCCCTTTCCGGTGTCGACGCCGGTGAGCCGGCCGACGGCCGGTTCCATGACGACGGCGCCGCGCCCGCGCAGCGTCGCCACGTTCTCCCGGGTGGCCGGGTGCTCCCACATCTCCGTGTGCATCGCGGGCGCGAAGACGACCGGGCAGCGGGCCGTGAGGAGCGTGTTGGTGAGCAGGTCGTCGGCGAGGCCGTGGGCCGCCCTGGCGAGCGTGTCGGCGGTGGCCGGGGCGACCACGACGAGGTCGGCGTGCTGGCCGATACGGACGTGCGGGACCTCGTGGACGTCGTCCCAGACCTCGGTCGAGACGGGGTTGCCGGACAGCGCGGACCAGGTGGCGGCGCCGACGAAGTGCAGCGCGGAGGCGGTGGGGACGACCCGGACGTCGTGGCCCGACTCCGTGAATCTGCGCAGCAGCTCACACGCCTTGTAGGCGGCGATGCCACCACTGACGCCCAGAACGACCTTCGGCTTGTCCACCGTCTCTCCCCGGACTCGGCTCGGGTGCAACCTCCCCGGGTGCACGCCTCCATGAGACACCACAGGCCCGGCAGTCGTGCTGCCGGGCCTGTGGATAAGTCAACCGCGATCTGAACGTATTACTGCGCGGGGCCTTCGATGGCCTCGGACGTCAGGAGACCCGCGTTGATCTCGCGGAGGGCGATCGAGAGCGGCTTCTCGTGGACGTGGGTGTCCACGAGCGGACCGACGTACTCAAGGAGGCCCTCGCCGAGCTGCGAGTAGTACGCGTTGATCTGGCGGGCACGCTTGGCCGCGTAGATCACGAGGCTGTACTTCGAGTCGGTGGCCTCGAGGAGCTCGTCGATCGGCGGGTTGATGATGCCCTCGGGCGTGGTGATGGAAGAGGACACGCTCTACCTTCCGATGGATGGGAAAGATTCAGTGGTGCGACCGGGCCGTACCGCTCGATGGACGGAGGTCACGATCACACGACGTCCATCAAGGCTAGCAGCTCGCGCGCCACGTCCTCGACGGAGGTGTTGACCAGGGTCACGTCGAACTCCGGCTCGGCGGCCAGCTCGATCCGCGCGGCGTCGAGACGGCGCTCGATCACCTCGGGCGGCTCGGTGCCCCGGCCGGTGAGTCTGCGCACCAGCTCCTCCCAGGAGGGAGGGGCCAGGAACACCAGCTGGGCCTCCGGCATGGAGTCGCGGACCTGCCGGGCCCCCTGGAGGTCGATCTCCAGGAGGACGGGCTCGCCCGACTCCAGGCGGTCCAGCACGGCCGTGCGCGGCGTGCCGTACCGGTTGCCGGCGAACTCGGCCCACTCCAGCAGCTCACCGTTGGCGATGAGCTTGTCCATCTCCTCGTCCGTGACGAAGAAGTAGTGGACCCCGTGCTGCTCGCCGGGGCGGGGCTCGCGGGTCGTCGCCGACACCGAGAGCCAGACCTCGGGGTGTTCCTTGCGCATATGGGCGACGACCGTGCTCTTGCCGACCCCCGAGGGGCCGGAGAGCACGGTCAGCCGCGGACGTACGTCCGGGGGCTCGGGGGTCGTCCCCCGGAATGTTGCAGCCATGCAGCGATTATTCCAGCAATCCCGTGGTCGCCGGGACTCAGGAACCGGTGCTGCCGAACTCACGCTCCAGGGAAGCGATCTGGTTGGAGCCGAGGCCGCGCACACGGCGGCTCTCGGAGATGCCGAGTCGCTCCATGATCTGCTTGGCGCGGACCTTGCCCACGCCGGGCAGCGACTCGAGCAGCGCGGAGACCTTCATCTTGCCGATGACGTCGTTCTCCTGGCCCTGCTTGATGACCTCGTGCAGGGAGGCGCCGGAGTGCTTGAGTCGATTCTTGACCTCGGCCCGCTCCCGGCGAGCCGCGGCGGCCTTTTCGAGCGCGGCTGCGCGCTGTTCAGGGGTAAGGGGCGGAAGAGCCACGCCTACGTCACCTCGGATGTCGAACTGTCGGATACGGACCGGTGAGGAACCTAGTCGCCCCACACCTGGGGAGCCACGAGCAACACGCTCGCCCGTTGACTCTGCTCGGAGACTAGCGGTCAAGTCCGCAAGAGTCAGCGAGAACAGCGGAAAAGTCCTGGTCAGCCTCTGTCAGGACGGACATTTCAGACATATCTCCCATGATTTGAGGGTGTATCCAGGCTCAAGTCGCACCCGCACAGCACTCCCGCGCACCCCCCGCGCACCTCATCCACCTGCGACGGCGTCCCTGATCTCGTGTGCGAACCGCTCCGCGGCACCGCGCAGCGCGGCGACGTCCGGACCGTGACGCAGAACACCTCGGCTGACGTTCGGGACGACATTGCGCACCGCCCGGCCGAACACCCGGGGAAGATCGGCGGGCGTCGCGCCCTGGGCACCGATGCCGGGGGCGAGCAGCGGGCCGTTGACGTCGAGGTCGTACGACGACAGATCGCCCAGTGTGGCGCCCACGACCGCCCCGAAGGAGCCCAGGGGGCGCTCCCCCTCGTTCTCGGCCGCCAGGTGCGCCAGCATCGTCGCGCCGACGCTCCTGCCGTCCGGGCGGACGGCGTGCTGCACCTCGCCGCCCTCCGGGTTGGAGGTCAGCGCCAGGACGAACAGGCCCGTGCCGCTCTCGCGGGCGAGCGCCACGGCGGGGCTCAGCGAGCCGTAGCCGAGGTACGGCGAGACGGTCAGGGCGTCCGAGAACAGCGGGGCGTCCCGGTGCAGGAAGGACTCGGCGTAGGCGGCCATGGTCGAGCCGATGTCACCGCGCTTGGCGTCCATGACGACCAGGGCGCCCGCCGCTCGCGCCTCGCGCACGGACGTCTCCAGGACGGCGAGCCCGCGCGAGCCGAAGCGCTCGAAGAACGCGCTCTGCGGCTTGAGCACGGCGACCCGGTCGGCCATCGCCTCGACGACCGTGCGGCTGAACCGCTCCAGGCCGGCCACGTCGTCGTCCAGGCCCCACTCGGCGAGCAGGGAGGCGTGCGGGTCGATGCCGACGCACAGCGGGCCGCGCTCGTCCATGGCGCGGCGCAGCCGGGCGCCGAAGGGTTCGAGGGAGGTCATGCGGCCGTCCTGACGTCGGCGCCGACCGCGTCGGCGAGGGTGGCGTGGGGGCTGGTGCGCAGGCGGGCGGCGAGTCCCTTGTGGATCGAGCGCGCCCAGAAGGGCCCCTCGTAGACGAAGGCGCTGTAGCCCTGGACGAGCGTGGCGCCGGCCAGGATGCGCTGCCAGGCGTCCTCGGCGTTCTCGACGCCGCCGACGCCGACCAGGGTGATCCGGTCGCCCACGCGCGCGTAGAGGCGGCGCAGCACCTCCAGGGAGCGCGCCTTGAGGGGGGCGCCGGACAGTCCACCGGTCTCGGCCACCACGGCGGGCCGGGAGGTCAGACCGAGTCCGTCGCGCGCGATGGTGGTGTTGGTGGCGATGATCCCGTCCAGGCCGAGCTCCACGGCGAGGTCGGCGACGGCGTCCACGTCCTCGTCGGCGAGGTCGGGCGCGATCTTGACCAGGAGCGGGACCCGGCGTGCGGTCACCGTGCGGTCGGCGGCCTCGCGGACGGCGGTCAGCAGCGGGCGCAGCGCCTCGGTCGCCTGGAGGTCGCGCAGGCCGGGGGTGTTCGGGGACGAGACGTTGACGACGAGGTAGTCGGCGTAGGGGGCGAGCCGCTCGGCGGACTTCACGTAGTCGCGGGTGGCCTCCGCCTCGGGGACGGCCTTGGTCTTGCCGATGTTGACGCCCACGACGGTCCTGAACACCGGTTCGCGGGTGGCCAGGCGGGCGGCGACGGCGAGGGAGCCGTCGTTGTTGAAGCCCATGCGGTTGATGAGCGCGCGGTCGGCGACGAGCCGGAACAGCCGCTTCCTGGGGTTGCCGGGCTGGGCCTCGCCGGTCACGGTGCCGATCTCGACGTGGTCGAAGCCGAGCATCGCCATGCCGTCGATCGCGACGGCGTTCTTGTCGAAACCGGCCGCGAGCCCGAACGGCCCGTGCATCCGCAGCCCGAACGCCTCCGTGCGCAGTTCCTCGTGGCGGGGGGCGAGGGCGGCCGCGACGAAGGTGCGCAGCACGGGGACGCGGGCGGCGAGCCGGATCCAGCGGAAGGCGAGGTGATGGGCCTGCTCGGGGTCCATCCGGGTGAAGACCAGACGGAAGAAGATCTTGTACATGTCTCGGAGTCCTCGTGCGGAGGGGGACACCGTTTCCGGTGTCCCCCTCGGGCTGCTAGTCGCGGGCCGCGGTCAGGTGTTCCGCGTGTTCCTGGAGGGAACGGACGCCCACGTCGCCGTGGTTGAGGGCGTCGATGCCCTGGACGGCGGCGGCGAGCGCCTGGACCGTCGTCAGGCAGGGCACGGAGCGGGCCACCGCCGCCGTACGGATGTCGTAGCCGTCGAGGCGGCCGCCGGTGCCGTAGGGGGTGTTGACGATGAGGTCGACCTCGCCGTCGTGGATGAGCTGGACGATCGTCTTCTCGCCGTGGGGGCCGGTGCCCTCGGACTGCTTGCGCACGACGGTGGCGTTGATGCCGTTGCGGCGCAGCACCTCGGCCGTGCCGGAGGTGGCGAGCAGTTCGAAGCCGTGGGCGACCAGTTCCCGGGCCGGGAAGATCATCGAGCGCTTGTCGCGGTTGGCGACGGAGATGAAGGCGCGGCCCTTGGTGGGCAGCGGGCCGTAGGCGCCCGCCTGGGACTTGGCGTAGGCCGTGCCGAAGACGGAGTCGATGCCCATGACCTCGCCGGTGGAGCGCATCTCCGGGCCGAGGACCGTGTCGACGCCGCGGCCGTAGATGTCGCGGAAGCGCGACCACGGCATGACGGCCTCCTTGACGGAGATCGGCGCGTCGAGCGGCAGTTCGCCGCCGTCGCCGGTCGCCGGGAGCAGCCCCTCGGCGCGCAGTTCGGCGACGGTCGCGCCGAGCGAGATGCGCGCGGCGGCCTTGGCGAGCGGCACCGCGGTCGCCTTCGAGGTGAAGGGGACGGTGCGGGAGGCGCGCGGGTTGGCCTCCAGGACGTAGAGGATGTCGCCGGCCATCGCGAACTGGATGTTGATGAGTCCGCGCACGCCGACGCCCTTGGCGATGGCCTCGGTGGAGGCGCGCAGCCGCTTGATGTCGAAGCCGCCCAGGGTGATCGGGGGCAGGGCGCAGGCCGAGTCGCCGGAGTGGATGCCGGCCTCCTCGATGTGCTCCATGACGCCGCCGAGGTACAGCTCCTCGCCGTCGTAGAGGGCGTCGACGTCGATCTCGATGGCGTCGTCGAGGAAGCGGTCGACGAGGACCGGCCGGGAGGGGCTGATCTCGGTCGACTCGGCGATGTAGGAGGCGAGGCGGGTCTCGTCGTAGACGATCTCCATGCCGCGTCCGCCGAGGACGTAGGAGGGTCGCACCAGGACCGGGTAGCCGATCTCGTCGGCGATGGCCTTGGCCTCGGCGAAGGTGGTGGCCGTGCCGTGCTTGGGCGCGGGCAGGCCGGCCTCGGCGAGGACGCGGCCGAAGGCGCCGCGGTCCTCGGCGGCGTGGATCGCCTCGGGCGGGGTGCCGACGATCGGCACACCGTTGTCCTTCAGGGCCTGCGAGAGGCCGAGCGGGGTCTGGCCGCCGAGCTGGACGACGACGCCCGCGACCGGGCCGGCCAGCGACTCGGCGTGCACGATCTCCAGCACGTCCTCGAGGGTCAGCGGCTCGAAGTAGAGGCGGTCGGAGGTGTCGTAGTCCGTGGAGACGGTCTCCGGGTTGCAGTTGACCATCACGGTCTCGTACCCGGCGGCGCTGAGCGCGAAGGAGGCGTGGACGCAGGAGTAGTCGAACTCGATGCCCTGGCCGATGCGGTTGGGGCCGGAGCCGAGGATGATCACCGCGGGCTTCTCGCGCGGGGCGACCTCGGTCTCCTCGTCGTAGGAGGAGTAGAAGTACGGCGTCCGCGCGGCGAACTCGGCGGCGCAGGTGTCGACCGTCTTGTAGATCGGGCGCACGCCCAGGGCGTGCCGGACCTCCCGCACGACGTCCTCGCGCAGCCCGCGGACCTCGGCGACCTGCTGGTCGGAGAAGCCGTGGCGCTTGGCGTCGGCGAGCAGCTCGGCGGTCAGCTCGGGCGCCTCGGCGAGCTCGTCGGCGATCTCCTTGATCAGGAAGAGCTGGTCGACGAACCAGGGGTCGATCTTCGTGTGCGCGAAGACCTCCTCCGGGGTGGCGCCGGCGCGGATGGCCTGCATGACCGTGTTGATGCGGCCGTCGGTGGGCCGCTCGGCCGCTTCGAGCAGGGCGCCCTTGTCACCGGGATCGCCGACGAAGGTGAACTGGCTGTCCTTCTTCTCCAGGGAGCGCAGCGCCTTCTGGAACGCCTCGGGGAAGTTGCGGCCGATGGCCATGGCCTCGCCGACCGACTTCATGGTGGTGGTCAGCGTGGAGTCGGCGCTCGGGAACTTCTCGAAGGCGAACCGGGGTGCCTTCACGACCACGTAGTCGAGGGTCGGCTCGAAGGAGGCCGGGGTCTCCTGCGTGATGTCGTTGGGGATCTCGTCGAGGGTGTAGCCGACGGCGAGCTTGGCGGCGATCTTCGCGATCGGGAATCCGGTGGCCTTGGACGCGAGCGCCGAGGACCGCGACACGCGCGGGTTCATCTCGATGACGATCACGCGACCGTCCTCGGGGTTCACCGCGAACTGGATGTTGCAGCCGCCGGTGTCGACGCCGACCTCGCGGATCACGGCGATGCCGATATCCCGCAGGATCTGGTACTCGCGGTCGGTCAGCGTCATCGCCGGGGCGACGGTGATGGAGTCGCCGGTGTGCACGCCCATGGGGTCGAAGTTCTCGATGGAGCAGACGACCACGACGTTGTCGTGCTTGTCGCGCATCAGCTCCAGCTCGTACTCCTTCCAGCCGAGGATGGACTCCTCCAGGAGCACCTCGGTGGTCGGCGAGAGGGTGAGGCCCTGGCCGGCGATACGGCGCAGTTCCTCCTCGTCGTGGGCGAAGCCGGAGCCGGCGCCGCCCATGGTGAAGGACGGGCGCACGACGACCGGGTAGCCGCCCAGCTCCTCGACACCCGCGAGGACCTCGTCCATGGTGTGGCAGATCACGGACCGGGCGGACTCGCCGTGCCCGGTCTTGCGGCGGACCTCCTCGACGACGTCCTTGAACAGGTCGCGGTCCTCGCCCTTGTGGATGGCCGCCACGTTGGCGCCGATCAGCTCGACGCCGTACTTCGCCAGCACCCCGTTCTCGTCGAGCGCGATGGCGGTGTTGAGCGCGGTCTGGCCGCCCAGGGTGGGCAGCAGCGCGTCCGGGCGCTCCTTGGCGATGATCTTCTCGACGAACTCGGGGGTGATCGGCTCGACGTAGGTGGCGTCGGCGATCTCCGGGTCGGTCATGATCGTCGCCGGGTTGGAGTTGACGAGGATCACGCGCAGCCCCTCGGCGCGCAGCACACGGCACGCCTGGGTGCCGGAGTAGTCGAACTCGGCGGCCTGGCCGATGACGATCGGGCCGGAGCCGATGACCAGGACGGACTGGATATCGGTGCGCTTAGGCACGCTGGCCCTCCATCAGGGATACGAAGCGGTCGAACAGGTAGGCGGCGTCGTGCGGGCCCGCTGCCGCTTCGGGGTGGTACTGGACGGAGAAGGCCGGCTGGTCGAGCAGCTGGAGCCCCTCCACGACGTCGTCGTTCAGACAGACGTGCGAGACCTCGGCGCGGCCGAACCTCGTCTCGCTGACCCTGTCGAGCGGCGCGTCCACGGCGAATCCGTGGTTGTGCGCGGTGACCTCGACCTTGCCGGTCGTACGGTCCTGGACCGGCTGGTTGATGCCCCGGTGGCCGTACTTCAGCTTGTAGGTGCCGAAGCCGAGGGCGCGGCCGAGGATCTGGTTGCCGAAGCAGATGCCGAACAGGGGCGTCCGGCGCTCCAGGACGGCGGTCATGAGCGCGACCGGACCGTCGGCGGTGGCGGGGTCGCCGGGGCCGTTGGAGAAGAACACACCGTCCGGGTCGACGGCGTAGACGTCCTCGGGGGTGGCGGTCGCGGGCAGCACGTGCACCTCGATGCCGCGCTCGGCCATGCGGTGCGGGGTCATGCCCTTGATGCCGAGGTCGACCGCGGCGACGGTGAACCGCGCGGTGCCGATCGGGAGGGCTTCGCCGTCGGGGCCGACCGCGGGGACGACGTACGCCTCCTTGGTGGCGACCTCCTCGTACAGCGAGGCGCCCTTCATGTGCGGCTGGGCCTGGACGCGTGCGACGAGCGCGTCGTCGGAGGCGATCGCCTCGCCGGAGAAGACCCCGGCGCGCATCGAGCCGCGCTCGCGCAGGTGGCGGGTGAGGGCGCGGGTGTCGATGCCGGAGATGCCGACGACGCCCTGCGCGACCAGTTCCGCGTCCAGCGAACGCGTGGCCCGCCAGTTGGAGGGCACGCGCGCGGGGTCGCGCACCACGTAGCCCGAGACCCAGATGCGGCTCGACTCGTCGTCCTCGTCGTTCCAGCCGGTGTTGCCGATCTGCGGGGCGGTCGCGACGACGATCTGGCGGTCGTACGACGGGTCGGTCAGGGTCTCCTGGTAGCCGGTCATGCCGGTGGAGAACACGGCCTCGCCGAAGGTCTCCCCCACGGCCCCGTAGGCGCGGCCGCGGAAGATCCGGCCGTCCTCCAGGACGAGTACGGCGGGAAGCCCCTTGTTCCTGGAGGAGGAACTTCCCCTGGTGGAGGTCGTCATCGTGCGCCTTCCGTGTCGTTGATCATGTGGTTCAGGGTGTCGACCCACTCGGTGTGCTCGGCCGCGCGGTCGGAGCGGAAGCCGGAGTCGATCTCCTTGTCGCCGTGGGCCCAGGTCACCACCAGCAGTCCGCCCTCGGTGAGGACCTTGCCCGCGATGCCCTTGTCGAGCCGGGCTCCGCGCAGCGCGGTGGCGGGGACGAAGAAGTCGGTGGCTCCGGGGCGTACGACCTCCAGACCCGCGTCCGTCAGTGTCAGCTCGGCCCGGCTGCGGGTGCCGAGGCCGTGCGCCACGATGCGGTCGAGCCACTGCCCGGCGGTGGTGGAGCCGTGGTACCGGCCGCTCATGGCCAGTCTCGCCGGGCCGGGCTCCTCCGGCGCGTCGGGCAGCTCGGGCAGGTCGCCCTGGAGGGTGCCGCGCCACTTCCAGCCCTCGCGCATCAGCCAGTAGACGAGCGCGACGAAGAGGGCGAGTCCGACGAGCCAGCCGATGCGGCCGGGCCAGTTGGTGACGTCGGCCGACTTCTGGGCCTCGGCCAGGAGGTTTACAGGTGTCACGTGAGCTTCCCGTCGACGAGCGTGGCCTTGCCCCGCAGCCAGGTGTGGGTGACACGGCCCGGCAGCTCGCGTCCCTCGTACGGGGTGTTGCGGCTGCGCGAGGCGAAGCCCGCGGGGTCCACCTCGCCACGGTATGCCGTGTCGACGAGGGTGAGGTTGGCGGGCTCGCCCACGGCGACGGGACGGCCGTGTCCGGTGGCCCGGCCGATGCGGGCGGGGGTGCGGGACATGCGGTCGGCGACGCCGGCCCAGTCGAGCAGCCCGGTGTCGACCATGGTGGCCTGGACCACGGACAGGGCGGTCTCCAGGCCGACCATGCCCATGGCGGCCGCGGCCCACTCGCAGTCCTTGTCCTCGTGGGGGTGCGGGGCGTGGTCGGTGGCGACGATGTCGATCGTGCCGTCGGCCAGGGCCTCACGCAGGGCCCGCACGTCGCGCTCGGTGCGCAGCGGCGGGTTGACCTTGTAGACCGGGTCGTAGGTGCGCACCAGTTCGTCGGTGAGGAGCAGGTGGTGCGGGGTCACCTCGGCGGTGACGTCGATGCCGCGGGACTTGGCCCAGCGGACGATCTCGACGGACCCGGCGGTCGAGACGTGGCAGATGTGGACGCGGGAGCCGACGTGCTCGGCGAGCAGGACGTCCCGGGCGATGACCGACTCCTCGGCGACGGCCGGCCAGCCGCCCAGGCCCAGCTCGGCGGAGACGACGCCCTCGTTCATCTGGGCGCCCTCGGTGAGGCGGGGCTCCTGCGCGTGCTGGGCGACCACACCGCCGAACGCCTTCACGTACTCCAGCGCGCGGCGCATGATCACGGCGTCGTCGACGCACTTGCCGTCGTCGGAGAAGACGGTGACCCCGGCGGCCGACTCGTGCATCGCGCCCAGCTCGGCGAGCTTGCGGCCCTCCAGGCCGACGGTGACGGCGCCGATGGGCTGCACGTCGCAGTAGCCGTGTTCGCGGCCGAGCCGGTAGACCTGCTCGACCACGCCGGCGGTGTCGGCGACCGGGAAGGTGTTGGCCATGGCGAACACGGCGGTGTAGCCGCCGCTCGCGGCCGCCCGGGTGCCGGTCAGCACGGTCTCGGAGTCCTCGCGGCCCGGCTCGCGCAGATGGGTGTGCAGGTCGACCAGGCCCGGCAGCAGCACCTTGCCGCCGGCCTCGACGACGTCGGCGCCCTCGACGGCCCCGGCGGACAGCCCGGTGCCGACGGCCGCGATCGTCTCCCCGTCGATCAGCACGTCCTGCGGCTCGCCGCCGAGCACCTTCGCACCACGGATCAGGATCTTGCTCATGGGTCTTACTTCTCCTCGTTGGTGCGGGCGTGGGCGAGGGCGGGTTCGTTGCCGCCGAGCAGCAGGTAGAGGACGGCCATCCGGATGGAGACGCCGTTCGCGACCTGCTCGACGACGGTGCAGCGATCCGAGTCGGCGACCTCGGCGGTGATCTCCATGCCGCGGACCATCGGGCCGGGGTGCATCACGATGGCGTGCCCGGGCATCTTCGCCATGCGCTCGCCGTCGAGGCCGTAGCGCCGCGAGTACTCCCGCTCGGTCGGGAAGAAGGCGGCGTTCATGCGCTCGCGCTGGACGCGCAGCAGCATCACGGCGTCGGACTTGGGCAGCGTGGCGTCGAGGTCGTACGACACCTCGCAGGGCCAGTGCTCGACGCCGACCGGTACCAGGGTCGGCGGGGCGACCAGGGTGACCTCGGCGCCGAGGGTGTGCAGCAGGTCGACGTTGGAGCGGGCGACCCGGCTGTGCAGGATGTCGCCGACGAGGGTGATGCGCCTGCCGGAGAGGTCCTGGCCGAGGCCGGCGTCCCGGCCGACGAGGCGGCGGCGCACGGTGAAGGCGTCGAGCAGGGCCTGCGTGGGGTGCTGGTGGGTGCCGTCGCCCGCGTTGATGACTGCGGCGTCGATCCATCCGGAGTTGGCGAGCCGGTAGGGGGCGCCGGAGGCGCTGTGCCGGATGACGACGGCGTCGACGCCCATGGCCTCCAGCGTCTGCGCGGTGTCCTTCAGGGACTCGCCCTTGGAGACGCTCGATCCCTTGGCGGTGAAGTTGATGACGTCCGCCGACAGCCGCTTCTCGGCGGCCTCGAAGGAGATCCGCGTACGCGTCGAGTCCTCGAAGAAGAGGTTGGCGATCGCGCGTCCGCGCAGGGTCGGCAGTTTCTTGATCGGCCGGTCGGCGACCCGGGCCATCTCCTCGGCGGTGTCGAGGATCAGGACGGCGTCGTCACGGGTGAGGTCGGCGGCCGAGATGAGATGGCGCTGCATCTGTCAGGCTCCGTAAGGCAGTTCACGTCTGGGGATTCGGGGTCCCGGCCCGCGGCGGTGCCGGTGGGGCCGGTCCCCGCGCGGCCGGGCGGGCCGGGTCGCGGGCGGGGCGCACGGGATCGCCGCGCGCCCTCGGTCCGCTACGGGGTCTGCTTCACGCCGAGCAGCACGGTGTCGCGACCGTCCTCCTCGGCGAGCTGGACCTTGACCGTCTCCCGCAGCGACGTGGGGAGGTTCTTGCCGACGTAGTCGGCGCGGATGGGCAGTTCGCGGTGGCCGCGGTCGACGAGGACGGCGAGCTGCACCGCGCGCGGACGCCCGATGTCGTTCAGCGCGTCGAGGGCGGCACGGATGGTGCGGCCGGAGAAGAGCACGTCGTCGACGAGGACGACGAGACGGCCGTCGATGCCGTCACCGGGGATCTCGGTGCGGGCCAGCGCACGCGGCGGGTGCATGCGCAGGTCGTCGCGGTACATGGTGATGTCGAGCGAGCCGACCGGGATCGTGCGGTCGGTGATCTGCCCGAGCTTGGCGGCGAGCCGCTGGGCGAGGAAGACGCCCCGGGTCGGGATGCCGAGGAGCACCACGTCGTCGGCGCCCTTGGCGCGTTCGACGATCTCGTGGGCGATGCGGGTCAACACCCGCGCGATGTCGGGCCCTTCGAGCACGGGCCGGGCATCGGACGCTTGCATGTCCATATGAAACGGACCTCCTTCTCCGCCTCACGGGACGGACCTTAAAGGACGTCGGATTTGCGCCATCCACGGTAGCAGGTCGCAGACAGGGCTCCGATTCACCCCTTCGGGGGAACGGGCCGCCACCCGCGCGGAAGCGTCGGTGTGGACCATTCGGCTTGACGCATGAGAGTCACGCTGCGTAACCTCACAGTGAGTTACCAGCCGCGCGGTCCGGCACCCAGCCGGCTGCGTCGACACAGTGTCCGGGGAGCTATATGTCCAGCGAATACGCCAAACAGCTCGGGGCCAAGCTCCGGGCCATCCGCACCCAGCAGGGCCTTTCCCTCCACGGTGTCGAGGAGAAGTCCCAGGGCCGCTGGAAGGCCGTCGTGGTGGGTTCGTACGAGCGCGGGGACCGCGCCGTGACCGTGCAGCGCCTCGCGGAGCTGGCGGACTTCTACGGTGTCCCGGTGCAGGAACTGCTGCCCGGCACGACCCCCGGCGGCGCCGCCGAGCCCCCGCCGAAGCTGGTCCTGGACCTGGAGCGCCTGGCCACGGTCCCGGCCGAGAAGGCGGGCCCCCTCCAGCGGTACGCGGCGACGATCCAGTCCCAGCGCGGCGACTACAACGGCAAGGTGCTCTCGATCCGCCAGGACGACCTGCGCACACTCGCCGTCATCTACGACCAGTCCCCCTCGGTGCTGACCGAACAGCTGATCAGCTGGGGTGTGCTGGACGCGGACGCCCGTCGGGCGGTGGCCACGCACGAAGAGGCCTGACCTCTTCGGCAGTCCCAGCAGAAACGTGCCGCCGGGGTGGCCGGAACCTTGTGGTTCGGGCCACCCCGGCGGCGTCCGCACGACTGCTCCCGGCCCCTCTCGCGCGGGCCGGGAGCCGGATACGCCGAAGGGGCGCGGGGAACCGCGCGAGCCGACCGCGGAGGACCCGCGGCGGGCTCGGTCGCCGCGGTCCCACGGCGCCCCTCGTACGCGTCGTACGGCGCTTCGGCTAGGCCCGGCGCAGCGAGGGCTTCAGCTCCTTCAGCCGCCCGAGCAGACCGTTGACGAACGAGGGCGACTCGTCGGTCGAGAACTCCTTCGCCAGCTGCACCATCTCGTCGAGGACAACGGCGTCGGGGGTCTCGTCCACCCAGATCAGCTCGTAGGCGCCCAGGCGCAGGATGTTGCGGTCCACGACCGGCATCCGGTCCAGCGTCCACCCGACCGCGTACTGGGCGAGCAGCTCGTCGATGCGGGTCGCGTGTCCGGCGTAGCCCTCCACGAGCTGCATCGTGTACTCGCTCACCGGCGGCTGGCGGGTGTCGGTGCGGGAGAGCCGGACCCAGTCCGCGAGCACGGTGAGGACGTCGGCCCCGCGCTGGTCGCCCTCGAAGAGGATCTGGAAGGCGCGCTTGCGGGCCGTGTTGCGAGCGGCCACGGTTAGCTGTTCACCCGGCCGAGGTAGTCGCTGGTACGGGTGTCGACCTTGATCTTCTCACCGGTGGTGATGAAGAGCGGGACCTGGATCTGGTGGCCGGTCTCCAGGGTGGCGGGCTTGGTGCCACCGGTGGAGCGGTCGCCCTGGACGCCCGGCTCGGTCTCCTGGATGGTCAGTTCGACGGCGGCGGGCAGCTCGACGAAGAGCACCTCGCCCTCGTGCTGGGCGACGGTGGCGGTGAAGCCCTCGATCAGGAAGTTCGCGGCGTCGCCGACCGTCTTGCGGTCGATCATCAGCTGGTCGTACGTGTCCATGTCCATGAAGACGAAGTACTCGCCGTCCATGTACGAGAACTGCATGTCACGCTTGTCGACAGTGGCCGTCTCGACCTTGACGCCGGCGTTGAACGTCTTGTCGACGACCTTGCCGGAGAGCACGTTCTTGAGCTTGGTGCGCACGAAGGCCGGGCCCTTGCCGGGCTTGACGTGCTGGAACTCGACGACGGACCAGAGCTGGCCGCCTTCGAGCTTGAGCACCAGGCCGTTCTTGAGGTCGTTCGTGGAAGCCACGGTTGCGGAATCTCCTGGACTGACGTGGACGACCCCGGGGCACGCACTCCTACAGCGCGAGCAGCTCCTTGGTCGTGATGGTGAGTAGCTCGGGTCCGCCGTCCGCCTCGGGGCGGACGACGAGCGTGTCATCGATCCGGACACCGCCCCGGCCCGGGAGGTGGACCCCCGGTTCGACGGTGACCGGCACGCAAGCGTCCAGTTTACCCATGGCCGCGGGGGTCAACTGAGGGTCCTCGTCGATTTCGAGTCCGACACCGTGCCCCGTGAGCGGCTGGAGCCCTTCCGAGTACCCCGCGCGGTCCAGCACCTGGCGGGCCGCGCGGTCCACGTCACGGAAGGCCGCGCCCGGCGCCAGTGCCTCGCGTCCGGCGCGCTGAGCGGCGAAGACCAGGTCGTACAGCTCGATCTGCCACTCGGCGGGGGACGTGCCGATCACGAACGTACGGCCGATCTCGCAGCGGTAGCCGCGGTACGTCGCGCCGAGGCACACGGAGAGGAAGTCCCCCTCCTCCACCCGCCGGTCGGTGGGCCGGTGGCCGCGGCGGCCGGAGTGGGGGCCGGTGGCGACGGAGGTCGCCAGGGCGGGGCCGTCGGCGCCGTGGTCGACCAGCCGCCGCTCCAGCTCCAGGGCGAGGTGGCGCTCGGTGCGGCCGACCAGGATGGACTCCAGCAGCTCCCCGAGGGCCTGGTCGGCGATCTCCGCGCCGACCCGCAGACAGGAGATCTCCTCCTCGTCCTTGACCACCCTGAGCTGTTCGACCGCGCAGCCGAGGTCGGCCAGGCGCAGCCCGGAGGCGACCGAGGCGAGGGCGCGGTGCCGGGAGACGGTGAGGTGGTGCTCCTCGACGGCGAGGGCGTCGGCGCCCTGGCCCACCGCGAGGCCGGCCGCGGCGACGGCGGCGTCGCCGCCCGCCGGGGGCAGGACGTGCAGGCGCAGGTTCTCGTCGGGGCGGCCGTCGGAGGGGCGGTCGTCCGGCGGGGCCGGGCAGACCAGCAGGTCCTCGTCGCCGCTCCGGCCCAGGAGCAGCACGGAGTCCTGCGGGGCGGCGCCGGAGAGGTAGCGCACGTTGGCCGGGCGTGACACCAGCGCTGTGGCGGTGCCGGACGCGTTGTGGCGGTCTCTCAGCCTGTTGCGGCGGGCCGCGTACACCTCGGACATGACACGAGCGTAGGAGGCGGGGGCGGATCGTGCCGGTTGGAGCGGTGCGGTCGGGGGATTCACGGGGGTGACGGGCCCGGCCGCCCCTGCGGGAGCGCCGTCGGCTACCAGGCGGGCGGGCTGGCTATCGACCTGGCCAGGACCTCGTCCAGGAGGCGGGCCGTGGTGGGGACGTCGAGCTGGGAGTTGTCGATGATCGGCAGGCCGGAGCCGTACCAGCCCGCCATGCGGCCGTGGATGCGGGCCACCTCCTCGTCGGTGAGGCGGCGGTTGCCGGAGCGTTCGGCGTTGCGTTCCAGGACGACGTCCAGGCCGGGCAGCAGGACGACGGGGAGCAGGCCGGGGCCGACGTGCCGCTTCCAGCCGCCGAGGCCGACGACCGGGCGGTCCGGGAAGACGGCGTCGTCGAGGATGCAGGAGATGCCGTTGGCCAGGAAGTTCCGGGCGGCGAAACCGCAGGTGCGGCGGGCGAGGCGGTACTGCGCCTCCGAGTTGTCGTTCCAGCCGGACTGGGGGTCGGCGAAGCCCGAGCGGACCCATTCGCGCACGTCGTCGAGGCTGATGTGGGCGGTGGGGACCCGGCGGTGGTCGGCCCAGTACTTGGCGACGCTGGTCTTGCCGGCGCCGGCCGGGCCGATCAGCAGCACGGCCAGGGTCGTGCCCGTGGGGTCGGGAGCGGCCGTCGCGGGCGGCACGCTGGGCATCGCGACGGGGCCGCCGGGCGGCAGCGGGACGTGGCCGGTGCTGTCGGGCACGGGCGGCACCGGGGCGTGCCTGGGAGGCGCGGGCGGCACCGGTCCGGGAGGGACCTGGGCCCCCGTGAAGCCGGGTGCGGGTGGCGGTGGGGGCACGGCCGCGGGACCCTGGGGGGTTCCCGGGTGGTGCGGGCCCGGATGGTGCGCGGCCGGCGACCATCCGGCGGGCGGTGCCTGCCCCGGCTGGTGGGACGGCGGCAGCGGAGACCCCACTGCGTGCTGCATCCGGTGCACTCCGTCTCGTGTCTCTTGGCTCGCGATCGGCGCTTGCGGCGGAGTGCGCACCCCGCTCCCTACCGAACGGTACCGTCCCCTGCCGTCGTTTGGTGAAACGGCCGGGGACGGTCCGAAGTGCCCGTGCCGGAGGGCGAATCGGGCGGATGGGATGCGGGAGGACCTACTGTCCGACCTCGCCGTACGCCGCGAGCAGCACGGCCGGGTCGGGACCCTCCAGGACGGTCGGCTTGCCCAGTCCGTCCAGGACGATGAAGCGCAGCAGGTCCCCGCGGGACTTCTTGTCGACCTTCATCGTCTCCAGCAGCTTGGGCCACTGGTCGTGGCGGTAGTGCAGGGGCAGTCCGACGGACTCCAGCACGGTGCGGTGGCGGTCGGCCGTGGCGTCGTCCAACCTGCCCGCGAGGCGGCCGAGTTCGGCGGCGAAGTGCATGCCGACCGCGACGGCCGCGCCGTGCCGCCACTTGTAGCGCTCGTTCTTCTCGATGGCGTGGCCCAGCGTGTGGCCGTAGTTGAGGATCTCCCGCAGGCCCGATTCCTTGAGGTCGGAGGAGACCACCTCGGCCTTGACCCGGATGGACCGCTCGATCAGCTCGGCGGTGTGCGGGCCCGCCGGGGTGCGCGCCGCCCCGGGGTCGGACTCGATCAGGTCGAGGATCGCCGGGTCGGCGATGAAGCCGGCCTTGATGATCTCGGCGAGCCCGGAGACGTAGTCGTTGACCGGGAGGGAGTCCAGCGCGGCGAGGTCGCACAGGACACCGGCCGGGGGGTGGAAGGCGCCGACGAGGTTCTTGCCCTCGGCGGTGTTGATGCCGGTCTTGCCGCCGACCGCCGCGTCCACCATGGCGAGCACGGTCGTCGGTACGGCGATCCAGCGCACCCCGCGCAGCCAGGTGGCGGCGACGAAACCGGCGAGGTCGGTGGTGGCGCCGCCGCCGACGCCGACGATCACGTCGGTGCGGGTGAAGCCGGACTGGCCGAGCGCCTTCCAGCAGTAGGCGGCGACCTCGGCGGTCTTGGCCTCCTCGGCGTTGGGCACCTGGACGGCGACCGCCTCGTAGCCCTGTTCGGCCAGGTCCGCGCGGAGGGCGTCACCGGTCTCGGCGAGCGCCTCGGGGTGGATCACCGCGACCCGCTTGGCCCGGTCGCCGATCAGACCGGGCAGCTCATCGAGGAGCTGACGGCCGATCAGAACCTCGTAGGGCTCGGTGCCCGCCGTGCCGCCGACCTGGATCCGCGTCACCGACTCGCTCATGCTTCCTTCAACTCCAGTGCGTCCAGGGCGATTTGGGTGACCTCTTCGGGGGTGCGCCCGTCGGTCGCGACCACGGCCGAGGCGACCTCCTCGTACAGGTGCCGCCGGGCCTCCATCAGCTCGCGCCACTGCTTGCGCGGGTTGACGGCGAGCAGGGGGCGGGCGACGTTGAGGCCGGTGCGACGCACCGCCTCCTCGACGTCCATCGAGAGGTAGACGACGCGCTGCCCGCCGAGCAGGGCGCGGGTGTCCTCGTCGAGGACGGCGCCGCCGCCCAGGGCGAGCACGCCCTCGTGCTCGGCGAGCGCCTGCCGCACGGCGCTCTTCTCCAGCGCGCGGAAGGCGTGTTCGCCCTCGTCCACGAAGATCTCGGCGATGGCGCGGCCCTCGGCGGCCACGATGTCGTCGTCGGTGTCGCGGTAGCCGACGCCGAGCCGATCGGCGAGCAGCCGTCCCACCGTGGACTTGCCGACGCCCATCGGACCGACGAGGACGACGGCCGGACCGGCGCTCACCGGATGGCCAGGTGGTCGAGGTAGGACCGCACGTTGCGGCGGGTCTCGGGGACGCTGTCGCCGCCGAACTTCTCCGCCACGGCGTCGGCGAGGACGAGCGCGACCATGGCCTCGGCGACGATGCCGGCCGCCGGGACGGCGCACACGTCGGAGCGCTGGTGGTGGGCCTGGGCGGTCTCGCCGGTCACGACGTCGACGGTGCGCAGCGCGTGCGGCACCGTGGCGATCGGCTTCATCGCGGCGCGCACCCGCAGCAGCTCGCCCGTGCTGAGTCCGCCCTCGGTGCCGCCGGAGCGGCCGGAGGAACGCCTGATGCCCTCGGGTGTGCCGAGGATCTCGTCGTGCGCCTGGGAGCCGGGCACCCGTGCCAGCTCGAAGCCGTCGCCGACCTCGACGCCCTTGATCGCCTGGATGCCCATGAGGGCGGCGGCGAGCCGTGCGTCGAGGCGCCGGTCCCAGTGCACGTGCGAACCGAGGCCGACCGGGACGCCGTACGCCAGCACCTCGACGACGCCGCCGAGCGTGTCACCGTCCCGGTGGGCCTGGTCGATCTCGGCGACCATCGCCTTCGACGTGTCCGCGTCCAGGCAGCGCACCGGGTCGGCGTCCAGCTTCTCGACGTCGGCGGGGGTCGGGAGGACGCCGTACGGCGCCTTCGCGGACGCCAGCTCCACGACGTGGGAGACGATCTCGATGCCGGCCGTCTCCTTGAGGTAGGAGCGGGCGACGGCGCCGAGCGCGACCCTGGCGGCCGTCTCGCGCGCGGAGGCGCGCTCCAGGATCGGGCGGGCCTCGTCGAAGCCGTACTTCTGCATGCCGGCGAGGTCGGCGTGGCCGGGGCGGGGCCGGGTCAGCGGCGCGTTCCGCGCGAGGCCCGCCAGGACCTCCGGGTCGATCGGGTCGGCGGCCATGACCTGTTCCCACTTGGGCCACTCGGTGTTGCCGACCATGATCGCGACCGGTGAGCCGAGGGTGAGGCCGTGGCGGACCCCGCCGAGGAAGGTGACCTCGTCACGCTCGAACTTCATACGGGCCCCGCGGCCGTAACCGAGGCGCCGGCGAGCGAGGTGGTCAGCCACCGTCTCCGTGGTGATCGGCACGCCGGCGGGAAGGCCCTCCAGCGTCGCGACGAGTGCGGGACCGTGGGACTCCCCCGCGGTCAGCCAACGCAGCCTGCTCAACGGTGCTCCTCCGTGCTCGCGCCCCGGTACTGCCCTGCGCACGTGCTTCCTCACGTGCGACGACGGTCCGACCGGGGGCGCGGTCCCGGTCGCCACTTCCGATCCTCCCACGACCGGTGCCCGATCCCGGCGGCGGTCCGGAGGGCGGACGCGGGCGCGGCGGCCGTCAGCGCTCGGCGAGGGCCCGCTCGCCGGCCCTGCGCATGGCCTCCAGCGGGGCCGGGGAGCGGCCGGTCATCCTCTCCACCTGGAGCACGGCCTGGTGGACGAGCAGGTCGAGGCCGCCGACGACCGCGCCGCCGGCCATGGACCAGCGGGCGGCGAGGTCGGTGGGCCAGGGGTCGTAGAGCACGTCGAAGAGGACGGCGGGGCGCTCGGGCACGGCGGCGGCGAGCGCGTCGGTGGTGCCGGCGGGGGTGGTGGCGATCACCAGGGGCGCGCGCAGCGCGTCGGCCGCGTCCGCCCAGTCGGCCGTGCGGACCCCGACGCCGAGCCGGGCACCCCACTCGCGCATCTCGGCGGCGCGCTCGGCCCTGCGGACGTAGGCGACGACCTCACCGGTGCAGATCCGGGCGAGGGCGGCGAGCGCGGAGGACGCGGTGGCGCCGGCGCCGAGGACCGCGGCGGAGTCGACCTTCTCGACGCCGTGTTCGCGCAGCGCGGCGACCATGCCGGGGATGTCGGTGTTGTCGCCGGTCCTGCGGCCGTCGTCGGTGAACACAACGGTGTTGACCGCGTCGACGGCGGCGGCCGTCTCGCTGATCTCGTCGAGCAGCGGCAGGACGGCCCGCTTCAGCGGCATGGTCAGCGAGAGGCCGGCCCACTCGCCGCCGAGGCCGTCGAGGAAGCCGGGCAGGCCGGCCTCGTCGATCTCGAAGCGGTCGTACGACCAGCCGGTGAGGCCGAGTTCGGCGTACGCCGCCCGGTGCAGGACCGGGGAGAGCGAGTGGGCGACGGGCGATCCGAGCACGGCCGCCCGACGGGCGTCAGCGGCCCGAATTGGCATTGAACTTTTCCTTGAGCTTCAGGAACTCGTCGTAGGTCTTGGCGAACTCGGTGTTGTTCTGGCCGTCGGTCGCCACGAAGTAGATCCAGCCGTCGTCGGTCGGGTTCAGCATCGCCTTCAGCGCGTCCTCGCCGGGGTTTCCGATCGGACCCGGCGGCAGACCCTTGTTGGTGTACGTGTTGTACGGGTCCTTGTTGCTCTGGATCTCGTTCTCGCCGATGTGGATGTTGCTCTCGCCCTTCAGGTAGTTGAAGGTCGAGTCGAACTGGAGCAGCTGGTTGGTCTGGGTGTTCGTCGGCTTGAGGCGGTTGTAGATCACCTCGGCCATCTTGCGGAAGTCGTCGTGCGTCTTGCCCTCGGCCTGCACCAGGCTGGCGACGATGACGAGCTGGAACGGGCTGTCCAGGTCGAACGAAGCGGCCTTGCCCTCCAGGTCGTACTTGGTGTACTGCTCCTTGGCCTGGCCGACCATCTGCTTGAGGACCGCCTCGGGCTTCATGCCCTTGGCCGCGGGATAGGTGCCCGGGAAGAGGAAGCCCTCCAGCGGGTCCATGACGCCCTCGTGGTTGAGCGCCCAGCTCGGCAGCCCGAGGCTCTTGTACTCCTTGCCGGCGACCTTCTTGGTGGTGCCGCCGGACAGGCCGAGCCGCTTGTCGATGGCCGCGTAGACGGCGGCGTTGCGCTGGCCCGGGGTGACCATCAGGTTGTTCTGGCTCTTGGGGTCCAGCATCATCTGGACCGCGCTGGCGGCCGACATCTCCTTCTTCAGGAGGTAGGCGCCGGCCTGGATCTGTTTGCCGTTGGGATTCTGCGACTGCGCGGCGACGAACGCGTCGACGCTCTTGACGACGCCGGCCTCCTTCAGCTTGCGCCCGATGTCGTAGCCGCCGGCGCCCTTGGGGATCTCGACGGTGACCGCCTCGGACGTACCACCGCCCGCGTAGTCCGGGGCCGGGCCAAAACGATTCTGGAAGTACTGGAACCCCAGATATCCGACTCCGCCGACACCGCCGCCGAACACCAGCACGACCACCAGGCAGGCACAGCCGCTGCGCCGCTTCTTTGCGCCTTTGCCGCCCTTCGCTCCCTTGCCCCGCCGGTCGCCACGGCCGCGGCGGTCCTTGGGGTCGTCGGTGAGGCCGTCGTCCTCGTCGTCCTCGTCGGAGAAGAAGGCGTGCTCGCCCTGGTCGGGGCCCGGGTCCCAGCCGGTCTCCGGCTCCGGCTCGGGACGTCTGTGTCCGGGCGGCTCCGGCGGCGGATAGGCGTCGGGGGTGCCGTAGAAGTCGGGCTGCTCGGCGCCGTACGCGATGGGCTGCTGGCCGTAGGGGTCGCCGGGGTCGGCCGCGAAGGGGACCTGGCCGTGGGTGCCCGTGGCGTCCCAGCCGCCCTGGTGGTACTGCTCCGTCTGCGGATACTCGGCGTACTGCTGGTGACCCTGCTGGCCCTGGTGGTCCTGGTGGCCCTGGTGGCCCTGGTGGCCCTGGTGATCCTGCTGACCGTAGTACTGCTGGTACTGCTGCTGGTCGTACCCGCCCTGCTGGGCCTGGCCCCAGTCGCCGTACTGCTGCTGCGGCTCCTGCGGATACTGCTGCTGCGGCTGGCCGCCGTAGGGGGACTGCTGGCCCGCGTGGGCCTGCTGTCCGCCCCATCCGCCGTCCCCGTACAACGGGTCCTCCGGATGCCACGGTTCGGAGCCTGGGCCCCGGCCATACTCAGTCATCGATCCCCTAGAGCCGCGAGGCGGCGGTCACGCGGCTTGCCGGCCGGCTCCCGTTCCGCCTCTTGCTGTGCGTCGGCTGTTCGAACACCACCGCATCGCGCGGAACGTTACCGTATCGCGATCAGATGACCACTTCGACGCCCTCGCCGGGTGCTCTGCCTGACACCCGTTCGGATTCCAGGGCCTGCTGGAGGATCACGACGGCCGCCGCCTGGTCGATCACCGAGCGGCCCTTCTTCGCTTTCACGCCCGAGGCGCGCAGCCCCTGACTGGCCGTCACCGTCGTCATCCGCTCGTCGACCAGGCGCACCGGTACCGGGGCGATGCCCTTCGCCATCTCCTGGGCGAACGCCCGGACTTTGACCGCGGCGGGACCCTCACCGCCCCGCAGGGAACGGGGCAGCCCGACGACGACCTCGATCGGCTCGTACTCCTCGACCAGTTGCCGCAGCCGCCGGTGGGCCGCCGGGACGTCCCGCCCGGGAACCGTCTCGACGGGGGTCGCGAGGATGCCGTCGGGGTCGCACGAGGCGACCCCGATACGGGCGTCCCCGACGTCGATCGCGAGTCGACGTCCTCTTCGCATCTTCCGACCGTTTCCTTACTCTGCCGGTCCCGATCCTTACTTGGCCGTCTCGGCGACGAGGCGCTCGACGGCGTCCACGGCGTCACCGACGGCGGCCGGGTGCTGACCGCCGCCCTGGGCGACGTCCGGCTTGCCGCCACCGCCGCCGCCGAGGGTCTTGGCGGCCGTGCGGACCAGTTCGCCGGCCTTGAGACCGCGCTCGCGGGCGGCCTCGTTGGTGGCGATGACCGTGAGCGGCTTGCCGTTGTTGACCGTGAACAGGGCGACCACGGCGGCCCGTCCGCCCTGGATGCGGCCGCGCACGTCGAGGACCAGCCGGCGCAGGTCGTCCGGCGCGGTGCCGTCCGGGACCCGACCGGTCACAAGTGAGATGCCGTTGACGTCCTTGGCCGACTCGGCGAGACCGGCGGCGGCCTGGAGCACCTTCTCCGCGCGGAACTTCTCGATCTCCTTCTCGGCGTCCTTCAGCTTGCCGAGCATGGCGGAGATCTTCTCCGGCAGTTCCTCCGGACGGCCCTTGACCAGTTCCTGGAGCTGGGCGACGACCGTGTGCTCCCGGGCGAGGAAGTTGTAGGCGTCCACACCGACCAGGGCCTCGATACGGCGCACGCCCGAGCCGATCGACGACTCGCCGAGCAGCTTCACCAGACCCAGCTGGGCGGTGTTGTGGACGTGGGTGCCGCCGCACAGCTCCTTGGAGAAGTCGCCGATGGTCACCACCCGCACGCGCTCGCCGTACTTCTCGCCGAACTCGGCGATGGCGCCCTGCTTCTTGGCGTCGTCGATGCCCATGATCTCGGCGCGCACGTCGAGCTCGCGGGCCAGCACCTCGTTGATCTTCTGCTCGACGTCGGTCATCACGGCCGTCGGAACGGCGGAAGGCGAGCCGAAGTCGAAGCGGAAGCGGCCCGGCTGGTTCTCGGAACCGGCCTGGGCGGCCGTCGGGCCGAGGGCGTCGCGCAGGGCCTGGTGGGTGAGGTGCGTGGCCGAGTGGGCGCGGGCGATGGCCGTGCGCCGGCGCTGGTCGATGCCGGCGTGGACCTTGGCGCCCACGGTGACCTCGCCGACCTGGACGACACCCTTGTGCACGTAGACACCGGGCACCGGCTTCTGGGTGTCGCGGATCTCGACGACGGCACCGGAGTCGGCCCTGATGCGGCCGGTGTCGCCGATCTGGCCGCCGCCCTCGGCGTAGAACGGGGTGCGGTCGAGAACGATCTCCACCTCGTCGCCCTCGCCGGCGGCCGGGGAGGACACGCCGTCGACGAGGATGCCGACGATCGTGGACTCGCCCTCGGTGTCCGCGTAGCCGATGAAGTCGGTCTCGCCGGCGCTGTCGGCGATCGCACGGTAGGCACCGAGGTCGGCGTGGCCGGTCTTCTTGGCCTGGGCGTCGGCCTTGGCGCGCTCCCGCTGCTCCTTCATCAGGCGGCGGAAGCCGTCCTCGTCCACGGACAGCCCCTGCTCGGCGGCCATCTCCAGGGTGAGGTCGATCGGGAAGCCCCAGGTGTCGTGGAGCAGGAACGCCTTGTCGCCGGGCAGCACGGCGGAGCCGGAGGCCTTGGTCTCGGTGACGGCGGTGTCCAGGATGTTGGTGCCGGCCTTCAGCGTCTTGAGGAAGGCGTTCTCCTCGGCGAGGGCGACCTTCTCGATGCGCTCGCGGTCGGTGACCAGCTCCGGGTACTGCTGCCCCATCATGCCGATCACCACGTCGATCAGGTCCTTGACGACCGGACCGGTGGCGCCGAGCAGCCGCATGTTGCGGATGGCGCGGCGCATGATGCGGCGCAGGACGTAACCGCGGCCCTCGTTGCCGGGGGTGACGCCGTCACCGATGAGCATGGTGGCCGTGCGCATGTGGTCGGTGACCACGCGCAGGGAGACGTCCGAGGCGTGGGCCTCGCCGTAGGCCACACCGGTCAGTTCGGTGGCCCTGTTGATGACGGCCATGGAGGTGTCGATCTCGTACATGTTCTGCACGTCCTGCAGAATCATGGCGAGGCGCTCCAGGCCGAGGCCCGTGTCGATGTTCTTGCTCGGCAGGTCGCCCAGGATCTCGAAGTTGTCCTTGCCGATGCCCTCGCCCCGCTCGTACTGCATGAAGACGAGGTTCCAGATCTCCACGTACCGCTCGTCGTTGACGGCGGGGCCGCCCTCGACGCCGAACTCGGGGCCGCGGTCGTAGTTGATCTCGGAGCAGGGGCCGCAGGGGCCGGGGACGCCCATGGACCAGAAGTTGTCCTTCATGCCCAGGCGCTGGATGCGCTCCTTGGGCACGCCGACGACCTCGTGCCAGATCTTCTCGGCCTCGTCGTCGTCCTTGTAGACGGTGATCCACAGGCGCTCGGGGTCGAGGCCGTAACCCCCCTTGTCCTGGGGCGAGGTGAGCAGCTCCCAGGCGAGCTTGACGGCGCCTTCCTTGAAGTAGTCGCCGAAGGAGAAGTTGCCGCACATCTGGAAGAAGGTGCCGTGCCGCGTGGTCTTGCCGACCTCTTCGATGTCGGGCGTGCGCACGCACTTCTGCACGCTGGTGGCGCGCGGGAACGGCGGCCTGACCTCACCGAGGAAGTAGGGCTTGAAGGGCACCATGCCGGCCGGGACGAGGAGCAGAGTCGGGTCGTCCGCGATGAGCGACGCCGAAGGGACGACGGTGTGACCGCGCTCCTCGAAGAAGCTCAGCCAGCGGCGGCGAATCTCGGCCGACTCCATCAGTGGTCCTCATTCCGGTTGTGCGAGTACGTCGTGTTCCCGAGGTGCTTCGGGGTGGTGCGGTTGTTCTCGATGGCGGCGAACCGCCGGGGCGCGGGGAGTTCGGGGTCCGCGTCGATGCCCAGCGCCTCCCCCAACTCGGCCTCCCGCTGCGCCATGTTGTGGCGGACGTCGAGCGCGAAGACGACCGCGCGGTCCTTGAGGCGCTGCCCCGTCTCCAGTGCCTTGTTGGCCGCGGTCGCGGCGAGGCTCTCCGGAGTGAGCTGCCTGAGCTTGCGGTTGACCTTGGTGGTGGCCCACACACCGGCGGCGACACCGGTGGTGAACCAGAACGTACGACGGAACATCGCTCGGTCTCAGTCCTTCTTCCGCTTGCGTCGTGCGCCGGGGACCGTGCGACCCACGATCACCGTACGCCGGGCCGCGCTCACGGGCGCGTCGTCCTTGCGGCCGCCGAGGGCGCGGCGCACGCCGTAGCCGAAGGCCGCGACCTTGACCAGGGGGCCGCCGAAGGTGGAGGCGACGGTCGTGGAGAGCGCGGACGCGTTCGACGTGACCTCCTGGACGTCGGAGGCGATCGCGTCGACCCGGTCGATCTGGGTCTGCGCGGAGCGCACGGCCGCGGAGGCGTCGGCGAGCAGCGGGACGGCCTGGTCGGTCACGTCCGCGACGAGCTTGGTGGTCGCCTTGAGCGTCTGGGCCACCCTCGCCAGCGCGACGGCGAGGAAGGAGACCAGGATCGCCCAGAAGACGGCCACCAGGATCCCGGCCACCTCTCCACCGGACACCGTGCGCACCCGCTCCCTGAAACGTGATCCGAGCATCGGAAACATAAAAACCAGTGCACCGAGCCTATCGCGCCGGGTGCGCAGCTCCGTACCGCATTACCGCCCGCCGCGGGCGCGGTTCGGGAGGGGATTGTACGGACCGAACACGCTTCAGTACGCTCCGTGTTCCATGCGACGCCCTCAGGACACCGGCCCCTCGACGGACGGCGGCCTGCCGCCGGAGCCCACGGCCTTCGTGGGCCGCGCGGCCGAACTGGCCCGGCTGACCGAGGCGCTCGGCACCGCGCGGCTGGTCACGGTGACCGGGGTCGGCGGTGTGGGCAAGTCGCGGCTCGCGGCGCGGGCGGCGCGGCGGGCGGCACCCCGGGACGGGGTGTGGCGGGTCGAGCTCGCCTCCGTGCGGGACGCCGGACTCCTGGACCACGCGCTGGTGGAGGCGCTGGGGCTGACCGACCACACCACCCGGCCGCCGCGCGAGGCGCTGCTCGCCCGGCTCGCCGGGAACGGCCGGCCGCTGCTGGTCCTGGACGGGTTCGAGCACCTGGTGGCGGAGTGCGCGGCGCTGGTCGGCGACCTGCTGCGGCGGGCACCGGGGCTGCGGGTGCTCGCGGTGGGGCGGCGGCCCCTCGGGCTGACGGGCGAGCGGCTGTTCCCGCTCGCGCCGCTGGCCGAGGACGAGGCGGTCGAGCTGTTCACGGACCGGGCGGCGCAGCAGGGGCTCGACGTGCGCGGCCACGGGGACGTACGGGAGCTGTGCCGGCGGCTGGACGGGATTCCGCTCGCGCTCGAACTGGCGGCGGGCCGGCTGCGGGTCCTGTCCCCGGGGCAGGTGCTGGAGCGGCTGGACGACCGGTTCCGGCTGCTGACCGGCGGGTGCCGCGACGCCCTCCCCCGGCACCAGACGCTGCGCACGGCGATCGGCTGGAGCCACGAGCTGTGCGCGCCGGCGGAGCGGCTGCTGTGGGCGCGGCTCTCGGTGTTCGCGCACTCCTTCGACCTGGAGGCCGCCGAATACGTGTGCAGCGGGGACGGCCTGCCCGCCGAGGACGTCCTCGACACGCTGTCCGAGCTGGTCGCGCAGTCCGTGGTCGCCCGCGAGGAGGGCGCGACGGGTGTGCGCCACCGGATGCTGGAGACGGTCCGGGCGTACGGCGCCGACTGGCTGGAGGCCACGGGCGACGCGCCGCGGCTGCGGCGGCGGCACCGGGACTGGTTCATGGGTCTCGCGACCTGGTGCGAGCTGGACTGGTTCTCCCCCCGGCAGGCGGAGGTGGCCGCCCGGGTGGAGGCGGAGCTGCCGAATCTGCGGGTGGCCCTTGAGCACTGTCTGACCGAGCCGGACGAGACGCATCTGGGCCAGTACCTCGCGGCCTCCCTGTGGTTCTACTGGGCGGGCTGCGGGCGTCTTTCGGAGGGGCGGCGCTGGCTGGAGCGCAGTGTGGAGCCGGCCGCCGGGAACGGCGGGTACGAGCGGTCCCGGCTGAAGGCGCTGTGGGTGCTCGGGTACGTGGCGATCCTCCAGGGCGACAAGGTGCCGGCGCTGGCCGCGCTCCAGGAGTGCCGTGCGGAGGCGGAGCGGGTGGCGAACCCGGCGGCGGAGGCGTACGCGGAGCACCGCACCGGCTGTCTGGCCCTGGTCACGGACGACATGCCGCGCGCGGAGGCGCTGCTGCGCTCGGCGCTGGCCCGCTACCGGGCGATCGGCGAGCTGAACAGCAACGTACTGATGGGCCAGGTCGAGCTCGCGATGGCGCGGGCGTTCCGGGGGGACCTGCCGGACGCGGTGCGGCTGTGCGAGGACGTGCGCCGGGTGTGCGAGGACCACGGGGAGCGCTGGACGCGGTCGTACGCGTTGTACGTCCTGGCCTACGCGGCCTGGCGGGACGGTGATCCGGCGGGCGCCCGCGCGCTGCTCGCGGAGTGCCTGGCTGCGGCGCACGCCTTCCGTGACCTGCTGGGTTCGGTGCTGGCGGTCGAGCTGCTTGCCCTGGTCACGGCGACGGAGGGCGATCCGGAGGAGGCGGCGGTGCTCCAGGGCGCGGCGAGCGTGATGTGGCCTTCGGTGGGGCTGCCGCTGTTCGGTTCGGCGTACTACAACGCGCCGCACGAGCTGTGCGAGGCGACGGCCCGTGCGGCGCTCGGGGACGAGCGGTACGCGGCGTGTGTGCGCGACGGCGCGGGCCTGGACCGGGAGACGGCGGTGGCGCGGGCGCTCGGCGGGCACGGGGGCCGGCCGTCGGCCGCGCCGACGGCGCCGCGCGGGTCGGTGCGGGCCGCCCGGGAGGGGGCCGGAACGCGAGAACCCGCCGCCTCCCCCACCCGGAAGGGCGGGGAGACGGCGGGCTGAGGTACCGCGCCGGGGCTGGGGTCAGCGGGCGTAGTACTCGACGACGAGCTGCTCGTCGCAGATGACCGGGACTTCCTTGCGGTTCGGCTCGCGGTCCAGGCGGAACGCCAGGGCCTTGAGGTTCACCTGAAGGTAGCGGGGGGTCTCGCCGTCGGGGGCGAAGCCGCCCTCACGGGCGATCTGGAAGAGCGTCTTGTCCTTGGAGCGGTCGCGGACCTGCACGACGTCGTCCGGGCGGACGCGGAAGGACGGCTTGTCGACCTTCTGGCCGTTGACCTGGATGTGGCCGTGGACGACCATCTGGCGGGCCTGGTAGATCGTGCGGGCGATGCCCGAACGCAGGACCAGCGCGTCGAGGCGACGCTCCAGCTCGACGATCAGGGCCTCACCGGTCTTGCCCTGGACCTTGGACGCGCGGTCGTAGGCGCGGACCAGCTGGCGCTCGGAGATGTCGTACTGAGCGCGCAGGCGCTGCTTCTCGAGCAGACGGACCTTGTAGTCCGAGTTCTGCTTGCGGCCGCGGCCGTGCTCACCCGGCGGGTAGGGACGGGCCTCGAAGTACTTGACGGCCTTCGGGGTCAGCGCGATGCCGAGGGCACGCGACTTCTTGACCTTGGGACGGGACTGGTTCGCCACGTTCTTTTCCTTCTTCGATTCGGCTGCCTCAGGGTTACGGGAGGTCGCATCCGCAGCCTGGGAATCCCGGCGAGTCCCTGGGGACGTGCCAGGCAGCCGCTCCCTGGTCTGGGCACATACGTGCAGCACACGAACGGCCCACCGACCGGTCCCGGAACCCCGGGTGGTGGTGGGCTGCCCGCGACACCTACGACGGTGCGCGACGCTCCTGGATCCGAAGATCCGGCTGGTCGTCCCGCCTGAGGCGCCGACCTGGGGCCGGACACGGGACTCAGCACTGCTCGGGATTCTACAGGGTGGTCAGGACCGCTTGCGACCGAGGTGCTTCCTGGTCCATTCGACCGCGTCGGCGTAGCGCGCCTCGGCGCCGTGCCGGGTCGGGGTGTAGTACTCGCGGTCCTGGAGGGCCTCGGGTGCGTACCGCTGGGCGGCGATGCCCTCGGGCAGGTCGTGCGGATACACGTACCCCTGGGCGTGGCCGAGTGCGGCGGCGCCCTTGTAGTGGCCGTCGCGCAGGTGCGGCGGTACGGGGCCCGCCAGTCCCTTGCGCACGTCCTCCAGGGCGGCGCCGATGGCGGTGGTCGCGGCGTTGGACTTGGGGGCCAGGGCGAGGGCGATGGTGGCGTGGCTGAGGGTGAGGGCGGCCTCGGGGAAGCCGATCATGGCGACGGCCTGGGCCGCGGCGACCGCCGTGGGCAGGGCGTTCGGGTCGGCTAGGCCGATGTCCTCGCTGGCGGAGATCATCAGTCGGCGGGCGATGAAGCGGGGGTCCTCGCCTGCCTCGATCATCCGGGCCAGGTAGTGCAGGGCGGCGTCGACGTCGGAGCCGCGGATGGACTTGATGAGGGCGCTGGCGACGTCGTAGTGCTGGTCGCCGTCGCGGTCGTACTTCACGGCGGCCCGGTCGACCGTCTCCTCCAGCGTGGCCAGGGCGATCTCGGCCTCGCCCTTGTCCAGGGCGGCACCGGCGGCGGCCTCCAGGGCGGTCAGCGCGCGACGGGCGTCCCCGCCGGCGATGCGCAGCAGGTGGTCCTCGGTGTCCTCGGGCAGGGCGACGGCGTCCTTGAGTCCGCGTTCGTCGCTCAGGGCCCGGCGCAGCAGGCCGCGCACGTCGTCGTCGGTGAGGGGTTCGAGGGTCAGCAGCAGGGAGCGGGAGAGCAGCGGGGAGATCACCGAGAAGTACGGGTTCTCGGTGGTCGCCGCGATCAGGGTCACCCAGCGGTTCTCGACGGCCGGGAGGAGGGGGTCCTGCTGGGCCTTGCTGAAGCGGTGGATCTCGTCGAGGAAGAGGACGGTCTCCTTGCCGAAGCCGCCGGTGGCGCGGCGGGCGCCGTCGATGACCGCGCGGACCTCCTTGACGCCCGCGGTGATCGCCGACAGTTCCACGAACCGCTTGTTGGTGGCCTTGGAGACGACGTAGGCCAGGGTGGTCTTGCCGGTGCCCGGCGGGCCCCAGAGGATCACCGAGGAGGGCCCCGCGGGTCCGCCGGCGCCCTCGCCGACGAGGCGGCGCAGGGGTGAACCCGGCTTCAGCAGGTGTTGCTGGCCCACCACCTCGTCGAGGGTGCGCGGGCGCATCCGGACGGCCAGGGGACTGCCGGCCGGGTCCTTCTCCTGGCGTTCTTCTGCTGCGGCGGTGAACAGGTCGGGTTCCACGCCTGAAACCCTAGTTCACCGCACTGACAGTCCCCTCCGGACCGTCAGCCGGTCCAGAAGTCCCACCAGCGGGTCAGGATCAGCATGCCGATGACACCGATGTGCACGACCGGCAGGACCCAGGTGAACTCGCCGAAGAAGCCCTTGAGCCAGCTCGGGGCGGGCAGGAAGCCCTTGCGGACGTTGAACGACGTCACGTACCAGAACATGACGATCGTGGCGACCCAGGCGAGGCAGCACCACAGGCACAGGGCGTTGATCCGGTACAGGGACTGGAACTGGAGCCAGGTGACGAATCCGACGCCGAACAGCGTGCCGAAGTTGAAGGTGAGCCAGTACCAGCGCGGGAAGCGGGCTCGGGTGAGCAGGCTCATGCCGACGCAGATCACGATGCCGTAGCAGACCAGGCCGAGCATCGGGTTGGGGAAGCCGAAGGCGGCGGCCTGCTTGCTCTCCATGACGCTGCCGCAGGAGACGACCGGGTTGAGGCTGCACCCGGGGGTGAACGTCTTGCCCTCGACCTTGGCCTCGAGGAGCTTGAACTTGTCGATCGTGATGACCCACGCGGCGAGGAGGCCGGCCGCGCCGGTGATCAGCAGCAGCACGGCGAAGGCGCGGCTGCCGCCCTCGGTCCGGGCGGCGGCGGGGGCACGCTCGGGTCCGGGTTCGGTGGAGACGTCCTTGACTGTCGTCTTGCTCATCACGCCGATTCCGTCTGCTTGAGAGTTGGAACTTCTTCGGGCACGGGTCATTGTGCCGTACCAGGGGGCTCGTCCACCGTTCGGTGGACATAAGGAGGTACGCGCGAGCGCCTCTGACCGTTCGGTTCCAGCCTGCACCCGGGTGCGGAAATCGTCCCTCCGGGGGAGGTGGCGTGCGCCGGGTTGACGCCCCGCGCCAGTGTGCGGTGCCCGGGTACGGCGAAGGCGCCGGTTCCCGGTGGGGACCCGGCGCCCTGGCGTCGCGGATCAGCCGAGGCGGGACTCCAGCTCGGCCACGATCTCGTTCACGCCGATCGCCGTCTGCTCACCGGACTCCATGTCCTTGAGCTGGACGACGCCCTCGGCGAGGTCGCGCTCGCCGGCCACGAGCGTGTAGCGCGCCCCGCTGCGGTTGGCGTTCTTCATCGCGCCCTTGAGCCCCTTGTGGCCGTACGAGAAGTCGGCGGCCACGCCCGCCCGGCGCAGCTCGGTGACCTTGGCGAACAGCAGGCGGCGCGCCTCCTCGCCGAGCGGGACGGCGAACACGCTGGTCGCGGAGGGCAGTTCGAGGCGTACGCCCTCGGCCTCCAGGGCCAGGACCGTGCGGTCGACGCCGAGCGCCCAGCCCACCGACGGCAGCGCGGGGCCGCCGATCATCTCGGACAGGCCGTCGTAGCGTCCGCCGCCGCCCACCGCGGACTGGGAGCCGAGCCCGTCGTGGACGAACTCGAAGGTCGTGCGCGTGTAGTAGTCCAGGCCGCGCACCAGCCGCGGGTCGTCCTCGAAGGCCACGCCCGCCGCGGTGATCAGCTCGCGCACCTCCTCGTGGTACGTCTTGCAGGCGTCGCACAGGTAGTCGCGCAGCAGCGGGGCGTCCGTCAGCTGCTTCTGGACGTCGGGACGCTTGTCGTCGAGCACGCGCAGCGGGTTGATCTCCGCCCGGCGCAGGGTGTCCTCGTCCAGGTCGAGACCGCGCAGGAAGTCCTGGAGGGCGGCCCGGTACACCGGACGGCACTCCTTGTCGCCCAGGCTGTTGAGCAGGATGCGGAAGTTCCTGAGCCCGAGCGAGCGGTACGCCTGGTCGGCCAGGATGATCAGCTCGGCGTCGAGCGCCGGGTCCTCGGCGCCGATCGCCTCGGCGCCGACCTGGGAGAAGTGGCGGTAACGGCCCTTCTGAGGGCGCTCGTAGCGGTAGTACGAGCCGGAGTACCAGAGCTTGACGGGCAGGTTGCCGGTCTTGTGGAGGTTGGCCTCCAGCGCCGCGCGCAGCACGGACGCGGTGCCCTCGGGCCGCAGGGCGAGCCGGTCGCCGCCCTTGGTCTCGAAGGCGTACATCTCCTTGGTCACGATGTCGGTGGACTCGCCGACACCGCGTGCGAAGAGCTCGACGTTCTCGAAGCCCGGCGTCTCGACGTAGCCGTAGCCGGAGGTCCGCAGCGGGGCGGCGATGGCCTCGCGGACCGCCAGGTACGCCGCGGAGTCCGGCGGGATGAGGTCGTACGTGCCCTTGGGGGCCTTGAAGGTGCTCACGGAGTCTTTCGTCACATTCCTCGTCGGGGAGCGTCCGCGCTCCCGAGGCCGGCGGCCACCTGTCGCAGATACGAGTTGGTGGCGCGTTCCTGGCCGATGGTCGTCTGGGGGCCGTGGCCGGACAGCACCACGGTCGAGTCGTCGAGCGGCAGGCACACGCGGGCCAGCGAGTCGAGCATCTCGGCCATGTCACCGCCGGGCAGGTCGGTGCGTCCGATGGAGCCGGCGAACAGCAGGTCGCCCGAGAAGAAGACCGACGGGACGTCGGCGGTCTCGGGCATCCGGAAGGTCACCGACCCCTTGGTATGGCCCGGTGCGTGCGCGACGGAGAACTCCAGGCCCGCCAGCTCCAGCCGGCTGCCGTCGGACAGCTCCCTGACGTCGTCCGGCTCCCCCACGGTCAGCTCGCCCAGGAGCGGCATGCCGATGGACCGGCCGATCCCCTTGCCGGGGTCGCTCATCATGTACCGGTCGGCGGGGTGGATCCAGGCCGGCACGTCGTGCGCTCCGCACACGGGGACGACCGAGGCCACGTGGTCGATGTGGCCGTGGCTGAGGACGACGGCGACGGGCTTGAGCCGATGCTTCTTCAGCGTCTCCTCGACTCCCCGGGTGGCCTCGTGGCCCGGGTCGATGATCACGCACTCCTCACCGGCGGCGGGGGCGACGAGGTAACAGTTCGTCCCCCAGGCCCCGGCGGGGAACCCGGCAATGAGCACGATCGTCCTTCGTTGTGTCGATACGGGCGGGCCCCGGAACGGGCCACACCTGCCGTCAGAGCCTACCGGCGCTGCCGTTTCCTCAGCCAACCCATATACGGTACGGGGCTACACGCAGCAGTCGGCTCGCAGAACGCGTACGTACCGGTCGACACACGACACGCATGAGGAGAGAACCCGGTGGTCAGCCAGGAGCAGCGGCGGCGTCAGCTCGCCCGGGAGAAGTTCTTGCGGCAGCAGCAGCGACGCACCAGCGCACGGCGCAAGTCACGCATGCGCAACTCCGTGATCGCGTCGGTGCTGGGCGTCATCGTCATCGGCAGCGTCGCGCTGTACACGACCGGGGTGCTGAAGGACGACGACGGCAAGGCGAACGCCAGCTCGGACGTCACCCCCAGCGCCGCCCCCAGTGCCGCCCCCACCAGCAAGGCCCCCGACCCCTGCGAGAAGCCCGCGGCGGGTTCGGTCGGCAAGCTCCAGTGGAAGAAGGAGCCCGCACAGACCGTCGACAAGTCGGCGAAGTACACGATGAAGCTGGCGACGACCTGCGGTGACATCGACATCGCGCTGAAGGCGTCGGCGGCACCGCACACGGTGAACTCGTTCGACTTCCTCGCCGGGAAGGGCTTCTTCGACCACACCAAGTGCCACCGGCTCACCACCAACGGCATCTACGTGCTCCAGTGCGGCGACCCGACGGGCACCGGCAGCGGCGGGCCGGGCTACACCATCCCGGACGAGAACCTCAAGGACAAGAGCCTGAAGGGCAACGTGTACCCGGCGGGCACGGTGGCGATGGCGAACACCGGTCAGCCGCACTCCGGCGGCAGCCAGTTCTTCCTGGTGTACCAGGACAGCCAGCTGCCGCCCACCTACACGCCGTTCGGCACGATCGACGCCGCCGGCATGAAGGTGCTGACGAAGATCGCCGCCGCGGGCGAGAACACCGGCGCCGGCGACGGTGCGCCGAACGCCACCGTCGTCATCAACAAGGCGACGGTCCAGAAGTCCTGATCATCCCGACGGTCGGCTGCGGAATTTCGGTCGTGCTGGATGCGGACAGGCAACCCGCCGGTCGCCTATGTTGGCCGTGACGAAACTGTGGACGATGCCCGGGGGCACAGCAGCCCCTCGCAGGCATCATGTGGAGGAGGCGCTGTGAGCAGCGACCCGTGGGGCCGCGTCGACGAGACGGGGACCGTGTACGTGCGTACGGCCGACGGCGAGCAGGTCGTCGGTTCCTGGCAGGCCGGCTCCCCCGAGGAGGCGTTGGCCTACTTCGAGCGCAAGTACGAGGGCCTGGTTGTCGAGATCGGCCTCCTCGAGAAGCGCGTGCGGACCACCGACCTGTCCGCGAAGGACGCGCAGGCCGCGATCGACCACCTCCGGGAGCAGGTCGAGGCGCACCACACGGTCGGTGACCTGAGCGCGCTGCGGACCCGGCTCGAGCAGCTCGTGGCGACGGTCGACGCGCGCCGCGAGGAGCGCAAGCAGCAGCGGGCGAAGCAGTCCGACGAGGCCCGCAAGGCCAAGGAGGACCTGGTCACGGAGGCCGAGCAGCTGGCGCAGTCCGACCAGTGGCGGGCGGCCGGTGAGCGGCTGCGGGCCCTGGTGGACACCTGGAAGGGGCTGCCGCGTCTCGACCGCAAGTCGGACGACGAGCTGTGGCACCGCTTCTCGCACGCGCGCTCGGCGTTCTCCAAGCGCCGCAAGGCCCACTTCGCGCAGCTCGACGCGCAGCGCGAGGACGCCCGCAAGGTCAAGGAGAGACTGGTCGCCGAGGCCGAGTCGCTGTCCGACTCGACGGACTGGGGCGCGACGGCGGCCCGTTACCGCGAGCTGATGGCGGACTGGAAGGCCGCGGGCCGCGCCCAGCGCGAGCACGAGGACGACCTGTGGAACCGCTTCCGCGGCGCCCAGGACGTCTTCTTCGCCGCCCGCAGCTCGGTGTTCGCCGAGCGGGACGCGGAGCAGTCGGAGAACCTGAAGCTGAAGGAGGAGCTGGCCGAGGAGGCCGAGAAGCTCCTGCCGATCAGCGACCTGAAGGCGGCCCGTGCCGCCTTCCGCTCGATCAACGAGCGCTGGGAGGCCATCGGGCACGTGCCGCGCGACGCGCGTCCGAAGGTCGAGGGCCGGATGCACGCGGTGGACCGGGCGCTCCAGGACGCCGAGGAGACGGAGTGGCGCCGGACCAACCCGGAGGCGCGTGCGCGTGCCGCGGGTCTGACCGGTCAGCTCCAGGCCGCCGTGGACAAGCTGAAGGGCCAGATCGAGCAGGCCCGCGCCCAGGGCAACTCGGCCAAGGCCGACAAGCTGGAGCGGGAGCTGGAGGGCCGCCAGGCCCTCCTGGACCAGGCCCTCAAGGGCCTCCAGGAGTTCGGCGGCTGACCCAGTCGGCAGTCAGCACGGAGAGGGTCCCGTACGGACTACGTACGGGACCCTCTCCGTGCCCCGAAGGGGCGCGGGGAACTGCGCGACCAGCCACAACGCACCCGCAGCTGAAAACGGCGCACTCAGCGAGGCGTCACGCCCGGGTACGAGCGGACGTCACCCGGTACACGTCGTACACGCCCTCCACACCACGTACCGCCTTGAGGACGTGCCCCAGGTGCTTGGGGTCGCCCATCTCGAAGGTGAAGCGCGAGGTGGCGACGCGGTCACGGGAGGTCTGGACGGCCGCCGACAGGATGTTGACGTGCTGGTCGGACAGGACGCGGGTGACGTCCGACAGCAGCCGGGAGCGGTCCAGCGCCTCGACCTGGATCGCGACGAGGAAGACCGAGGACTGCGTGGGCGCCCACTCGACGTCGAGGATGCGCTCGGGCTCACGGGACAGCGACTCGACGTTGACGCAGTCGCTGCGGTGCACCGACACACCGCTGCCGCGGGTGACGAAGCCGATGATCGGGTCGCCCGGGACGGGTGTGCAGCAGCGCGCGAGCTTGACCCACACGTCGTCCACGCCCTTGACGACGACACCCGGGTCGGCGCTGGAGCGGCGCTTGCGGCCTCGGGTGCGAGTGGGCGGGACGGCCTCGTCGATCTCCTCGGTGGCCGCCTCCTCGCCGCCGAGCGCGGAGACGAGCTTCTGCACCACGTTCTGCGCGGCGACGTGGCCCTCGCCGATCGCGGCGTACAGCGCGGAGATGTCCGGGTAGCGCATCTCGTGCGCGAGGGTGACCAGCGAGTCGCCGGTGAGGATGCGCTGGATCGGCAGGTTCTGCTTGCGCATCGCGCGGACGATGGCGTCCTTGCCCTGCTCGATGGCCTCGTCGCGGCGTTCCTTGGAGAACCAGGCCCGGATCTTGTTGCGGGCGCGCGGCGACTTGACGAAGCCGAGCCAGTCGCGGGAGGGGCCTGCGCCGGGTGCCTTGGAGGTGAAGACCTCGACCAGGTCGCCGTTGTCCAGGGTGGACTCGAGCGGTACGAGGCGGCCGTTGACCCGTGCTCCTATGGTCCGGTGGCCGACCTCGGTGTGGACGGCGTACGCGAAGTCGACGGGGGTGGCCCCGGCCGGGAGCGCTATGACGTCGCCCTTGGGCGTGAAGACGAAGACCTCGTTGCGGGACAGGTCGAAGCGCAGGGACTCCAGGAACTCGCTGGGGTCCTCGGTCTCCTTCTGCCAGTCGAGGAGCTGCCGCAGCCACGCCATGTCGTTGAGGTGGTCGTCCTTGCCCTTGCCGGACGACTTGGGCACGTCGGTGCGGACCTTGGAGGCGCCGGCGACGGCCTCCTGCTTGTACTTCCAGTGCGCGGCGATGCCGTACTCGGCGCGGCGGTGCATGTCGAAGGTGCGGATCTGCAGCTCGACCGGTTTGCCGTTGGGTCCGATGACCGTCGTGTGCAGCGACTGGTACATGTTGAACTTGGGCATCGCGATGTAGTCCTTGAACCGGCCGGGGACCGGGTTCCAGCGCGCGTGCACCGTGCCGAGGGCGGCGTAGCAGTCGCGGACGGTGTCGACCAGGACGCGGATGCCCACCAGGTCGTAGATCTCCGCGAAGTCACGGCCGCGGACGATCATCTTCTGGTAGACGCTGTAGTAGTGCTTGGGGCGGCCGGTGACGGTCGCCTTGATGCGGGCGGCGCGCAGGTCGGCCTGGACCTCGTCGGTCACTATGGCCAGGTACTCGTCACGCTTCGGTGCCCGCTCGGCCACCAGCCGGACGATCTCGTCGTACATCTTGGGGTAGAGGATCGCGAACGCGAGGTCCTCCAGTTCCCACTTGATGGTGTTCATGCCGAGGCGGTGGGCGAGGGGCGCGTAGATCTCCAAGGTCTCGCGCGCCTTCTTCTCCTGCTTCTCGCGCTTGAGGTAGCGCATGGTGCGCATGTTGTGCAGGCGGTCGGCGAGCTTGATGACCAGGACGCGCGGGTCCTTGGCCATCGCGACGACCATCTTGCGCACGGTCTCGGCCTGCGCGGCCTCGCCGAACTTGACCTTGTCGAGCTTGGTGACGCCGTCCACGAGCAGCGTGACCACGTCGCCGAAGTCGCGGCGGAGGTCCTCCAGGCCGTACTCGGTGTCCTCGACGGTGTCGTGCAGCAGGCCGGCCATGAGCGTGGCCGGATCCATGCCCAGCTCGGCGAGGATGGTGGTCACCGCGAGGGGGTGCGTGATGTACGGGTCGCCGCTCTTGCGCTTCTGGCCGCGGTGCCAGCGCTCGGCGACCTGGTAGGCGCGTTCGATCTGGCGGAGCGTGGCGTTCTCGATCTTGGGGTCGTTGCTGCGCACTATCCGCAGCAGCGGCTCCAGGACCGGGTTGTACGGGTTCGCGCGCTGGACGCCGAGCCGGGCGAGGCGGGCGCGGACGCGGTTGGAGGAGCCGGAGCGGGCGGGGGCGGTTGCCGACGGGCGCACGGCCGGGGTGGCCGGTTTGGGACGCACGGCCTCGGCCGGCTTGTCGGCGGGAGCGGACTGGGCGTGCTCGACCGGCCCGCGGGTGTCGTTCTTCGTGGTCGACACGTTCGGCGCGGGCTTGGCCGCGGGCGCCGAGCCGGGCTCGGGCTTGGCGGCGGTCAGTGGCTGGGCCTCGTCTGGCAAGAGGGCTCCTCGTGCGCGATCCGGGTCCCCCGGTCAGGCTCCGGAGGACCCATGGTAGCGATCCTCCGCTCCGGCATCCCCTTCAGCCGGGTGTGAGGGCCGTCTACGGGAGAAACACGAGGGGTTGCCACAGGATTCCGTCGGCCTTGCCCCGGGGTGCGCGGCAGGTGTCCTGCGGGTGCCCCGGATGTGCCGCCGTGGAACGCCGACGGCCGCCCCCTGGTCCGGGGGCGGCCGTCGGTGTTGTCCGCGGTGGTGGCCGAAAAGGGCCGTCAGAGCTGGAGCAGGGCCTCCAGGGGTGCGCCGGCCAGGGCCGGCGACAGGCGGCCGCGGCCGCCGAGGAAGCCGAGTTCCATGAGGACCGCTATGCCCGCGACCTCGGCGCCCGCCCGGTGGATGAGCTGGACCGCCGCCCCGGCGGTGCCGCCCGTGGCGAGGACGTCGTCGACGATCAGCACCCGGTCGCCGGAGCTCAGGTCCTCGGCGTGCACCTCGATCTCCGCCGAGCCGTACTCCAGGTCGTACGCCTGGCTGAGCGTGGCTCCGGGGAGCTTGCCCGCCTTGCGCACGGGGACGAATCCGACGCCCGCGCGGACGGCGACCGGGGCGCCCAGGATGAAGCCCCGGGCCTCCAGGCCGACGACCTTGGTCGCGCCGGTGTCGACGGCGACCGCGGCCAGCGCGTCCGTGAGGGCGGTGAACGCCGCCGGGTCGGCCAGGAGCGGGGTGATGTCCTTGAACATCACCCCCGGCTCCGGGTAGTCGGCCACATCACGGATCCGGCTGAGCAGCAGGTCTGCGAGTTCGGTCATCGACGCTTCCCCGAGGGTCGGCCGCGGCCCCGGCCGCGGGACGCGGGCTGGTTGCGCGGACCCACCACGGCGGGCGCCGCGTCCTCAGGGTCCTCGACGGCCGCGGTCCGACCGTCGGCGAGTTCCTCCTCCGCGGCGGCCTGGGCCCGCTTGGCCAGGACGCGCTTCCTGAGCGCCTTCATCTGCGGCTCGCGTTCCTTGAGGTCGGCGACGAGCGGCGTGGCGATGAAGATCGAGGAGTACGCGCCGGCCGCGAGGCCGACGAACAGCGAGAGCGAGATGTCGTTGAGCGTGCCCGCGCCGAGGAAGCCGCCGCCGATGAACAGCAGGCCGGCCACCGGGAGCAGGGCGACCACGGTGGTGTTGATGGAGCGGACCAGCGTGCCATTGATCGACTGGTTGGCGACGTCGCCGAAGGTGAACCGGGTCTGCTTGGTGATGTCCTTCGTCTGCTCCTTGAGGCTGTCGAAGACGACGACCGTGTCGTAGAGCGAGTAACCGAGGATCGTCAGCAGACCGATGACCGTACCGGGCGTGACCTCGAAGCCGACCAGGGCGTAGATGCCGGTCGTGATGGTGATGTCGTGGATCAGGGCGACGAGGGCCGCGAGGGCCATGCGCCACTCGAAGGCGATCGCCAGGTAGATCACCACGAGGACCATGAAGATGCCGAGGCCCTCCCAGGCCTTGTTGGCGATCTGGTCGCCCCAGCTGGGGCCGACGAGGTCCGCGTTGATGCTCTCCGGGTTGAGGTCGAGGTCCTTGGCCAGCTCCGCCTTGGTGGCGTCGGACTTGTCGGTGTCCATACCGGCGATCTGGATGCGCAGACCGCCGGTGCCGAGCTTCTGGACGACCGCCTCGTGGCCGGCGGCCTCCTGGGCGTAGCTCTCCGCCTGCGCCACCGAGACGCTGGTCTTCGGGGTGGTGAAGACGGCGCCGCCCTGGAAGTCGATGCCCATGTTGAGGCCGCGGACCGCCAGGCCGACGATGGCCGTGATGGTGATCAGGATCGAGATGCCGTACCAGAGCTTGCGCTTGCCGACGAAGTCGTAGCTGATCTCGCCGCGGTGCAGTCGGGCGCCGAGGTTGCCGAGTTTCGACATGCTCACGCCTCCTTCGTCTCGACGGGGGCGGAGGGACGGCGGGTGCGGCGCAGCGGCGGTTGGGCACCCAGGCTCTTCGGGTCGAGGCCGGACCACTTGTGGCCCTGGGCGAAGAACTTCCGGCGGGCGAGGATCGTCATCAGCGGCTTGGTGAAGAAGAAGACGACGACCACGTCGAGCACGGTGGTGAGACCGAGGGTGAACGCGAAGCCCTGGACCTTGCCGACGGTGACGATGAACAGCACCGCGGCGGCGAGGAACGACACGAAGTCGGAGACCAGGATGGTGCGCCGGGCGCGCGGCCAGCCCCGCTCGACGGCGGGACGCAGCGAGCGGCCCTCCCGGATCTCGTCCCGGATGCGTTCGAAGAACACGATGAACGAGTCCGCGGTGATACCGATGGCGACGATGGCACCGCAGACCGCCGGCAGGTTCAGCGCGAAGCCGATGGCCGGGCCGAGCAGCGACATGAGCACGTAGGTCAGGATCGCGGAGACGATCAGGGAGGCGATCGCGACGAGCGACAGACCGCGGTAGTAGACCACCAGATAGATCACGACGAGCGCGAGGCCGATGGCACCGGCGAGCAGACCGGCGTGCAGCTGCTCACCACCGAGGGCGGCGGTCACCGTGGTGACGCTCTGCTCCTTGAAGGACAGCGGGAGCGCGCCGTACGACAGCATGTTGGCGAGGCTCTGGGCCTCCTCCTGCGTGAAGCTGCCGGAGATCTCCGCCTGGCCGCCGGTGATGGACTGGCTGACGTACGGGCTGGAGACGACCTCGCCGTCGAGGACGATGCCGAACTCGTTCTGCGGCTGCTGGTTCTGGGCGAGCTTGCCGGTGATGTCCGCGAACTTCTTGGCTCCGCCGGAGGTGAAGTTCATCTGGACCTGCCAGCCGGAGGCGGTCTGGGTGTCGAAGACCGCCTGGGCCTTCTTGACCTCGGTGCCGTCCACGGCCGCCGGGCCGAGCGCGTACTTGTACCAGACCTTGTTGATCTCGCCGCAGGCCAGGGTGGGCTCGCCGGGCTTGACGCCCTGACCGACGTTGGCACGCTCCGACGCCTTGTCGCAGTTCAGCTTGGCGTAGGCGGCCTGGAGCGCGGCGGTCGCGGCGTCGCCGCCGTCGGTCGCCGGGGCGGAGGGGGGCGGGGAGGCCGGGGCGGTCGGCGACGGCGTGGTGTCGGCCTTCAGACCCTCGGGGATCACACGGCCCTGCGTGGTGGCGGAGGCCGTCGGGGACGCGGAGGAGGACGAGGTCGCCTTCTCGCCGGAGCCGGCGGACCCGGAGGCGCTGCTCGACGGGCTCGGCGAGCCGCTCGCGCCGGACGCGGTGGGCGAGGGGCTGGGCGTCTGTGCCGCCGGGGTGCTCGGCTCGCTGTTGAGGACCGGGCGGAAGTACAGCTTCGCGGTGGTGCCGACCTGCTGGCGGGCCTCTTCGGAGTTGGTGCCCTTGGGGATGTTGACGATGATGTTGCTCGTCCCCTGGGTCTGCACCTCCGCCTCGGAGACACCGAGGCCGTTGACACGGCGGTTCATGATGTCGACCGCGGTGTCCATGTTCGCCTTGTTGATGGCGGACCCTTGGTCGGCCTTCGCCTGGAGCGTGATGCTCGTCCCACCGGCCAGGTCGATACCGAGGCGCGGGGTGGTGTGTCCGGAGGCGAACATGCCACCGGTGAGCGCCACGATGGCGATCAGGATGAGGGCCAGCGAGCGCCCTGGCTTGCTCTGGGCGCTCGCGCTCCGGCCCTTCTTAGGTGCTGCCACCTTCTCGAACTCCCTCTCGGGCCGCTCCGCGCCGGGTGGGTGCGGTCGGCCATGGCATGGTGTCGGGATCCCGTACGCAATACGCACGTGCCCGGGGGGTGCGGGGCGCGAGCGGATCGCGCCGCACTGCCCCGGACACGGCTACTTCGCGTCGGAGTCGCCGTCGGTCTTCTTCGGCTCGTCGTCCGTCGTGGCGCCGGCGGGCTCGGCCTTGTCGGCCGGCTTGTCGGCGGCGTCCTTCTTCCCGAGGTCGACGGCCTGGTCGGCGGAGGCGGCGGCAGCGTCGGCGGACTCGTCGTCCTCGGTGAGGGAGGAGGCGTCGTCGGGGACGACGTCGGAGTCGTTCTTCAGGTCGTGCTCGATGCCGTGGACGATGCGGTTGTACTCGTCGTCGGTGAGGACGGCACCGATCGCGTTCTTCGCGAAGAGCAGTTCGACGCCGGGGCCGGCGTCGAGGAGGACCGTGTCCTCGTTGACTTCCTTGACCGTCGCGTACATGCCCCCGATCGTGCGGACTCCGGAGCCGGGCTGGACGTCGTTCCGCATGGCGGCGGCCTGCTGCTGCTTCTTCTTGGCCGAGCGCGTCATCAGGAACATGGCCGCGATGAGCACGATGAACGGGAGAAGGGTCAAGGTATTCACGGGACGGGGTTTCCTTCGCGCGACCGCGGCGGACGGCGGCCTGGGGGATGGGGTGTGGACGGCGCCACCCGTGAGGGCGGCATCGGCGGAGTCTAAGCGAGTCCGCGCGCATGGAACAACGCTCAGCATCGCACCTGGGTTCCTGACGCGGCCAATGCCCTCGCCGTCACGCCCCGAACAGGTCCTGTTGTCCGTTTCCCGCAGTTGACGAGCCGGGTGCGGTGAGACCGAGGTGTGCCCAGGCCGCCGGGGTGGCGACGCGTCCGCGGGGGGTGCGGGCGAGCAGTCCCTCACGGACCAGGAAGGGCTCGGCGACCTCCTCCACGGTCTCACGCTCCTCCCCCACCGCGACGGCGAGCGTCGACAGACCGACCGGTCCGCCGCCGAACAGCTTGAGCAGGGCCTCCAGGACGGCGCGGTCGAGCCGGTCGAGGCCGCGGGCGTCGACCTCGTACACGGCGAGGGCGGCTGAGGCGATGTCCCGGGTGATGAAACCGTCGGCCTTGACCTGCGCGTAGTCCCGCACGCGGCGCAGCAGGCGGTTGGCGATGCGGGGCGTGCCGCGGGAGCGGCCGGCGATCTCGGCGGCGCCGTCGGCCTCGACCTCGACGTCGAGGAGGTGCGCGGAGCGGTGGACGACGCGCTCCAGTTCGGCGGGCTCGTAGAACTCCATGTGCGCGGTGAAGCCGAAGCGGTCGCGCAGCGGAGGCGGCAGCAGTCCCGCGCGCGTGGTGGCGCCGACCAGGGTGAAGGGCGGGAGGTCGAGGGGGATGGCGGTGGCACCGGGGCCCTTGCCGACGATGACGTCGACGCGGAAGTCCTCCATCGCCATGTAGAGCATCTCCTCGGCGGGCCGGGACATGCGGTGGATCTCGTCGAGGAAGAGGACCTCGCCCTCCTGGAGGGAGGAGAGGATCGCCGCGAGGTCGCCCGCGTGCTGGATGGCGGGGCCGCTGGTGATGCGGATGGGGGCGCCCATCTCGGCGGCGATGATCATGGAGAGGGTGGTCTTGCCGAGGCCGGGGGCGCCGGAGAGCAGCACGTGGTCGGCGGTGGCGCCCCGCGCGCGTGCGGCGCGCAGGACCAGGTCGAGCTGTTCGCGCACCTTCTCCTGGCCGATGAACTCGCCCAGGTCCTTGGGACGCAGGGCGGCCTCGACGGCCTGGTCCTCACGATCGGCGGACGCACCGACGAGCCGCTCGGGGGCGGGGCTGTCGGTGGTGTCGTCCCAGTTCACTGCGGGTCTCCTAGCGGGGTGTGCCGGGGAGGGTCGGTCGGCGGGCGCGGGGCCGTGGTCAGCGGGCCCTGTTGAGGGTCTGAAGGGCCGCCTTGAGCAGGGGGCCCACCTGGGGCGCGCCCTCGGCGGCCTCGGCCTGCGGGGTCACGGCGGCGACGGCCTCGTCGGCCTCGCGGGTGGCGTAGCCGAGGCCGATCAGGGCGGCGTGCAGCTGGTCGCGCCAGCCCTGGGTGACGGGGGCGCCGACGACGGGGGCGCCGAGCGGTTCGCCGAGGCGGTCCCTCAGTTCCAGGAGCAGCTTCTGGGCGCCCTTCTTGCCGATGCCGGGGACGGCGGTGAGCGCCTTCTCGTCGCCGGTCGCCACCGCCCTGCGCAGGGCGTCCGGGGAGTGCACGGCGAGCATGGCCTGGGCGAGGCGGGGGCCGACGCCGCTGGCGGTCTGGAGCAGCTCGAAGACCTGGCGCTCGTCGTCGTCCGAGAAGCCGTACAGCGTCAGCGAGTCCTCCCGTACGACGAGGGAGGTGGCCAGCTTGGTCTGCTGGCCCTTGCGCAGCCGCGACAGGGTGTCGGGGGTGCACTGGACCGCGATGCCGATGCCGCCCACCTCGACCACCGCGGAGTCGGGGGCGAGGGCGGCGACCGGTCCGCTCACGAAGGCGATCATCCCGTACGGCCTTTCGATGTGTGCAGGGCGACGGCCTGCTGGAGTCGGTTCTGCGCGGGGGCGCGCCAGATGTGGCAGATGGCGAGTGCGAGGGCGTCGGCGGCGTCGGCGGGCCTGGGCGGCGCGTCGAGCCGCAGGAGCCGGGTGACCATGGCGCCGACCTGGGCCTTGTCGGCGCGGCCGCTGCCCGTGACGGCGGCCTTGACCTCGCTGGGTGTGTGCAGGGCGACCGGGATGCCGCGGCGGGCGGCGCACAGCATGGCGACGGCGCTCGCCTGGGCCGTGCCCATCACCGTGCGCACGTTGTGCTGGCTGAACACCCGCTCCACGGCGACGAATTCGGGCCGGTGCTCGTCCAGCCACGCCTCGATGCCCTGCTCGACGGCGACGAGTCGGTGGCCCAGTTCGGCGTCCGCGGGTGTGCGGACGACGCCGACGCCGAGCATGGTCAGCGGCCGGCCCGCGACCCCCTCGACCACCCCGACACCGCATCGGGTCAGTCCCGGGTCCACTCCCAGCACGCGCACCCGCGCCCCTCCCTTCACTCTCCCCCGGCCACCGCCGGGCGATACCCCCGGATCGTGCAGGCTATCCGGTGGCACTGACAAAGCGACGGGCCGACGGGTGTGTCCCCGTCGGCCCGTTGAGACCGTGCAGCCCGCGGTGGCGCTACGCGTCGACCTTCTCCATGATCTCGTCGCTGACGTCGAAGTTGGCGAAGACGTTCTGCACGTCGTCGCTGTCCTCCAGCGCGTCGATCAGCCGGAAGATCTTGCGGGCGCCCTCCTCGTCCAGTTCGACCTGGACGGACGGCACGAAGCTCGACTCGGCGGAGTCGTAGTCGATCCCGGCGTCCTGGAGGGCGCTGCGGACCGCGACCAGGTCGGTGGCCTCGCTGACCACCTCGAAGGTCTCACCGAGGTCGTTGATTTCCTCGGCACCCGCGTCCAGGACGGCGCCGAGGACGTCGTCCTCGCCCAGTCCGCCCTTGGGGACGATGACGACGCCCTTGCGGCTGAACATGTACGACACCGAGCCCGGGTCGGCCATGTTGCCGCCGTTGCGGGTCATGGCGACCCGGACGTCGGAGGCGGCGCGGTTGCGGTTGTCGGTGAGGCACTCGATGAGCACGGCGACACCGTTCGGGCCGTAGCCCTCGTACATGATCGTCTCGTAGTCGGCGCCGCCGGCCTCCAGGCCACCGCCGCGCTTGACCGCGGAGTCGATGTTCTTGTTGGGGACCGACTGCTTCTTGGCCTTCTGGATGGCGTCGTAGAGCGTCGGGTTGCCCTCGATGTCGACGCCGCCCATCCGCGCGGCGACCTCGATGTTCTTGATCAGCTTCGCGAAGAGCTTGCCGCGCTTGGCGTCGATCACGGCCTTCTTGTGCTTCGTCGTAGCCCATTTAGAGTGGCCGGACATCTGCCTGTCTCCTTCGCGTAACCCATCTCTGCAACGAACTCCCCCAGACCTTAACGGCTGGAGGGAACCCCCGGAGATCCTACAAGGACTCGGGTGTCCGGTTGGCGCGCACCATGTCCACGAACAGCGCGTGCACACGGTGGTCGCCGGTCAGCTCCGGGTGGAACGACGTGGCCAGCGCGTTGCCCTGGCGGACCGCGACGATGTGGCCGTCGTGCTCGGCGAGCACCTCGACCCCGGCGCCCACGGACTCCACCCAGGGGGCACGGATGAACACCCCCTCCACAGGATGGCCCGGTACGCCCCGGACGTCGACCGCGGCCTCGAAGGACTCGTTCTGCCGGCCGAAGGCGTTGCGGCGCACGATCATGTCGATGCCGCCGACGGTCTCCTGGCCCGAGCGCGGGTCGAGGATCTTGTCGGCGAGCATGATCATGCCGGCGCAGGTGCCGTAGACCGGCATGCCGTCCCGCACGCGCGCCCGGAGGGGTTCCATCATCCCGAAGAGGACGGCCAGCTTGGAGATGGTCGTGGACTCGCCGCCCGGGACGACCAGACCGTCGACCTCGGCGAGTTCCTCGGGGCGCCGCACCGGCCTGGCCACGGCGTCGGCCGCGGCCAGGGCGACGAGGTGCTCCCGTACGTCGCCCTGGAGGGCCAGGACGCCTACGACAGGAGTGTTCATGGGGCGACTACCAGCCGCGTCCGGCGTAGCGCTCGGACTCGGGGAGGGTGTCGATGTTGATGCCGACCATGGCCTCGCCGAGGTTGCGCGACGCGTCCGCGACGACCTTGGGGTCGTCGTAGAAGGTGGTGGCCTTGACGATGGCGGCGGCGCGCTTGGCCGGGTCGCCGGACTTGAAGATGCCGGAGCCGACGAAGACGCCCTCGGCACCGAGCTGACGCATCAGGGCGGCGTCGGCCGGGGTGGCGACACCGCCGGCGGAGAACAGCACGACCGGGAGCTTGCCCAGCTCGGCGACCTCCTTGACCAGCTCGTACGGGGCGCGCAGCTCCTTGGCCGCGGCGTACAGCTCGTGGTTGTCGAAGCCGCGCAGACGGGCGATCTCGTTCTTGATCTGGCGCAGGTGGCGCACGGCCTCGACGACGTTGCCGGTGCCGGCCTCGCCCTTGGAGCGGATCATGGCCGCGCCCTCGGCGATGCGGCGCAGTGCCTCGCCCAGGTTGGTGGCACCGCACACGAACGGCGTGGTGAACGCCCACTTGTCGGAGTGGTTGACCTCGTCGGCCGGGGTGAGCACCTCGGACTCGTCGATGTAGTCGACGCCGAGGGACTGGAGGACCTGGGCCTCGACGAAGTGGCCGATGCGGGACTTGGCCATGACCGGGATCGAGACGGCGCCGATGATGCCCTCGATCATGTCCGGGTCGGACATGCGGGCCACGCCGCCCTGCTGGCGGATGTCGGCGGGGACCCGCTCCAGCGCCATGACGGCGACGGCGCCCGCGTCCTCGGCGATCTTCGCCTGCTCCGGCGTGACGACGTCCATGATCACGCCACCCTTGAGCTGTTCGGCCATGCCGCGCTTCACGCGCGCGGTGCCGGTCTCGGGGGCCTGGTTTTCGGAGAGCGTGCTGGACACGGGTGACCTCACTCGGTGAAGACGGAGTTCTGTGCTGGACCGAGGAAACGTGAGTGGACCAGTCCACGGCAAGGGCCAATGAAAGGGCAGTGGATCATTTTCGGCCGGGCGGCTGCCCCTCAGGCGGCGCGGTCGACCAAAGCCGTGGGGGGTTCGTCGTCCATTTCGAAGGCCAGGGGGAAGGGGGCGTGGCCGGCCAGGCGGAACCAGCGGACCTTGCGGTGCTCGCGCAGCCGGCGGGCCGCGCCCACCGCGTCGTTGTGGAAGCGGCGGGCCATCGGCACACGGCGCACCGCCTCGGTCAGTTCGCGCGCCGCCGAGTCCCCGCCTGGCGCCTCCCGAACCGCCTCCACCTGCGGCGCCTCCGCGAAGACCGCGCGCAGCGCTTGGCTCAGCTCGCTCTCGGCGACCTCCCGCTGCTCCTCCTCGGCCTGCCGGGCCGCGTGCGCCGCCTCGTACAGGACGATCGAGGCGGCCGGGTCCAGCACGCCCGACGTCGCCAGTTCCTGCGCCACGGACGCCCGGCGCAGCAGCTGGGCGTCGAGCGCGGCGCGGGCCGCGTCGATGCGGGCGTGCAGCCGGTCGAGCCGGCCGGCGGTCCAGCTCAGGTAGAGGCCGACGGCGACGAGGACGGCGATGATCCAGAAGAACGTAGCGCTCACGGGCGGCACGATAGCTCTGCCGAGCGGGCGGTGGGGTCGTGCGGGATGTTGTTCTGCCGTCCGGGGGCTGCCGCCCCCGGGCCCCCGCTTCGGCCTTCGGCCTCGTCCTCAAACGCCGGACGGGCTGAAAAAGCCCCAAACCAACCCGGGTCAGTCCCTCGCCAGGCCCAGGCGGGCGCGCAGGCCGCTGCCTCCGCCGCCCGTGCGGTCGTCCGTGGCCACCGCCGCCGCGCCCGCCGTGACCGTCTCGTAGACCGAGAGGATGTCCGCGCCCACCGTCGACCAGTCGAAGCGGCGCACGTGGGCGCTGCCGCGTTCGCTCAGTTCGGCGCGGCGGGCCGGGTCGGCCAGCAGGCGCAGGGCCGCCTCGGCCAGCGCGTCCGCGTCCTCGTTGGCGAACAGCTCGCCCGCCGCCCCCTGGTCCAGGACCTGCGCGAAGGCGTCCAGGTCGGAGGCGAGGACGGGGGCGCCCGCCGACATCGCCTCGACCAGGATGATCCCGAAGCTCTCGCCGCCGGTGTTGGGGGCGACGTACAGGTCCACGCTGCGCAGGAACCGCGCCTTGTCCTCGTCGCTGACCATGCCCAGGAACTCGACGCGCGGGCGGAGCTCGGCCGGCAGCGTCTCGACGGCCTCCTCCTCGTCGCCCCGCCCCGCGACCAGCAGCCGGGTCCCCGGACGGGCCGCGAGGATCGCGGGCAGGGCCCGCATGAGCACCGGCAGGCCCTTGCGGGGCTCGTCGATGCGGCCGATGAAGCCGATGGTGTCGCCCTGCCAGCGGGGCTCGGGCTCGGCCCGCGCGAAGAAGTCGACGTCGACGCCGTTGGGGATCACCACCGCGTCGCCGCCCAGGTGCTCCACGAGGGTCCGGCGGGCGTACTCGCTAACCGCGATGCGCGCGCTGATCTTCTCCAGGGCGGCCTGGAGGATCGAGTACGCGGCGATCATCGCCCGCGAGCGCGGATTGGAGGTGTGGAACGTGGCGACGATCGGCCCCTGCGCCGCCCAGCAGGTCAGCAGGCCCAGGGACGGCGACGTCGGCTCGTGGATGTGCACCACGTCGAACGCGCCCTCGTGCAGCCAGCGCCGCACCCGCGCCGCCGACAGGAAACCGAAGTTCAGCCGGGCCACCGAGCCGTTGTACGGCACCGGGACCGCGCGGCCGGCGGAGACGACGTACGGCGGGAGCGGGGTGTCGTCGTCGGCGGGGGCGAGCACGGACACCTCGTGGCCCAGGCGGATGAAGTACTCGGCCAGGTCCCTGATGTGGAACTGGACGCCGCCCGGCACGTCCCAGGAGTACGGGCAGACGATGCCGATCCTCACGGCGTTCCCCTCCCGGGGTCCAGGTCCGCGAGCCACAACCGCTGAAGCATGTGCCAGTCCTCCGGATGGTCGGCGATTCCCGTGGCGTAGGCGTCGGCCAGCGCCTGTGTCATCACAGACGTCTTCTCGGCCCGGGTACCTGTCCCGGGTACCTCGACCGGGGGATGGACCCGGCCCTGCATGACGGGTGAGTCGTCGTACCAGAGGGTGACGGGCAGCAGCAGCGCGCCCGTCTGCTGGGCGAGCAGCGCCGGGCCCGCGGGCATCCGGGCGGCCTCGCCGAAGAAGTCGACCCGCACCCCGGAGGTGGACAGGTCCCGGTCGGCGACCAGGCACACCAGGCCGCCGTCGCGCAGCCGCCGGGCCAGGGTGCCGAAGGCGGAGCCGCCGCTGTGCGGCAGCACCTCCATGCCCAGGCCCTCGCGGTAGGCGACGAACCGGTCGTACAGCGTCTCCGGCTTGAGGCGCTCGGCGACCGTGGTGAACGGCGTCTCCAGCTTGGTGGTCACCCAGGCGCCCGCGAGGTCCCAGTTACCCAGGTGCGGCAGCGCCAGGACCACCCCGCGGCCGGAGGCGAGGCCGTCGGTGAGGTGGTGGAGGTCCTTGGGGTCGAAGCCCGACCTGATCCGCTCGGGGCTCCAGGCAGGCAGCCGGAAGGACTCCATCCAGTAGCGCAGGTACGAGCGCATGCCCGCGCGCGAGAGCTCGGCCAGGCGCTCGGGGCTCGCGTCCGGCACCACGCGCGCGTAGTTGCTCTCCAGCCGCTGGACGCCCTTGCCGCGCCGCTTCCAGGCGGCGTCGGCGATGGAGCGGCCCAGACGGGCGGCGACCGGCTCGGGGAGCTTCTTCACGGTGCTCCAGCCGGCGCCGTACAGCGCGTCGGTCAGCCGCTCGGCGACGCTCACGTCGTCGCCTCCCGCTGCGCGGCCGCCTCGGCCTCGGCGGACTCGCGCCGGACGGTGACGACCCGCTGGACCAGGGTGACCAGGCTGCCCACGGCGACGATCCACAGGGCGACGGGCAGCAGGTACTGGATGCCGGGCACGCCGAACTTGTGCAGGCCCGCGAAGCCGGCCGCGACCAGCGAGATCACCAGCCGCTCGGCACGCTCGACCAGCCCGTTGACGGCGACCGGCAGGCCGATCGACTCGCCGCGGGCCTTGGTGTACGAGACCACCTGACCGCTGGCCAGGCAGAAGATCGAGACCGCGCACAGCACGTTGTCGTCGCCGCCGCCCGCGTACCACAGCGCGAAGCCGCCGAAGATCGCGCCGTCGGCGACCCGGTCCAGGGTGGAGTCCAGGAAGGCGCCCCAGCGGCTGGAGCGGCCCAGCTGGCGGGCCATGTTGCCGTCGACGAGGTCGGAGAAGACGAAGAGCGTGATCACGACCGTCCCCCAGAAGAACTCCCCCCTGGGGTAGAAGACCAGCGCGCCCGCGACCACGCCCGCGGTGCCGAGGAGCGTCACCGTGTCGGGACTGACGCCCCGGCGGATGAGGAACGAGGCGAACGGTGTGAGAACACGCGTGAAGAAAGCACGCGCGTACTTGTTCAGCATGGCCTTCCCGACGGTCGGTGTGGCCGCGCGGCCCCTGCTGGCCACCGGCTGGCCCATCGTAGCCACGCGCGCGCGTGGGCGGCGGGCGGGCACCCGGACACGTACCGGTGTCCGCGCGACGGCGCCCGGGTGACGTCCGGCGACGCGAACGACGTCCGCCGTATGGACGCACCGTGACGGGAGTGGAAAGCTCGAAGGACCGCGGGCGTCGCCGGAGCCGCACCGCACGCGGCCCGGTCTGCCCGCGCCCACAGTGACCTCACCGTGCACGGGAGGCAGGATCATGGGCGACAAGGCGAACGCACACCCCGGGGCCGCCGGCAGGGCAACGGCGGCCGACCACCCCGCGTCCGTACGGAATGTGGTGCTGGTCGGCCACTCCGGAGCGGGCAAGACGACCCTGGTGGAGGCTCTCGCGCTCACCGCGGGAGCCGTGAACCGGGCGGGCCGCGTCGAGGACGGCGGCACCGTCTCGGACTACGACGAGATCGAGCACCGGCAGCAGCGCTCGGTGCAGCTCTCCCTGGTGCCCGTCGAATGGGACGGGATCAAGATCAATCTTCTGGACACCCCCGGGTACGCCGACTTCGTCGGGGAGCTGAGGGCCGGTCTGCGGGCGGCGGACGCGGCCCTCTTCGTCGTCTCGGCCGCGGACGGCGTCGACGGCTCGACCCGCATGGTCTGGGAGGAGTGCGCGGCCGTCGGCATGCCCCGCGCCATCGTCGTCACGCACCTGGAGGCCGCCCGCGCGGACTTCGAGGAGACGACCCGGATGTGCGCGCGGGCGTTCGGCGGCGACGACCCCGACGCCGTGCTCCCGCTCTACCTGCCGCTGCACGGCCCCGAGGGAGCGGACGGGCACGCGCCCGTGACCGGACTGGTCGGCCTGCTGTCGCGCAGGCTCTTCGACTACTCGTCCGGGCGGCGCGAGGAGTCCGAGCCCGGCCCCGACCGGCTCCCGGACATGGACGAGGCCCGCGACCGGCTCATCGAGGGGATCATCGCGGAGAGCGAGGACGAGACCCTGATGGACCGCTACCTCGGCGGCGAACAGGTCGACGTCAAGACGCTGATCGAGGACCTGGAGCGGGCCGTCGCGCGCGGTGTGTTCCACCCCGTCCTCGCGGCGGCGCCCGCGGCCGAGGGCGCCCGGCAGGGCATCGGCACCGTCGAACTCCTCGACCTCATCACCCGCGGCTTCCCGACCCCGCTGGAGCACGTGGTCCCCGGGGTCGCCACGGTCGACGGCAGGGCACGCGAACTGCGGCCCTGCGATCCGGACGGCCCGCTGGTCGCCGAGGTCGTGAAGACCTCCTCCGACCCCTACGTCGGCCGGGTCTCCCTCGTCCGCGTCTTCTCCGGCACCCTGCGCCCCGACGAGACGGTGCACGTCTCCGGGCACGGGCTCGCCGACCGCGGACACGAGGACCACGACGTCGACGAGAAAGTCGGCGCCCTGTCCACGCCGTTCGGCAAGCAGCAGCGCCCGGTGACCCACGCCGTCGCGGGCGACCTCGCGTGCGTGGCGAAACTCGGCCGCGCGGAGACCGGGGACACCCTCTCCGCCAAGGACGACCCGCTGCTGATGCAGCCCTGGGAGATGCCCGACCCGCTGCTGCCGCTCGCCATCCAGGCGCACAGCAAACCCGACGAGGACAAGCTCTCGCAGGGCCTCGGCCGGCTGGTCGCCGAGGACCCGACGATGCGCCTGGAACAGAACCAGGACACCCACCAGGTCGTCCTGTGGTGCCTCGGCGAGGCCCACGCGGACGTCGCCCTGGAACGGCTGCGCAACCGCTACGGCGTCCAGGTCGACGTCGTCCCCCACAAGGTCTCCCTGCGGGAGACGTTCGGCGGCCGGGCGGCCGGGCGCGGACGGCACGTCAAGCAGTCCGGCGGGCACGGGCAGTACGCGATCTGCGAGATCGAGGTCGAACCGCTGCCCGGCGGCTCCGGCGTCGAGTTCGTCGACAAGGTCGTCGGGGGCGCCGTGCCGCGGCAGTTCATCCCGTCGGTGGAGAAGGGCGTACGGGCACAGTGCGCCAAGGGGGTCGCGGCCGGCTATCCGCTGGTCGACGTCCGCGTCACCCTGCTCGACGGCAAGGCGCACTCGGTGGACTCCTCCGACGCCGCCTTCCAGACGGCGGGCGCGCTGGCGCTGCGGGAGGCCGCGGCCGACGCCAAGATCCATCTGCTGGAGCCGGTCGCCGAGGTGAGCGTCCTGGTCGGCGACGACTACGTGGGCGCCGTGATGAGCGACCTGTCCGGGCGGCGCGGCCGGGTCCTCGGCACCGAACAGATCGGCTCAGGACGGACGTTGATCCGCGCCGAGGTGCCCGAGTTCGAGATCGGCCGGTACGCGGTCGACCTGCGCTCCCTCTCGCACGGCACGGCCCGCTTCGACCGCGCCTACGCCCGGCACGAACCCATGCCCCCACAGGTCGCCGAGCGCATCCGCGAACAGGCGGGGGACGCCCCGTAACCGACCGGCGCGCACGCGATGCGGAGCGCAACCCTCCGATACGGCGGACGGCTTCGGCCGTCCGCCGACGGATGTCGGCGCGGCCGGATACGCTGAACATGTGATCACGCCGTGCCACTTCGGCACGACGGCCTGTTCAACAGGTGTGCGGGGCGCGGAAGTCGGGAAGGCCGCAGGAGCGACACGGCGGCGATGGGGGGCGGGATGTCGATCGGAACCGAGTGGGACGGGCCACAGGTGCCCGTCGCGGGCGACGGGGCCCAGGCGGCGACCATGGCACTGGCCTCGGCGGCCTACCGGGACTCCCCGGTCGAGGACATCAAGAAGGCCGACAACGACTGGCACAAGTCCTCCGTGAAGCCGCCCAGGCTCGCCCTGTTCCGGCCCAACCTCGGCGAGGCGTTCTCCCGCGCCGTGGTCGACCGGATGCTCGGCGGCGGCCGCAAGCCTCTCATCCAGTCCTTCGGCATCGAACCCCAGGTCGTCGTCGAGCACGCGCTCGCCGCGAACAACATCCGGCGCACGCGCGACAACCAGCTCAGCACGATCATGGTGCTCTGCGGACTGCTCTTCCTGCCGGGGCTCATCGTGTGGCTGCTGGTCTTCCAGCTGCGCGCCATCGTCGCCAAGCGCCCCGACAAGCGCGCCGGCACCCTCGCCACCGCCCTGCTCGTCGGCGTGGGCGTGGTCGCCCTGATCTTCCTGATCCGCATGCCGTTCACGGGCTTCTGGGCCTGGTACGCACGCGCGGCGGTCGTCGCCCCCGTCCTCGGCTGGTACTGGGCCCGCCGGGTCTGCGAGCGCACCGCCAAGGACCTGCGCGACCGCTGGGACGGCCTGCTGTCCGGCACCAGCATCGGCGCCAAGGTCCCCGAGGCCGTGCCGAGCAGCCCCGGCGAGACCGCCGCCGAGGCGCTGCGGCAGTCCCTGGCCCGGCTCAGCGCCGAGCAGCAGTCCAACTCGGTCTTCTACGCCGGCCCCAAGGGCATACTCGGCATGGGCACCCGCTGGGGCAGCTGGCAGCTCGCCGAGGACCTGGTCTCCGCCGACCCCGGCCGCGAGATCCACCCCTTCCGCAGCTGGGACGTCATCCGCTCCATCCACGACCAGCTGGGCATGCTCCAGCGCGGCCCGCTCAACACCGGCGGCTTCCCCAAGCCGTCGATACGCCACTGGATCGTCACCCCCATCGGCGAGAACGCGGGCGGTGTCTCCCGCCCCGAGGGCACGGACATCGAGGCGTACCAGTACAAGCCGCACGCCATACAGGAGATCTGCAACAAGCAGCAGTTCGGCAGCGGCGACCGGCACTACCTCGGTGTGCAGTGGACCCTGTGGGACGGCCAGCTCGTCATCACCATGCTGATCACGGTGACCGTGCTGCACCAGACGCTCCGCATCGAGGTGACGGGACACGCGCTCGGCCCGGTGCACTCCCTGTTCACGTCGAAGTCCTCGGCGCCGACCCGGACGGTCAACAAGTCGGTCAAGTTCTGGGAGACCCGCACGATCAAGCTGCCGCTCGTCCCCGCCGACGAGGTCGTACGGCTGGCCGCGCGGGCACCGCTGAACTGGTACCCGCCGCTGCTCAACTGGCTCGGCGGCTCGCTGGGCCTGCCCGAGCCGTTCGGACTGCGGCACGCCTGGGCGGACCAGCCGTGGCGGCACCGCTTCATGGCCGACGACGCGCTGCGCGCGGCCACCCCGGTGCTCCGGGTCGTCCACTCCGCGGCCATCAAGGTCCTGGAGGAGAACGGCGTGGACACCTCCAAGTTCAGCGCCCGCTCGTCCGCCCTCAGCGGAGGCGTGCAGGACGCCTCCCCCAAGAAGGCCGACCTCTACGACGCCTGAGCCCGCGGGGCTCCTCAGCCCTGCGGCCAGGCGCCCGCGAGCATCGTCCGGGTGTCCGCGAGCAACTGGGGCAGCACCCTCGTGTGACCGACGACCGGCATGAAGTTCGTGTCCCCGCCCCAGCGCGGGACGATGTGCTGGTGGAGGTGGGCCGCGATCCCGGCGCCCGCCACCGTGCCCTGGTTCATGCCGATGTTGAACCCGTGCGCCCCCGACGCCGTCCGCAGCGCCGTCATCGCCTGCTTGGTCAGCTCGGCCAGCTCCACGGTCTCCGGCCCGGTCAGATCGGTGTAGTCGGCGACGTGCCGGTACGGCACGGTCATCAGATGACCACCGTTGTACGGGTACAGGTTGAGCACCGCGTACACGTGCTCGCCCCGCCGGACGATCAGCCCGTCCTCGTCCGACTTCGCCGGGATCGAGCAGAAGGGACAGCCGTCCTCGGCCCCCGGACCGGTGGGCTTGTTCTCGCCCTGGATGTAGGCCATCCGGTGGGGCGTCCACAGGCGCTGGAACGCGTCCTGCGTCCCCACTCCGATCTGCTGTTCCGGCTCACTCGTCATGCCAAGCAGCATATGGCTTCGCCCGTTCGCGGCGTGTCGCCGGGGTTGCGGGAACCCGGTCCCGGGCGAAGCTGACCGGGTGGACGACGACAGCCCCGAGGCACGCTGGGAACACCGCGCCGAGATCCCCCTCTCCGTGGCGTCGCTGGTCTTCCTGGGCGCCTACGCCGTCCTGGTCCTGTGGCCCCGCCCCGGCACCACGTGGGACGACCTGTGGCTGGCCGTCCTGTTCGCCGCGTGGGCACTGTTCGCGGTGGACTACGCGGCCCGCTGGCGGCTGAGCGGACAGGGGCCGCGCTTCGTGCGGATCCACTGGCTGGACACGGTCGTCCTCTTCCTGCCCCTGCTGCGCCCGCTGCGGATCGTGCGGATCTACGAGTCGCTCCAGCGCCGCCGCGGACTGCCCCGGCTCACCCTGCACGCACGGGTGATCGCCTACGCGGGCCTGTCCGCGGTGCTGCTCGGCTTCACCGGCGCGCTCGCGGTCTACCAGCAGGAACGCAACGCGCCCGGCTCGGAGATGCGGACCTTCGGGGACGCCGTGTGGTGGGCCTGCGCGACGCTGTCCACGGTGGGCTACGGCGACGTCGTGCCGGTGACCACGTTCGGCCGGGCGATCGCGGTCCTGGTGATGGCCTGCGGCCTGGCCCTGCTGGGCGCGGTCACCGGCTCGTTCTCCTCCTGGCTCCTCCAGGTCTTCGCCCGCGAGGACGACGAGAGGCCCCCGGCGGCCTGAGCCGGCCGGGGGCCTCTCGTGCGGTGCGCGGGGCGCCGGGTCAGACCTGGACCCGGTCCGCCACGACCTGGGCGATCTTGGCGATGGCGTCGTCGAACGGGATGCCGTTCTCCTGCGAGCCGTCGCGGTAGCGGAACGACACCGTGCCCGCGTTCATGTCCTCGTCACCGACGATGATCATGAATGGGACCTTCTGCTTCTGCGCGGTGCGGATCTTCTTCTGCATCCGGTCCGAGGAGGAGTCCACCTCGACGCGCAGCCCCTGCTTCCGGGCCGCCGTGGCGAACTTCTCCAGGTACTCGACGTGCCCGTCACCGATCGGGATGCCGACCGCCTGGACCGGGGCCAGCCACGCCGGGAACGCGCCCGCGTAGTGCTCCAGGAGCACCGCGAAGAACCGCTCGATGGAGCCGAACAGCGCGCGGTGGATCATGACCGGACGCTGCTTGGAGCCGTCGGGGCCGGTGTACTCCAGGTCGAAGCGCTCCGGCAGGTTGAAGTCGAGCTGGATGGTCGACATCTGCCAGGTGCGGCCGATGGCGTCCTTGGTCTGGACGGAGATCTTCGGCCCGTAGAAGGCGGCGCCGCCCGGGTCGGGCACGAGCGGCAGGCCCTGCTTCTCGGCCACCTGGCGCAGCGTCTCGGTCGCCTCCTCCCAGACCTCGTCGGAGCCGACGAACTTCTCCGGGTCCTTGGTGGACAGCTCCAGGTAGAAGTCGGTCAGACCGTAGTCGCGCAGCAGGCCGAGGACGAAGGTGAGCGTCTTGTCGAGCTCCTCCGACATCTGCTCGCGGGTGCAGTAGATGTGCGCGTCGTCCTGGGTGAAGCCCCGCGCGCGGGTCAGCCCGTGCACGACGCCCGACTTCTCGTACCGGTACACGGTCCCGAACTCGAAGAGGCGCAGCGGCAGTTCACGGTACGACCGGCCGCGCGCGTCGAAGATCAGGTTGTGCATCGGGCAGTTCATGGGCTTGAGGTAGTAGTCCACGCCCTCGTCGAGCTGCATGGGCGGGTACATGCCGTCGGCGTACCAGTCCAGGTGGCCCGAGGTCTCGAAGAGCTTCCCCTTGGTGGCGTGCGGGGTGTAGACGAACTCGTAGCCCTCCTCCTCGTGCCGGCGGCGCGAGTAGTCCTCCATCACCCGGCGGACGATGCCGCCCTTGGGGTGGAAGACCGCGAGGCCGGAGCCGATCTGCTCCGGGATGGAGAACAGGTCGAGCTCGCTGCCGAGCTTGCGGTGGTCGCGCTTCTCGGCCTCGGCGAGGAAGTCGAGGTACGCCTTGAGCTCGTCCTTGGAGGGCCAGGCGGTGCCGTAGATGCGCTGGAGCATCGGATTCTTCTCGCTGCCGCGCCAGTAGGCGGCCGCGTTGCGCATCAGCTTGAACGCCGGGATGAGCCGGGTGGAGGGCAGGTGGGGACCGCGGCAGAGGTCCTTCCAGCACAGCTCGCCGGTCTTGGCGTCCAGGTTGTCGTAGATCGTCAGCTCGCCGGCGCCGACCTCGACGTCCGCGCCGTCGTCGCTGGAGGCCGAGCCCTTGAGGCCGATCAGCTCCAGCTTGTACGGCTCGTCGGCCAGTTCCTCGCGGGCGGCCTCGTCGGTGACCACACGGCGGGAGAACCGCTGGCCGCGCTTCTGGATCTCCTGCATCTTCTTCTCGACGGCCTTGAGGTCCTCGGGCGTGAACGGCTTCTCGACGTCGAAGTCGTAGTAGAAGCCGTCCTTGACCGGCGGGCCGATGCCCAGCTTGGCCTCGGGGAAGATCTCCTGCACGGCCTGGGCCATCACGTGCGCGGTGGAGTGGCGCAGGATGGCCAGACCGTCCTCGGAGGTGATGTCGACACCCTCGACGGTCTCGCCGTCCTCGACCTCGTACGCCAGGTCCTTCAGCTGGGAGCCCACGCGCGCGGCGATGATCGAGCGCTCGCCGGCGAAGAGCTCCGCGGCCGTGGTGCCCGTCGTCACCGTGCGCTCTTCCCGCTCGGAATCGCGTTGGATGATCACACGGACGTCTGACACCGGTCTCTCCTGACTGAAGACGAATGCGGGCGCCGTACCAGGAGCGCGCGCATACGGGATCGTACCGACCCGGACGCCCCGACCGCGAAACGGTTACCCTCGGTCCCCGCTCAGTCGCAGTCGTCCCCGCTGCACGCCTCCTCGAAGAAGTCCAGGTTCTCCTGGAGCGACTTCATCAGCCGGTCCCGCTCGGCCTCGTCCACCTGTACCGGGGCGACACCGGAGGCGCCGGTCAGCCGGCGGAAGCCGCCCCGGCTCTCCAGCCGCCCGTGCACCCGCACCGGCAGTCCGACGAGGTGCGCGTGCCCGGCGATCCGGTACGCCTCCTCGTCCAGGGTCACCCGGACGTGCGGCACCTCGGCGCCCGCGATGACGCGCAGCCGTACGGAGCCCTCGCCGCGCGGTCCCGAGCGGCGCATGCGTTCCACGACGCCGGTGACCCGGACCGGCACCGACGGTTCGTCGCGCAGATAGCGGGCGCCCGCCGCGCGCAGCGCGGGCAGGTCGCCGGGCGAGAACTCGACGGGTTCGGCGGTGGCGGAGCAGCCCTCGGGGACACCGGCGGCGGGCGACCACTCGACGGCGATGCGGGCGCCCTCGGTGCCGCGCACCAGGGTCACCAGGGCGTCGGTGAGCTCCCGGCTGACCCCCGCCTCGACGGCGCCGTCGAAGGCGTCCATGCCGCCGGTGGCGCGCTGGTAGTCGATGGCCTCGCGGGTGGCGTGCAGCGCGTGGTGCAGGCGTACGGAGAGGGGGCGCCCGGTGCCGACGGGCACGAACGCGGTGAGGCCGCGGCCGTCGGCGGGGAAGCCGACGAGGACGTTGTCCAGGGCCGCGGCGGCGGAGCGGCGGTGCCGCGCGCCGTAGTAGCCGGCCCGCGCGCGGGTGGCGAGGGCGCCGGCGAGCAGGGTCTGGCGGGCGGCGGTGCGCAGGTGTTCCCCGACGGTCCAGGAGGCGGCGTCGGCGGGCCCGCTCGGCACGTCGCGCCACCAGTGGATCTCGTCGCTGGGGACGGCGAGGGCGACCAGGATCTCCCGGGCTGAGGGCGTGCCGCTGCGGGTGAGCGCGACGACGGCCTCGCCGAGCAGGTCGTCGCTGTCGGGGAAGGCACGGCTCTCGGGCACCAGCAGACTGGTCCCGGCGCCGCCCGGCCCGGGTGGGGTCCAGCGGCCGTAGCGGCCGGGGGCGCCGCCGCGGCGCTGCCAGCCGTGCCGGTGCAGCAGGGCGCTGAGCACGGCCGGGTCGACGTCGGCGGGGTCGGGGGGACGGTTCCAGTGGACGCCGTGCACGCCCGGTACCCCCTGCACGCCCTGCACGCCCTGGTCGGTGGGGTGCGGTTTGACGTCCCGCAGGGACTCGTCGTACGGACGGTGCCTCATGGTCTGCCTCCCGTACCGACCCGCGTCATGATCTCGCAGAGGGCCCGGTCGTCGAAGATGCGCGAGGTCGGTATCCGCACGGTGGTCCGGTGCCGGCCGGTGATGGGGTGTCCGGCCAGGTTGACCCAGTAGCAGCAGTGCCGCAGGTCGAGGCGGTCGTGGCTGGCGCGCAGCCAGTCGTCCTGGGACCTGGGCACGAGCATGACGACGAGGATCTTGTGCACCGAGACCGGGGTGCGGGCGAGCTTGCGCAGGTGGTCGTTGTCGAGGGTGAAGGAGAAGGAGCGGCCCAATTTCGGGGGCGGGGGCGCAGCCCTCTCCGTTGAGGGTGGTGGCGGGAGACGGGCGGGCGGGTTGGGGGCGATCTGGTAGGTGCACTTGAGCTGCACCTTGATGGTGACCTCGTCGTCGACCGTGTGTCCGGGCGAACCATGACTGACGTGCCAGTCGATGCCGTTGTCCGGGAACGGCTGGGACAGCGAGCAGCCCGCGGCCGCGGCGACCGCGTGCAGATAACCCACCTGCAATGTCTCCATGCAGGCGGTGGTGGCGAGTGTGCCGCGATGGGGGCCCGTGCGTTCGGGCAGCAGCCCGCCCCGCTCGGGCTGCGCTATCGCCATGACCAACAGCCTTCCACGCCTGAGTGAATCCCCGCACGGACCCGCTGAACTGCAAAGACCCGTACTCCTGTTGTGTCCTCGCTGCGTACGGCGCAAACAGCCCGGGTATCACCAAACAGGCAGAAGACGGGACGTCAGCTGCCGTGGGTGAACGAGGAGTTGTGTAGGCATGACGTGCTGGTACGAGGGGCCACTGGCCGCCTTCGACACGGAGACCACGGGCGTGGACGTCGAGACCGACCGGATCGTGTCGGCCGCCGTTGTCGTCCAGGACGCCCCGGGCACCCGGCCCCGGGTGTCCCGCTGGCTGATCGACCCGGGTGTGCCGGTGCCGGAGGCGGCGACGGCGGTGCACGGGCTGACCGAGGAACACCTTCAGCGCAACGGCCGTTGGCCGGCGCCGGTGATGTACGAGATAGCGGAGCAGCTGGCCGAGCACGCGGCCGTGCACCGCCCTCTCGTGGTGATGAACGCTCCCTTCGATCTGACGCTCCTGGACCGCGAGTTGCGCCGCCATCGCGCCTCGTCGCTCGACCGCTGGTTCGAGTCGGCACCGCTGCTGGTGCTCGACCCGCGGGTCCTGGACAAACATCTGGACCGCTACCGCAAGGGCCGTCGCACGCTGACGGACCTGTGCGCGCACTACGGCGTGGTGCTGGACGGCGCGCACGACGCGGGCGCGGACGCGCTGGCCGCGCTGGAGGTCGTACGGGCCCTCGGGCGCCGCTTCGCCTCCCGCCTCGAACGCCTCTCCCCCGCCGAGCTGCACACCCTGCAGACCACCTGGCAAGCGGCCCAGGCCCGCGGCCTCCAGGCATGGTTCGCACGCAGTGGTTCGGAGGAGTCGGTGAACCAGGACTGGCCGCTTCGGCCGGACCTGCCGGCCGCGGCCTGAGCCCGGACGGCCGCCCGGCACGACAACGGCCCGTCCGCTGGTCGCGGACGGGCCGTTGTTTCCGGGTGGGCGATACTGGGTTCGAACCAGTGACCTCTTCGGTGTGAACGAAGCGCTCTCCCACTGAGCTAATCGCCCGGCAACGGGTTGAACAATACAGGTCCGGGCGGGCTGGGTTCAAACCGCTTCGAGGTGTGCGAGCAGTCCGCGCCGCCCGGCGCGCATCATCAGCCGGTGGTTGGCCTGGAAGAGGGGGCGTCCGGGTACGGCCAGCCTCCTCAGGAGGGGCTTGTCCACGTCCACGACCTGGTCGTAGCGGGCGAGGGTGCCGGGGCCCTCGGCGGTGAGCGTCCAGCGGGCCCAGCCGGCGATGTCCCCGCTCACGACGACCTCCAGGACGCCCGCGGCCGGGTCGTGGCGGGACTCGCGCACGGTGAAGGTCAGGGAGTAGGGCAGCAGGGAGCGGACGGTGACGACGCCGGTGGTGTCGTCGAGCCGGGTCACCGAACGCACCTGGGGCCACCAGCGGGGGTAGTCCTCGGCGCGTTCGAGGACCGGGTACACGACGGCGGGCGGCACGGGCAGGTGCCACAGGCTGCGGAAGCGGTAGTGGGTCCAGTCCATGGGCGGAGTCTGCCCCGGGGGTGCCGGGCGGCGGATGATCTGAGTACGCGTACTCATGCCGCGTCTGGTGACGTGGACCACACTCCCCTTACGAGCGCCGCCGCCCGTGCGACGGCGCTCCCCCGAGCCGCCCGCGCGCAGGGGCCGGTGACGTCCTCTCGGAAGTGATCCGGCCTCAGATTTCCTGTGTGCGCGGCGGACTTGAGGGCGGCTGGAATATGCCTGCGGTCGTTCTTCCGGAGAATTACGCGGGCATTCCCGAAAAGGTGCGGCGTTTCCCCGGAAGTCCGGCGGCCGATTCTTCTCGGCGTTCGCGTCGGTGCGCTCGGAGCGGGCGGCCGGACTCCCGGACGATGGTCACCTTGGGTGACGGGACTCCGGCGGCGGCATGCCCGGCGAGCGGGAACACGACGGCGGCCCGTCCGCTGGTCGCAGACGGGCCGCCGTGTCCGGGTGGGCGATACTGGGCTCGAACCAGTGACCTCTTCGGTGTGAACGAAGCGCTCTCCCACTGAGCTAATCGCCCGGGCGCACGGAGAACATTACCCCATGTCAGGGGTTGCCCCCGACCACCGCGGAAGGACGCCCGCGCCCGTCCGGCGTCACTGGTCCTCGATCTTCCAGGGCATGACCACGCCGAACTTCCAGAGGTAGATCCCGAGCAGGACGCCGATGACGACCAGGCCGATCACGGTCAGGGTGATGTTGCGGCGGCGGACCTTGGGGTCGAGGGCGCGCTGGGCGGCCTCCGTGACCTTGCGTTTCGTCCAGCGCAGCACGAGCTGGGCCCAGACGAACTCGGTCGCCCAGATCGCCATGCCGCCGAAGATCACGACCCAGCCCGGTCCGGGCAGGGGCAGCATGACGACGCCGGCGGCCACGACCGCGAGGCCGACGACGAAGACGCCGACCTGCCAGCTCACGTGCAGCGCCCGGCGCGCCTTGATGAAGTCCGGCGCCCTCGATCCGAGTCCCCGCTCGTCCCGCGCGCCGTCCTCGTCCTCGTCCGCGCCTTGCGAGGCCACGGTGGTCTCGCTCTGCCCGTCACTCCCCGTATTCATACGACCAAACCCTACCCGAGTGAAACCGGTCACCGGAATGGTCGTACCTCTCGTAAGGGATCTCGGCCGGAAGAGTTACGTAAAGACACGCAAAACACTCAGAGGGGTTTACAACGGCACCGTAGGTGGCATGTCGATTTCGCCGACGTGCGAATCCCCGAGCGCACACTGAGCGAAAGGCCCTGGCGCTTATGAACACCACGGTCAGCTGCGAGCTGCACCTGCGCCTCGTTGTGTCGAGCGAGTCCTCCCTGCCCGTCCCCGCGGGCCTGCGGTACGACACGGCCGACCCCTACGCCGTGCACGCCACCTTCCACACCGGAGCCGAGGAGACCGTCGAGTGGGTGTTCGCCCGCGACCTCCTCGCCGAGGGCCTGCACCGGCCCACCGGTACCGGCGACGTCCGCGTCTGGCCCTCCCGCAGTCACGGTCAGGGCGTCGTGTGCATCGCCCTGAGCTCTCCGGAGGGTGAGGCCCTGCTCGAGGCCCCGGCGCGGGCCCTGGAGTCCTTCCTGAAGCGGACCGACGCCGCCGTGCCGCCCGGCACGGAGCACCGGCACTTCGATCTGGATCAGGAGCTCTCCCACATCCTGGCGGAGAGCTAGGCCGCCCCCACAGACCGCCCGACGCCGTCCACTCGGGGAGACGGCTCGGGCCACGACAACCGCATACGGCATCGCCGACGCCGTCACCGTGAGTTCTCACGGCGGCGGCGTCGGTGTGCGTACGGGCACCCGGCGCGGGCCGCAGGGGGCAGTGGGGAACCGAAGGTTCTCGCAAAACCGTTCTACCGGCGGTCCAGCCATTACCATCGGCCAGCATCGGCGGGCGCCTGCCCGACCCCCAGCCCAGGGAGCGAAACGTGCTGATCACCCACGACACCCGGTGCGCGCTCGACACCGTGGTGGATCTGGTGAACACCGCGCCGGAGCACGAGGCGGCGGCGGACGGGCTGTCGGACGTGGTGGCCCTCACGGATTTCGTACGAACGCACGACATCTCCGACGTGGGGCTGCTGTCGGACTTCGATCTGTCGGCGGTGCGCAGGATCCGGGCGCGGTTCGCGGGGATCTTCGCCGCAGAGGACCCCCGGAAGGCGGCCGCGATGATCAACGAGCTGGTGGCCGCGGCGGGCACGACGCCCCAGCTCACGGACCACGACGGCTACGACTGGCACGTGCACTACTTCGCGCCCGGCGCCTCGGTGGCCGACCACCTGGCCGCCGACTGCGGGATGGCGCTGGCGTTCTTCGTGGTCGCGGGCGAGCAGGAGCGGCTGCGGCGCTGTGAGGCCCCGGACTGCCGGCGGGCCTTCGTGGATCTCTCCCGCAACCGTTCGCGCCGCTACTGCGACAGCCGTACCTGCGGGAACCGGCTGCACGTGGCGGCGTACCGGGCGAGGCGCAAGGAGGCGGCGGGCTGATCACCCGGCCCGCTTCGCGACGCCCTTTTGATGCCGACGTCAGCCCGGCGGGTGGCGCCGGGACTGACGTGTACGGCTCACAGCAACAGCAGATCGTGCAGCGCAGCCATGAGGAGCAGACACCCGATCACCGCAAGGAAGATCATCAGCGGTGGCTGGGAAAGGGCGAAGAGGCACCCGCGCGGCTCGTCCTTCGGCGGCGCGGCCTCGCTCTGTTCCGTGTCCAGCATCTCGCGGCGATGATGACCCAGCGGACACCCTGTCCGCGATCAACACGCCCGAAATAGGCGGGAGTTCACTGAATTCCGTTCTGTCCGGTTCGATTCGTTCCGGGCGGTGAACACTTCCGCCCGGCGCGGGGACGAACCCTGTCACTCCGGTGCGCCGGGCGACCGGCCCGGGGCGCGGCCGGTGCTACGCCCCAGGTGAGGTCATATGCCGTGCTTCTTGAGGATGGCCTCGATGTCGCTGAAGTCGTCCGTCGGGCCGGCCGCACCGGTCGCACCGGCCGCACCGGTCCCACCGGCGGCGCGGGGCGCGGCGGGCCGGGCGGCCGGACGCGTCGCAGGACCGAGGGCGGGTGCCGAGGCGGCGGGCGCCACGGTGTCGCCCCGCCGCTCGGCACGGGCCGCCTTGCGCTCGGCACGGGTGCCGCCGCGTCGGCGTTCGACGGCGCGGGTGGTCGCGAACAGGGCCCAGGCCACGCCGAGCACACCGAAACCGGCCCAGGCGGTCGGGCTGAAGGCGGTGTCGGCGAGCCAGCCGACGACACCGGTCATCACCAGGCCGATCGGCACCAGCGAGTAGGCCGCGATGCGAGCGGCCGCGAGGAAACGCTTGCGGTAGGCCGTGACGGCGGCCACGCCCAGGCCGGCCGCGGACACGGCGGAACAGACGGTCTCGGCAATCATCCGGTCCTCCAGGCGGGCTCGGGCGGTCGGGGCGCGCGGCACCTCATGACGCGCCGCGTCCCTTCCATCGTGCACCGCCCCCGTCCCGCCGTGCCATGCCCGGACCCGACATCAGGGACATCTCCGGGTCGCCTCCTCCCCAGGTGCCGGTCACGGGCGCACACCCGGTGCCCGGCGTCCGTCGGCGGAGTGCGGTCGATTGGGTCGCCGCCCGCCGGCCTGGAAGACTGTGGACCATGAACGACTCCTCCCCCGCCGCACCCGGCCGCTCCTCCCCCGCCGCACCCGGCCACTCCTCCCCCACCGCACCCGGCCACTCCTCCCCCGCCGCACCCGTCCCTGTCCTGGACGTGTGGTGCGAACTCCAGTGCCCGGACTGCCGCACCGCACTGGACGACCTGCGCGCCCTGCGGGCCCGCTACGGCGACCGGCTGGAGCTGCGGCTGCGGCACTTCCCGCTGGAGAAGCACGGGCACGCCTTCGCCGCCGCGCAGGCCGCCGAGGAGGCGCTGGAGCAGGGGCGGGGCTGGGAGTACGTCGAGGCCGTGCTCGGCCGGGTCGAGGAGCTGGACCGCCGCGGGGAGCCCTTCCTCGTCGAGGTGGCCGGGGAACTCGGCCTCGACGCCGAGGAGTTCGACACCGCGCTGATCGACGGGCGGCACATCCTGGTGGTCGACGCCGACCAGGCCGAGGGGAAGGCGATCGGCGTCACGGGCACCCCGACGTACGTCATCGGCGGCGAGCGCCTCGACGGCGGCAAGAGCCAGGAAGGGCTGCGCGAGCGCGTCGAGGAGATCGCGGACCGGCTGCTGGCCGAACGGGGCTGACCTCAGAGCAGGTTCTTGTACATCGCGTACAGCACGGGCGCGTAGCCGAGGGAGTCGTAGAGGCGCTCGGCCGGGGTGTTGCCCGCGAAGACGTTGAGGCCGAGGGTGTCCCTGCCCGCGGCGATCGCCTGGGCCTCGGCGAGCAGCATCAGCGAGCGGCCGTGGCCCCGGCCGCGGAAGCGGGCGTCGGCCTCGACGTCGTACACGAACGCCTTGTCCGCGAGCGCCACCCACAGCGTGCCGACCGGGGTGCCCTCGTGCTCCAGGACGCTGAAGCGCATGCCCTCGGTGGCCATGCCCCGGGGCAGCAGCCGGGCGTGGTCCCGCTCGGACTTCTCCCGCGCCTGTTCCTCGGGCACGCCCCGCTGGACCCAGCTGCGCGCGTAGTCCACGAGCCCCCGGGCGTGCCATTCCGTGTACTCGGCCTCGGTCATGGGCCGGCCCCGGCTGCCCTCGGGGAGCGCAGGGGCGGTGGTGCCGAGCGGTTTCTCCATGCCGCGGTTGCGGTGGACGTAGCCGAGGGACCGGGCCAGGCGCAGCGCCGGGGCCGACTCGGCGGGCACGGTGATCTCGACGCGGGTGCAGCCCCAGCCGCGGACCACCTCCTCGGCGGCGAGGGCGGCGACGGCTCCCCGGCCGCGCCCGCGGTCCGGTTCCTCGATGCGCAGGGAGCCGATCGTGGCGACGGCGGGCCCGAAGACGGAGTGGGTGGCGAGGCGGACCTCGCCGACGGGCCGGCTGTTCACGCACACCTGGTAGTGGCGCGACAACGCCCCGTCGGCGGCGTGCTGGAGCGGCTCGGTGGGCCGCAGGGTGGTGGTCATCACCGGTGTTCTACCCGTCGCGGCGCCCGTCGTCAGCTCATTTCCGGGCGGCCCGCTGCTCAGGGGTCGAGGTCGTCCCCGGAGCGCTCGTCGAAGATCCGCATGGCCTTGGCGGTCACCGGGCCCGGGGCGCCCGGCAGTTCGCGGTCGTCGACGCGGTGCACGGCCTGGACGTCGCGCAGGGTGGAGGTGAGGAAGACCTCGTCGGCGCGGTCCAGGACGTCCAGGGGCAGGTCGGTCTCGGTGGCGCCGGTCCACTCGACGGTGAGGGCGCGGGTGATGCCGGCGAGGCAGCCGGAGGCGACGGGCGGGGTGTGGATCTCGCCGTCGAGGACGACGAAGACGTTGGAGCCTGTGCCCTCGCAGAGCTGTCCGACCGTGTTGGCGAACAGGGCCTCGGAGGCGCCCTGCCGGTGGGCGCGGGCGAGGGCGACGACGTTCTCGGCGTACGAGGTGGTCTTCAGGCCGGTGAGGGCGCCGCGCTCGTTGCGGGTCCAGGGGACGGTGATCACGGCGGTGGTGTCGGGGCGCCGGGCGGTCTCGCCGAGGGCGACGACGAGGGTCGGGCCGCGGTCGCCGCGGTCGGAGCCGAGGGGGCCGTGGCCGCCGGTGTAGGTGATGCGCAGCCGGCCGAGCGGCATCGGGTTGGCGTCGAGGACGGCGGCGCAGGCGCGGCGGACCTCGTCGTGGTCGGGGTCGGGCAGGCCGAGCCCGCGGGCCGAGCGGGTCAGCCGGTCGAGGTGCCGGGTGAGCGCGAACGTCCTGCCGTCGGTCGCCTTCACGGTCTCGAAGATGCCGTCGCCCACGGTCAGTCCGTGGTCGAAGACGGAGACACGGGCGGACTCCACGTCCTGCAGCCCGCCGTCCAGCCAGATCCTCATGGGTGAGTCCCTCCGCTCGCGTCGTACGTGCCCGACGCTACCGCGAGCAGCCGGGACGCCTTCAGTTCGGTCTCCCGCCACTCCCGTTCGGGGTCGGAGCCCCAGGTGATGCCGGCGCCGGTGCCGAAGCGCAGGGCACCCGCGGCGCGGTCGACCCAGAAGGTGCGGATGCCGACGGCCAGCTCGCCGGTGCCGCGGTCGGCGTCGACCCAGCCGATGCCGCCGCAGTACGGGCCGCGGGGTGCCGTCTCCAGGTCGCGGATGATGCGCAGGGCGCTGGACTTGGGCGCTCCGGTGACCGAGCCGGGCGGGAAGGCGGCGGCGAGCAGTTCGGGCCAGCCCGCGTCCTCGCGCAGTTCGCCGCGGACGGTGGACACGAGGTGGACGAGTCCGGGGTGCTTCTCGACGACGCACAGGTCGGGGACGGTGACGCTGCCGGTGGCGCAGACGCGGCCGAGGTCGTTGCGGACGAGGTCCACGATCATGACGTTCTCGGCGTGGTCCTTGTCGAGCAGGTCGGCCTCGGTGCGGCCGGTGCCCTTGATGGGGCCGGACTCGACGGTGCGGCCGGTGCGGCGCAGGAAGAGTTCGGGTGAGGCGGTGGCCGTCTCGACGCCGTGCGCGGGCAGACGGATCGTTCCGGCGTACGGCGCCGGGTTGCCGCGGGCCAGCAGGGAGGTGAGGGCGTCGACGTCGGCGTCCGGTCCGACGGGCGCCGAGAGCACCCGGCAGAGGTTGGCCTGGTAGACCTCGCCGGTCGCGATGCGTTCGCGCACGCTGCGTACGCCGGCGGTGTACGCGTCGTGGTCGAGGGACGACGTCCAGTCGCCCGTGGCGGGTCCCCGCCAGCGTCCCGGCACCGGCGCGGGTACCGGCTCCTCGCGTACGTCCGCGAAGCGGGCGCAGGTCAGCCGGCCCTCGAAGTCGGCGCAGACGGACCAGAATCCGCTGGACTCCAGGGCGGCGGGGTCGTCGGTGACGTCGAGCAGACCGGTGGCGACGCGGTCGCCGAAGCGGGCGAGGGGAGGGAGCCGGTGCACGCGGTCGAGTCTAGGTCGGGGTGTCCCCGGGGTGGCCCGGGCGTGTCCCGCGGGTGCCCTGACCACGTCGTCCGGTGGGCACGGCGCAGCACGCTGCGTAAACGCGTTTTTGTGCTCGCCGGGGAATCCGCTAGAGTTCAACACGTCGCCGGGACGCGCAAGCCGACCGAACCGACAGGCGGACGTAGCTCAGTTGGTAGAGCGCAACCTTGCCAAGGTTGAGGTCGCGAGTTCGAGCCTCGTCGTCCGCTCGTAGGAAGTGGGGGTTCTCCCGATCCCCTACACTCCTGGTGGAGTGGCCGAGAGGCGAGGCAACGGCCTGCAAAGCCGTCTACACGGGTTCAAATCCCGTCTCCACCTCCAAGGACGATTAGCTCAGCGGGAGAGCGCTTCCCTGACACGGAAGAGGTCACTGGTTCAATCCCAGTATCGTCCACTGGTCCGCAAGGGCCTTGGCCCGCGAGGATCCCCGCGCGATTAGCTCAGCGGGAGAGCGCTTCCCTGACACGGAAGAGGTCACTGGTTCAATCCCAGTATCGCGCACGCACCGTCCGTGGCCCCCGGGTCGCGGTCCTGAGGACGATTAGCTCAGCGGGAGAGCGCTTCCCTGACACGGAAGAGGTCACTGGTTCAATCCCAGTATCGTCCACACACGGAAGCCCCCGGCCCTGCGGCCGGGGGCTTCGTCGTGGGCTCAGCTGGAGAACAGCATGTGGCCGAAGCTCTTGTGGCGGTGGTGGCCGCCGTGGTGCCCCCCGTGACCGCCGCCGTGCGGGGCGCCCCAGACGGGGGCGGAGGGGGCCGGGTACGCCTGCGGGGCGGGCGGGGGCGGCGGGGCCGGCTGCGACCACTGCGACTCCAGGCGGGTCAGCGCCTCCAGCTCCCCGTAGTCCAGGAAGATGCCCCGGCAGCCGCTGCACTGCTCGATCTGGACGCCGTTGCGGTTGTAGGTGTGCATCGGCGCATGACACTTCGGACACTGCATGCTCGGCTCAACTCCTCGCCGTTCGCTCCTGCTTGGTGGTTCCCCTGGACAGACTCCGTCCGGCCGGGGTCGGTTGCACCCTACGTCGGGAATTCCTCCGCCGACTCCGGTGGTCGGCGGGCCATTCGGGCACAGGCGTCGACCACGGCCCGCTCGACCTCGTCCAGCGGGCGCCGCGCGGTGAGCGCCTTGGTGAGTGCGAGGGCCGCGGTCTGCACGGTGAGGGCGCGCGCGGGCACGTCCAGCGCGGGCCAGGGGTCCGCGGTGCCGGGCACGGCGGTGCCGCCCGCGGCGCGGTAGGCGTCCAGGAAGCGGGACCACTCGTCGGGCGGGAGGAGGCCGCAGGCGAACCAGGCGGCGGGGCGGGCGAGGTCCCAGGCGGGGACGCCGGTGCCGAGGTCGTCGACGTCGATGAGCCGCCAGGGTCCGTCGGGTGCGGGGTGCCGGACGAGCTGGCCGAGGTGCAGGTCGCCGTGGCAGAGGGCGGCGGGCCCGGGCATGGGTGCCTCGGCGCGGGCCCAGGCGGGCAGGCCGGCCCAGGCGTCGAGGACCGGGGCCGCGTCGCTCGCGCCGGTGCCCGTGGCGGTGAGGGCGGTGCGCAGCCGGGTGAGCGCGCGGGCCGCCTTGCGGGGGCCGCGCATCGGGGGCAGGCCGATGGGCGGCGGGGTGCGGTGGAGGCGGGCGAGCAGGGTCGCGGCGGCTTCCCAGGGGGCGGCGTCCGGGTCGTCCGGGTCCACGGGTGCGCCGTGGGGCCAGAACGTGACGAGCCGGTCGTGCGCCTCGGCCGGGGTGGTGGAGAGGGGGGCGAGCAGGACGTCCGGGAGGCGGGCCGCGACACCGAGCCGCAGGGCCAGGCCGACGGGGTCGGTGCCGGGGGCGTGGGCCTTGGCGACGGTGGCCGCGTGCCGGACGACGGTGGCGTCGGGGCGGTCGGCGAGGGTGACGGCGGCGCCGCACGCGCAGGGGGTCCCGGCGGGATGGGCCGCGGCGCCGGCGCGGGCGGTCAGCCACGGGAGTATGTCTGCGGTCACTGGACTCCCGTCCCGGGTCGGTGCGGCGGCTGGAGGGCGTACGCGGAGCCTCGCCCAGGACGCGGGCACAGAGCAATGCCGGCGCAGCTCCCCAGCTGCGCCGGCATCTGTGCCGTCCGCCGCACCCCCGTCCCCACGGGGTTTCATGGATGGATGTCCCCACCCGGACCGCTCTTCCGGGCCTGGGGTCGCCGCTCAGCGCCCCAGCATCACACCCACGGACGACGCCTGTGTGGCCACTGTCTCCCAGCCGTCGAAGACGAGGAGGAGCAGGGCCGCCAGGGGAAGGGCCATGAGCGTCGCCACCAGGGGGTGGCGGCGGCCCGTGCGACGGGTGCGGAACGCGGTGCGTCCGTGTGTGCGGAGCAGTGTCCGCGGTGCCGTCTGGGCCATGGTCCCTCTCCCGACCGTCTGCGTGTTCGTGCCGTTGTCGTGCTGTTGTCCTTGGCAGCGGCGGGTGTCTGACCTCGGGGGACGAGTGCTGCACCCGCCGCTTGACCTCAAATCTAGGCTCGCGGGGCGGGACGGACGTCATGCCCTCGTATCGAATCGCGGGCCTCCCGGAGGATGAGCCATGGAGAGCGCTGTACTCCCCTGGGTGGAGACATGGGCCGGTGTCTCGGGGTCTTCCCTGAGGGGGTGTCCTGAGTGTCCGGTCATGTCCGTGCTGTCCCGGGCTGGGGGAAAGAGGCCGCCACCGGGTGACTTCGATCACTTCAACCACCTCTCCGGACGCCGTCGGCCTCCCCCGGCGGGCCGTCCGGAGGGCCTGGACGGCGGGTGTCCGCGGCGGTCGTCCACGGGCCGCGACCACCCACCGGCCGTCACCCCGCGGTCGGCCAATCCCCCTTCCGTGTCGGACGGTTGAGCGTGTGGCGCGGCCAAGGACACCGTTTTCCGCGGCTTCTTGACCACGTCTCATCTCTTACGCGCGCAGCTGACAAACGATCGGTTCGAGAGGGCGCGGCCTCTGCGCGCGGGCGGCTGTGGAAACGTAAGCTGTGGCACGTCACACGGACCGGGCAGCGGGGATGAACATGGCGATGATGCGCCTGAGGCGCGAGGACCCGCGCGTCGTCGGCTCGTTCAGGCTTCACAGACGGCTCGGCGCGGGCGGGATGGGCGTCGTCTATCTGGGCTCCGACAAGAAGGGGCAGCGCGTCGCGCTCAAGGTGATCCGGCCCGATCTGGCGGAGGACCAGGAGTTCCGCTCGCGGTTCGCGCGCGAGGTGTCGGCGGCCCGGCGGATCAGGGGCGGGTGCACGGCCCGCCTCGTGGCGGCCGATCTCGACGCCGACCGGCCGTGGTTCGCCACCCAGTACGTGCCCGGACCGTCGCTCCACGACAAGGTCGCCGACGAGGGGCCGCTGGGCGCCGCGGAGGCGGCGGCCGTGGGTGCCGCCCTCTCGGAGGGGCTCGTCGCGGTGCACGAGGCGGGTGTGGTGCACCGGGACCTGAAGCCGTCCAACATCCTGCTGTCCCCGAAGGGGCCGCGGATCATCGACTTCGGCATCGCCTGGGCGACCGGCGCGTCCACGCTCACCCACGTCGGTACGGCGGTCGGCTCGCCGGGCTTCCTCGCGCCCGAGCAGGTGCGGGGCGCGGCGGTCACACCGGCGACGGACGTCTTCTCGCTCGGGGCGACGCTGGCGTACGCGTCGACGGGCGACTCGCCCTTCGGGCACGGCAGTTCCGAGGTGATGCTGTACCGCGTGGTGCACGAGGAGCCGCATCTGCACGGTGTGCCGGACGCGCTGGCCCCGCTGGTGCGGGCCTGTCTGGCGAAGGACCCGGAGGAGCGGCCGAGCACGCTGCAACTGTCGCTGCGGCTCAAGGAGATCGCGGCGCGCGAGGCACACGGTCCGGCCGACGTACGGCCGCCCGCGCCGCGTTCCGCCGAGGCCGACCGGCCCACCGGACGGCTCGCGGACACCTACCCGGAGCAGCAGCGCACCCTGCGGCGCACCCAGTCGGCGCCGGGCACCACCCCGCTGCCGCGGGGCGGGAGTTCGGGGCGCGGCGCGCCGTCCTCACGAGGCGGTTCGGGCCGCTCCGGTGGCGGTGTCCCGTCGCGTTCCGGCGGGGCGCGGCCGACTCCGGTGTCGCGCGGCGGCACCCGGCCGAGCAGCGGGAGCGGGAGCAGGCCCGCGCCGCGCAGTGGTGCCGGGCGGCAGGGGCCGCGGACGACGGGCACGGGGCGGCGGCCCGCCAACCCCCGGCTCCTGCGGCAACGGCTGTTCGTGTTCGTGGTGGTGACCCTGCTGGTCGCCCTCGGCATCGCCCTGGCCCAGGGCTGTCAGGGCCCGGCACACGGCCTGGGACATCCGACTCCCGCACCCGACCGGCACGGACGGCACTCGGCGCCGCCGAGCGTGGAGTAGCGAGGGGCGGGACGGCACGCGCCGCCACGGCGACGGACCGTCACCGCGACGGGAGGGCTCGTCGTCACCTCAGGGGCGGGCCGTCATCACCACCGTAGGCGCGCCCCGCCGTCGCCACACAGGGGCGGCCCGTCATCACCACCGCAGGGGCGGCCTGTCGTCACCGCGCCGGGCGGCCCGTCGTCGCCGCGTAGAAGGCGACCGCCGCGGCCGCTCCCACGTTGAGGGAGTCGACGCCGTGGGACATGGGGATGCGGACCCATTCGTCGGCGGCGACCAGGGCCTTGGTGGACAGGCCGTCGCCCTCGGCGCCGAGCATCAGCGCGACCCGGTCCATGCGGTGCGCGGCGGCCTCGTCGAGGGACGTGGCCTTCTCGTCCGGGGTGAGCGCGAGCAGCGTGAACCCGGCCTCGCGGACCGCCTCCAGTCCCTTGGGCCAGGTGTCGAGCCGGGCGTACGGCACGGAGAAGACGGCGCCCATGGAGACCTTGACGCTGCGGCGGTACAGCGGGTCGGCGCAGTCCGGGGAGAGCAGCACGGCGTCCATGCCGAGCGCGGCGGCGGAGCGGAAGATGGCGCCGATGTTGGTGTGGTCGTTGACGGCCTCCATGACCACCACCCGGCGGGCGGGCCCGAGGAGTTCGGCCGCCGTGGGCAGCGGCTTGCGCCGCATGGAGGCGAGGGCGCCGCGGTGCACGTGGTAGCCGGTGACCCGCTCGGCGAGCTCGGGGGTCACCGTGTAGACGGGGACGGGGAGTTCGTCGATGACGTCCCGCATGACGTCGACCCACTTGGCGGACAGCAGCATCGAGCGCATCGCGTAACCGGCGTCCGCGGCCCGGCGGATGACCTTCTCGCCCTCGGCGATGAACAGTCCCTCGGCCGGTTCGCGCCTGCGGCGCAGTTCGACGTCGGTCAGGTCCGTGTAGTCGTGCAGGCGGGGGTCGTCGGGGTCGTCGACGGTGATGAGTTCGGCCACGGGGTGCACTGCCTTGTCCGGTACGGGGTGGTGGGGGGAGGTCGGGGGCTCGGTGGTCGGCCGCGGCTCATCCCGCGGTGGGACGCTCCCCCACGCGCGGGCCCACGGTGACGACCTCGCCGACGACGATGACCGCCGGCGGCTTCACGTCCTCGGTGCGCACGGTCTCGGCGACGGTCGCCAGGGTCGCGTCGACGCGGCGCTGCGCGGCCGTGGTGCCCTCCTGGACGAGGGCGACCGGGGTGTCCGGGGACCGGCCGTGGGCGACGAGGGTCTCGGCGATCCGGCCGATCTTGTCGACGCCCATGAGGATCACCAGGGTGCCGGTCAGCTTCGCCAGGGACGGCCAGTCGACGAGGGAGCGCTCGTCGTCGGGGGCGACATGGCCGCTGACCACGGTGAACTCATGGGCGACACCGCGGTGGGTGACCGGGATGCCGGCCGCGCCGGGCACGGAGATCGAGCTGGAGATGCCGGGGACGACCGTGCAGGGGATGCCGGCGTCCGCGAGGGCCTGGACCTCCTCCATGCCCCGGCCGAAGACGAAGGGGTCGCCGCCCTTGAGCCGTACGACCGACTTGCCCTGCTTGGCGTGCTCGATCAGCGCGTTGTTGATGGCCTCCTGGGCCATGTAGCGGCCGTACGGGATCTTCGCGGCGTCGATCACCTCGACGTGCGGCGGGAGTTCGGCGAGCAGGTCGCGCGGGCCGAGCCGGTCGGCGACGACGACGTCGGCCTCGGCGAGCAGGCGCCGCCCGCGGACCGTGATGAGGTCGGGGTCGCCGGGGCCGCCGCCGACGAGGGCGACGCCCGGGGTGCGGGTGCGGTGGTGGGGGGCGACGAGCGTGCCGTCGCGCAGTCCGGCCACGACGGCGTCGCGGACGGCGGCGGTGTGGCGGGGGTCGCGGCCCTTGGCGTCGGTGGTGAGGACGGCCACCGTGACGCCCTCGCTGTGGCCGGTCGCCGGGGTCCAGGCGGTGGCCCGGTCGGCGTCGTCGGAGCGGACGCACCAGACGCGGGTGCGTTCCGCTTCGGCGGAGGCGGTGGTGTTGGCGTCGAGGTCGCTGGTGGCGATGAGGGCGTACCAGGCGTCGGCGAGGTCGCCCTCCGCGTAGGGCCGGCGTTCCCAGGTGATCTCGCCCGCGTCCGCCATGGCCTCCACGGAGGGGGTGGCCTCGGGCGAGACGAGGGTGACGTCCGCGCCGGCCGCGATCAGGGCCGGGAGGCGGCGCTGGGCCACCTGGCCGCCGCCGAGGACGACCACGCGGCGGCCGGCCAGGCGGAGGCCTACGGGGTAGGCGGGGTGGTCGGCCATGGGGTGCGGCTCCATCTTCTGGCGGTGCGATTGCCCTGACGTGCGATTTTAGAGGGCGGCGGCGTGATGCGGGGCGGGTGGGTCCGGCGGCGGGCGTGCGGGGGTGTGCGGAGGGACGATGTCCGTCCGCACACCCCCGTGCGAAGGGCCTCGGGCCTACTTCTCCGTGACCCCCGCCGAGTCGAACGTGGCGACCTCGTGCATGGCTCGGGCCGTGCTCTGGACCAGCGGGAGGGCCAGCAGGGCGCCGGTGCCCTCGCCGAGGCGGAGGTCCAGGTCGACCAGGGGGCGCAGGCCGAGCTTGTTGAGGGCGGCGACATGGCCGGGCTCGGCGCTGCGGTGGCCCGCGATGCACGCCGCCAGGACCTCGGGGGCGATCGCGCGGGCGACGAGGGCCGCGGCTCCCGCGCTGACGCCGTCCAGGATCACCGGCGTCCGCAACGAGGCGCCGCCGAGGAGCAGGCCGACCATCGCCGCGTGTTCGAAGCCTCCGACGGCCGCGAGGACGCCGATCGGGTCGGCCGGGTCCGGCTGGTGGAGTTCGAGGGCACGGCGTACGACCTCGGTCTTGCGGGCCAGGGTCTCGTCGTTGATGCCGGTGCCGCGGCCGGTGACCTCGGCCGGGTCCGCGCCCGTGAACACGGAGATCAGGGCCGCGGACGCCGTGGTGTTGGCGATGCCCATCTCGCCGGTGAGCAGCGCCTTGTTGCCGGCCGCCACCAGGTCGCGGGCCGTCTCGATGCCGACCTCGATGGCCTGCTTGGCCTCCTCGCGGGTCATCGCGGGACCGGTCGTCATGTCGGAGGTGCCCGCGCGGACCTTGCGGGGCAGCAGCCCCGGCGTCGCGGGCAGGTCGGTGGCCACGCCCACGTCGATGACGCAGACCTCGGCGCCGACCTGGGCGGCGAACGCGTTGCACACCGCTCCCCCGCCGAGGAAGTTGGCCACCATCTGGGCGGTGACCTCCTGCGGCCACGGGGTGACGCCCTGGGCGTGCACACCGTGGTCGCCCGCGAAGATCGCGACGGCCGCGGGCTCGGGGATCGGCGGCGGGCACTGCCGGGACAGCCCCGCCAGCTGCGCGGAGATGATCTCCAGCATGCCGAGCGCGCCCGGCGGCTTGGTCATGCGCTTCTGCCGCTCCCACGCCTCGCCGAGCGCCTTGGCGTCCAGCGGGCGGATTCCGGCGACGGTCTCGGCGAGCAGGTCGTGCGGGTCCTCGCCGGGCAGCGCGCGGCGGCCGTACGTCTCCTCGTGCACGACCCAGGACAGCGGGCGGCGCTTGGACCAGCCCGCCTGCATCAGCTCGGGCTCCTCCGGGAACTCGTCGACGTAGCCCACGCACAGGTAGGCGACGACCTCCAGGTGCTCGGGGAGGCCGAGGGCGCGGACCATCTCGCGCTCGTCGAAGAAGCTGACCCAGCCGACGCCGAGGCCCTCGGCGCGGGCGGCGAGCCAGAGGTTCTCGACGGCGAGCGCGGAGGAGTACGGCGCCATCTGGGGCTGGGTGTGCCGGCCCAGGGTGTGCCGGCCGCCGCGCGTCGGGTCGGCGGTGACGACGATGTTGACCGGGGTGTCGAGGATGGCCTCGATCTTCAGTTCCTTGAACTGCTTGGCCCGGCCCTTGGGCAGCGACTTGGCGTACGCGTCGCGCTGGCGCATGGCCAGTTCGTGCATGGTGCGGCGGGTCTCGGCGGACCGGATGACCACGAAGTCCCAGGGCTGCGAGTGGCCGACGGAGGGCGCGGTGTGGGCGGCCTCCAGGACGCGCAACAGCACCTCGTGCGGGATGGGGTCGCCGCGGAAGCCGTTGCGGATGTCGCGGCGCTCGCGCATGACCTTGAGGACGGCCTCGCGCTCGGCGTCGTCGTAACCGGGGGCGGCGGGGCCCACGGGCCGGCGCGGCTCGACGGCCTCGACCACCTCGGCCATCTCGGCCATGGCGACGGACTCGGCGGCCTCGGCGGCCTCGTCCTCCTGGTCGGCGGCCCGGGTCTCCAGGTCCTCGGCGTGCTGGACGACGTCGGTCACCGGCTCGGCCTCGCGGGGCCCGGGGACCGCCGCGACGGGTTCCTCGCCCGTCCGCTCGCCCTGCTCCTGGACCGGCAGGACCAGCGGCTGCGGCGGGGTGGGCGCCAGGTGCGGGGTCGTGGGCACCTGGCCCTCGACCGGCACGAACTGGCCGAGCGGCTGGTCCGGGGCGGGCTCCAGGGGGACGCTGCTCGGCAGGGTCTGGTCGAGCGGGGCGGCGGCCTCCGGCTCGAGGGCGAGGGGCGCGTCCGCCGCCGGGTGCGGCTCCAGGACGGCGGGCGCCGGCTCCACGAGCTGCGGCTCCGGGGTCTCCTGCGGGCCCGGCACCGGGGCGGCGGGCTGGAGCTGTGGACCCTGCTCGGGCTGGACGTCGGCGGGGGCGAGGTGTTCCTCGGCGGGGGCGGCCGGCGGGACCGGCTGCTGCGACTCGGGCGCGTGCCGCGGTCCCTGGGCCTCGGCGACGGGGTCCGCCTCCGTGGGGGCGACGAACTCGGGCGCCGGCGGCTGCGGTTCGGCGTCGGGGGCGGGCGCCATGGCCACGGCCTCGGCACCGGTCTGCGGCTCCACGGCGTCCGGAGCGGGCACGAACGGTACGGCGTCCTGGACGACGGGGACGGCTTCCTGAACGGCCGGTGCCGGTTCCGGTGCGGGTGCCGATGCCTCTGCCGCGTCCGGGGTCGCCGGTACGGCCTCGGTGTCCGGGGCCGGCACCGGGGCGGCGGCCTGGAGGTCGGAGGGCTGCTCGACGGGGGCGACCGGCTCGGCGGTGGCGGGCGCCTGTGCGGGGGCGGGGGCCTCCCGGGCACCGTCCAGGTCGAGCTGGAGCGGACCCTCCGGCCCGGCCTGGACCTCGGGAGCCTGGGCCACGGCGTCCGGGAAGGCGGCGGGCGCCGGCTCCTCCGGGGCGCTCGGGGCGTCCTGCTGGACGGGCACGTCGTGCGTCGGCACGCCCTCGGGCGGGGTCTGTCCGGGCTCCGGGACGTACGGGACCTCCGGCGCGGAGGGCTCCGGCGGCGTCTGGACGCCGTGCGGCGCGAGTGGCGTGCCGGGGACGGCGTCGGCGCCGCCGGTCGCGGGGGCGACCGGGACGGCCTGGGTGTCCACGGCCGGGGTGTCCGGCAGGCCCTCGGGGGTCTGCGCGGCCATGGCCGTCGGGCCGTCCTCGGTGGCCGGTACGGCGGGCACCCCGTCGTGGGCCTGTGCGCCCTGCGCCCCCTCGTGGACGTGGACGAGCCGCTCGTCGGGTGCGGGGGCGGCCCTGCGGCGGCGCCTCGCAGCGGGCGCGGCGGCGACCGGCTCGGCGGCCGGGGCCACCGGCTCGGGTGCCGCTTCCTGTACGGCGACCGGGGCGGCCGGCGTCGCGCCCCAGGGCACGGCGCTCTGGGGGGCGAGGTCGCGCAGCGGCTGGGCGTCGAGATACTCGGGGCCGGTCGTGGGCGGGCCGGGGTGGCGCACGGGGGCGCCGGCGGGGCCGCGGTCGGCGAGGGAGCGGACCGGGCTCGCGGAGGCGTCGGGGATCGGCGGGCCGAGGTGCAGCGGGCGGCGCGGGGTGTGCGTCGCGGGGTCGTGCGGGGCCGAGAGGATCGGGGACGGCGGGACCGAGACCGGCGTGTCGGGCAGGCGGACGCCGCTCAGGTCGACGGAGCCGCTGTCACGGCCGGCCGTCTCGTGCGGGCCCGGCTGGTGGACGGTCTCGACGACGGGCTCCGGGGTGGGCGGGGGCACTTCGTTGCCCCAGGCGCCCTGGGCGCCCGGCAGCAGCAGTTCCTCGTCCTCGGCGGGAGACTCGGAGAGGTAGGTGTACGCGCCGTGCGCGGGGACGCCCGGCTGTTCCACCATGCCTGCGCTCTCCGGCAGTCCCTCGCCCGGGACCTGGCCGGTGTCGGTCATGCGTATCCCTCGCCCATCGGTTTCGTGCTCCTACGACCAGCTCACCCGGAACGGCGCACCGACCGCCCCGCAGTGAAGAACGAGCGTGCGTGCCCAGCGGCACGAACGACCGCCCGGAAAAGGCGACAAAGCCATTCAGTGGCATTGTCCCGGCCGTTCAGCCGTCGCGACAGCGAGATCCGCGACAGCCCGCTGTGGACTGCGCCACGTTGCGCGTCCTCGGGTTCTGCCGTACCACACCCACCCCAAAAGGGGCGCGTTTTCCGGACATTGACGAACGAAATTCCGGGCCACCGGGTGCGGTGCAACGATCGGCCAGCCTACCCCGCGCGGTACGACAACAGGATCACGGGGCGCGGTCGGGGAGTTCCCCGCTGAGCAGGAACGCTACGTTCCGCTCGGTCTCCGTCCAGGCCCTGGTGTCGAGTTCGACGGACTGGAGAAGGGCGCATTCGACCCGGTATCCGTGCTCGGTCAGATCGCGGCCGACGCGTTCGGCCGCGTCGCGGGTCGCGGCGTGCGTGACGATGCGCCGGGGGCGGCGGTCGGCCACCGCGGAGACGACGGCCGCGCCTCCCCCGCCGACGCGTACGACGTCCGGTTCGGGCAGGTTCTCCAGGATGTGCGGGGCGGTGCCGTGCACGATCTGGAGGTGGACGCCGAAGCTCCGCGCGGCCGTGTCGGTGCGGGCGCACGCGGCGGGGTCGCGGTCGACGGCGATGACGGCGGCGCCGGCCCGCGCGGCGTCGACGGCGAACGCGCCGCCGCCGCAGCCGATGTCCCACACGAGGTCGCCGACGCGCGGTCCGAGGCGGGCGAGTTGGGCCGCGCGCAGATGCTCCGTCTCGCCCTCGCCGAGGCCGCCGCCGTACGCCTCGTCGGGCAGCGCCCAGCCGCGCGGTCCGGTGCCCGGGTCGCGGCCGGCGATCCAGCCGCCGTCCTCGGCCGCGCCCACCGGGCCGCCGATGACGATGACGACGTTCGGGTCGCGCCAGGTGTGGTCGGCGGCCTTGTCTGAGGTGACGACGGAGACCTGTTCGTGTGCGGTGCCCAGTTCCTCGCAGATGACGAAGGTGCGGTGGACCCCCTCCAGGAGCAGTCCGAGTTCGGCGGGTCCGGCACCGGGCGAGGTGAGGACGGCGACCTTGGTGTGGGCGCGGCACACGTTCACCGCGCGGCGCAGGGTGCGCCGGTGGGCGACGACCACCTGTGCGTCGTCCCAGGGCATGCCGGCGCGGGCGAAGGCGGCGGCGACCGAGGAGACGGCGGGGACGACCTCGACCTCCAGGCCGAACTCGGGTGCGCGCAGGGCGCGTACGACGCCGAAGAAGCCGGGGTCGCCGTCGGCGAGCACGACCGCGGTGCCGCGGTGGGCGGCGATGCGGCGGGCGGCCAGGGCGACGCTGCCGAGGCGGATGCGTTCGGCGGTGTGCGGCACCTCGGGGAGCGCGAGGTGGTGGGCCGCGCCCGCGACCAGGGTGGCGGCGCCCAGGGCGGAGCGTGCCGCGGCGGTCAGGGGCGAGCCGTCCCAGCCGATCACCGTGACCCGGTCGGCCATCTTCGTCAGTCTCCAGGTTTTCGCAGGTCGTCAGGGGCGGGGCCCACGATCGGGCTCCGTGAGGGTATCGGGTGCGGCTGTCGGGCGCGCGACGGGGCGGTGTCCCGCGGGGTGCCCGCGGGGGTTCAGTGCCAGTCGGAGAAGGAGGTGAATCCGCCGTTGTCGACGACGCCGGCCAGGTCCTCGGGCAGCAGGCTCCAGACGATCACGTCGGTGCGTACGTCGGTCCACTCGCCGTCGGCGGCCCTGCCGCGCGCTATCCAGGCGCCGCGCAGGACGCCCTCGCTGATGCAGCCGATCTTCTGGGCGACCTGCTGGGAGGCGGTGTTGTCGGCGGCGGTGCGCAGTTCGAGGCGCTCGAACTTCTGGTCGCGGAACAGCCACTGGGCGGTGGCGAGGGCGGCCTCGGAGGCGTAGCCCTCGCCGCGGGCCCAGGGCGCGACGACGTAGGCGATCTCGCTGGAGCGGACCCGCCAGTCGGTGTTGCGGAGGTGGACGGTGCCGACGAGGCGCTGGGTCAGGAACTCGGAGACGCCGAAGACGATGCCGCGCCCCTCGGTCCGTTCCGCCGGGGCGAGTTCGGTGATCCACTGCCGGGCGTGGGCCTCGGTGTAGGGGTGGGGCGCGGTGCTCCAGGTGACGACCAGTTCGTCGTTCATCATCTCGGCGAACGCCTCGACGTCGGCGTCGTCGAGGGGGCGCAGCACCAACCGCTCCGTGCTGATGGAGATGTCGGGGAAGGTGCCAGTCATGCGCCGCTCCGTAAACTTCGGAAACCTCAGGGGCTGCTGAACTGCCCAGCATGCAGCATGAAAGCAGTCAACCGCACAACGGGGCCCACACCAAGTGAACGGGTGGACCCCGTGCGTGGCGATACGCGCGGTATACGACCCCGGCTCAGAAGGACGGGACGACCGAACCCCGGTACTTGTCCTCGATGAACTTCTTGACCTCGGGCGAGGTGAGGAGCTTGGCGAGCTTCTGGACGCGCGGGTCCTTCTCGTTGCCCTTCTTGACCGCGAGGAAGTTGCCGTACGGGTTGTTCCGCGCGGACTCCAGGACGAGGGCGTCCTTGGCGGGGGCGAGACCGGCGGAGATCGCGTAGTTGCCGTTGATCACGGCCGCGTCGACGTCGTCCAGGGAGCGCGGGGTCTGGGCCGCCTCGACCTCCTTGAACTTGAGGTTCCTGGGGTTGTCCGCGATGTCCTGCGGGGTGGCCTCACTGCCGGCGCCGTCCTTGAGGGTGATGAGCTTGTTCGCGGCGAGCAGCTTGAGGGCGCGGGCCTCGTTGACGGCGTCGTTGGGGACTGCGACGGTGGCGCCGCTCTTGAGGGCGTCGGCGCTCTTGACCTTGTGCGAGTAGAGGCCGAGCGGTTCCAGGTGGACCGTGACGACGGGCACGATGTGGGTGCCGCGCTTCTTGTTGAAGTCGTCGAGGTACGGCTGGTTCTGGAAGTAGTTGGCGTCGACGGAGCCGTCCTCGGTCGCGGTGTTCGGGACGATGTAGTCCTGGAACTCCTTGACCTCCAGGTCGAGTCCGGCCTTCTTCGCCAGGTTGTCCTTGACGAAGTTCAGGATCTCGGCGTGCGGGGTGGGGCTCGCGGCGACGACGAGGGGCCCGGTGCGGTCGGCGGCGGCAGCGCTCTCGCCGTCGGAGCCGCCGCAGGCGGTGAGCCCGGCGGTGAGGGCTCCCGCGACGAGGACGGCGGCGGTGATCTTGGCGGTGTTACGCACGAAAAGTGCCTTTCCTTGAGGGTGGTGCGGCCCCGCGTGGGGTGTGCGGGGAGTCGGTGGGGAGGGGCGCGGCGCGTCGGTCCGGTGTCGGCCGGTGCCGCCCCAGTCGGTCCTGCCTCAGTCGGTGCTGCCGGTGGTGGCGGCGGACGGCTTGAGCAGGCGCAGCCTCGGTGCGGGTCCGGAGTGGCCGCCGCGCCGGTGCAGACCGCGGGCGGCGTAGTCGCCGGCGAACTGGATGAGCGAGATGACGACGGCGAGGATCGCCACGGTGATCCACATGAGCTGGGTCTCGAAGCGCTGGTAGCCGTAGCGGATGGCGATGTCGCCGAGTCCGCCGGCGCCGACCGTGCCGGCCATGGCGGAGTAGCCGATGAGGGCGACGACGGTGGTCGTGGTGCTGGAGATGAGCGAGGGCAGCGCCTCGGGCACGAGGACCTTGCGGACGACGGTCCAGGTGTTGCCGCCCATCGCCTGCACGGCCTCGACGAGTCCGCCGTCCACTTCCCGGACGGCCGTCTCGACGAGCCGGGCGAAGAAGGGGATGGCGCCGATGGCGAGCGGCACGATCGCGGCCTCGCGCCCGATGGTCGTGCCGGTGACCCAGCGGGTGAACGTCATCAGCGCGACCATCAGGATGATGAACGGCATGGAGCGGGCGATGTTCACGACCTGCCCGATCACCTTGTTGGCGACGACGTTCTGGAGCAGTCCGCCGCGGTCGGTCAGCACGAGCAGGATGCCGAGCGGGAGTCCGCCGACGACGGCGACGAGGGTGGACCAGCCGACCATGTAGAGGGTGTCCCAACACGCCTGGGACAGCAGCGGCTGCATCTCGGACCAGGTCACTTCGTGCTCTCCTTCACCGGTGCGGGCTCCTGGCCCAGGACGTCGATCCGCAGTCCCTGCTCGCGCAGGAAGCCGATGGGGACGACGTTGTCCTCGTAGCGGCCGGGCAGTTCGATGCGCATCCGGCCGATCTGGAGTCCGCCGACGGTGTCGACGGCGGCGCCGAGGATCGATATGTCGATGTTGTAGGTGCGCGAGAGCCGGGAGATGACCGGCTGGGTGGCGGCCTCGCCGTGGAAGGTGACGTCGAGGAGGGTGCGGTCGGCGCCGGACGGCTCGCCGGACACCGGGAACAGCGCGGCGGCCAGTTCGGAGTCGGGGGTGGCGAGGAGTTCGCTGACGGTGCCGGACTCGACGACGCGGCCCCGGTCCATGAGCGCGGCGGAGTCGCAGATCGACTTGACGACGTCCATCTCGTGGGTGATGAGCAGGACGGTCAGGCCGAGCCCGCGATTGAGGTCGCGCAGCAGCTGGAGGATCGAGCGGGTGGTCTCCGGGTCGAGGGCGCTGGTGGCCTCGTCGGACAGCAGCACCTTGGGGTCGCCGGCCAGGGCGCGGGCGATGCCGACGCGCTGCTTCTGCCCGCCGGAGAGCTGGGCGGGGTACGCCTTGGCCTGGTCGGTGAGGCCGACCAGGTCGAGGAGTTCGAGCGCCTTGCGGGAGCGTTCGCGACCGCTCCCGCCGAGGATTTCGAGCGGCAGCTCGACGTTGTCCTGGACGGTGCGGGAGGACAGCAGGTTGAAGTGCTGGAAGACCATGCCGATGCGACTGCGGGCCCGCCGGAGTTCCCGGCCGGCGCGCGGTCCGCGGCCGGCGAGCGCGGTGAGGTCCTGCCCGGCGACGGTGACCGTCCCGGACGTGGGGCGTTCCAGCAGGTTGACGCAGCGGATGAGCGAGGACTTGCCGGCGCCGGACTGGCCGATGACGCCGTACACCTCCCCTTCGCGGACATGGAGGTCGACGCCGTCGAGGGCGGTGACCTCACGGCCGCGCGAGCTGTAGACCTTGGTCAGGCCCGTGGTGGTGATCACTGGGGTTTCCGTCACTGTCGAGTGCGCAGGCGTGGGTGTGCCCGGGCACGGCTGCATTCGTTCAGGGACGCGGCACGGTTCTCGCGAGGGCGCTGAAACCGGGGGAACCGGGGAGACCGGGGAGAAACGTGTGCGCGGGGCGGCTCGGGTCGCGGACGCGTCGTCACGTCACGGACAGGCCACGGCTCGCTTCGGGGCGCGAGGCTCGGGTGGTGCGGGGGCCCTCTAGAAGGCGCGCATTCGACACAGACAACGAGCACCGGGCGTCATGGTCGCCTCGGTCGCAGACATGCGGGTGCTCGTCGTGGTCATGCGATCAGTAAACCAGACGTACGGTCCTGACAGGCCGCCGCTGTCCGTATGCCGGACAGCGGCGGACAGGGGTCAGCGGCGGACGGAGATCTCGATTCCCGCGTCGGTGACCAGCGCGGACACGGCCGAGAGGTCGGTGACGACCACGTCGGCGTCCAGGTCGCCGGGGGCGTGGGTTGTGGCCAATGCCACGGTGGTCATCCCGGCGGCGCGGCCCGCGCGGAGGCCCGCCGGGGCGTCCTCGAACACCACGCAGCGGGCCGGGTCGACGCCCAGCTGCCGGGCGGCGAGGAGATAGGGCTCGGGGTCGGGCTTGCCGCGGGTGACGTCGTCGCCGGTGACGAACGTCTTGGGCCGGATGCCGACGGCGGCGAGGCGGGCCTCGGCGAGCCGGCGGGTGGCGGAGGTGACGACGGCCCAGCGGTCGGCCGGCAGGGAGTCGAGGAGGTCGCGGGTGCCGGGCAGCAGCAGGACGCCGCCGCCCGGGACGTCCTCCACCTCCAACTGCTCGATCCGGGCGACCGCTTCGGGGACGACGTCGGCCGGGAGCAGGTCGGCGGCTATCTCGGCGGCGGTCCGCCCGTGCAGTTCGACCTTCCCGAACGCCTCGGCGGTGATCCCGTACTCGCGGGCCCAGCGCGTCCAGCAGCGTTCCACGGAGGCGAGGGAGGAGACCAGAGTGCCGTCATTGTCGAACAGGAGGGCTTGTGCGTGGATCGTCATGCTTGTGACCCTACGGCGTACGGCGGGGCCGCTCTCGGGGGCCCGTCAGGACCGTAATAGGGTCGCCGCATGCTCAATGCCCTGACCCTGGTGACCGGGGTCGCCGCGCTGCTGCTGGCCGCCTGGTGCGGCTGGGCGGCCCACCGTGATCAGCCGACCAAGGACTGGCACTTCATCGGCATGGCCGTGGTGTCGGTGCTGGCGCTGGTCCAGTTGGTCGTCGGGTTCGTGCAGCTCGGCCGGGGCGAGAAGGCGGAGCAGGGGACGACGATCTTCGTGGCGTATCTGCTGGGCGCGTTCGCGTGTGTGCCGGCGGCGGGGTTCATGTCGCTGGCCGAGCGGACCCGTTGGGGTTCGGTGACGGTGGCGGCCGGCGGTGTGGTCCTCGCCGTGCTCGAAGTGCGGCTCTACGACATCTGGGGAGGCTGAGATGACCGCGGTGGAGGAGAAGCCGAAGGGCCAGCGGCTCGTCGCCGGGCCCGGGATGCTGCTCGTGTGGTTCTACGGCGTGATGGTCGTCGGGGCGGTGTCGCGGTCCGTGTACCAGATCGTGACGGAGTTCGACCGCGCGCCGCTCGCGTACACGCTGTCCGCGGTCGCGGGCGTGGTGTACGGGTTCATCACGTACTCGCTGGTGCGGGGCGGGGAGCGAGCCCGCCGGGCCGCGCTGGTGTGCTGCGCGCTGGAACTGGTCGGGGTGCTGGCCGTGGGAACGTGGACGGTGGTGGATCCGTCCGCGTTCCCCGACGCGACCGTGTGGTCCGACTACGGCATGGGGTACGTGTTCATTCCCGTACTGCTGCCGCTCTCCGCCCTGTACTGGTTGCGGAAAGCTCGTAGAGACCCTGGTCAGGCCGTCGCCGCGTAGGCGCCCGCCTGCTTTTCCAGGACGATCATCTCCACGCCGTCCGTGCCCTTGGAGCGGCCCACCGTCTCGTAGCCGACCCGGCGGTAGAGGCGGAGGTTGCTCTCGCTGCGGTGGCCGGTGGACAGGCGGAACTTCTTGGCTCCGCGCCCCTCGGCCAGCGCCCCCTCGGCCGCGCGGAGCAGCCGCGCGCCGATGCCGTGGCCCTGGAGGCGGGGGTGGACGCAGATCTTGCCGATGGAGGCCGCGCCGTCCTCGGTGATCGTGCCGTGCACCGAGCCGACCACCTCGTCGCCGAGCCGCGCCACGAACACGCAGTCGGAGGCGACTTCCGCGCGGACCGAGTCGAAGGTCTGGACGAGCGGGTCGATGCGGTAGTTGCCGTACAACGCCGCTTCGCTCTGGAAGCACAGGTACTGGAGCCTGAAGATCTGCTCTGCATCCTGCTCGGTCGCCACCGAGATGGTCACGCTCATGCCCATGTGCGCACGCCTCCCGCTCACCTGATCGCCTGTCGGTCCCCCACTCCTATCCCCGCGCTTCGAGGGCCGCAACCTCCGGTGTGAGCAATCGCCGCAGACATCCCAGACATCTGGAACGTTCCGGACCGAGACTGCCCTGTGAGATACCCAACTCACCCGCGATCTGGCGGTAGGTGGGGTCGTTGGGGCAGAGCAGCGCCTCCAGCAGGCGCGGGCAGTGGCCGGGCAGCCGGCGCACCGCGTCCCGCACGGCCCGGTACCGGGCCGCGGTGAGCAGGGCCGGTTCGGGACCGGGCCGCCGGTCGTCGGCCGGTTCGGTGGCGTAGGGCCGCTCGGCCAGCGCGGTACGGCGACCGCGCCGGGCCTCGGCACGGACCGCGCGGCGCAGCCAGTCCCCGGCGTCGCGGGGCGGCCCCGCGGTCTCGACGTGCTCCAGGAGCCGGAGCCAGACCGCCTGTTCGAGGTCGCCCGGCTCGGTGCCGGAGGCGTGCGCCTCCGCCGCCGCCTCGGCGGTGAGCAGCGGGCGCAGGGCGGTCACCAGGTCGTGCGTCATGTGCGGAGCGACGTGGCCGCCCCGGCGGCGGTTGCCGGGGCGGCCACGGGTCGACCCGAACGGGTCGGCGGGAATCAGCCGTTGACGAAGTCGGCGCGGGCGAGCACACCCGTGTCGGCGTTGTCGGTGAAGACGCCGTCGATGCCGGTGGCGAAGTACGCCCGGAAGGCGCCGAAGGAGTCGCCGTAGGCGTCCGCGTCGGTGCCCTTGCGGAACTCCGCGGGCAGGAAGGGGTTCTCGTTGCGCATGGTGTACGGGTGCAGGATCAGGCCCACCTTGTGCGCGTCGGCGACGAGGGTGCTGGGCGTGCCCAGGCTGCCGTCGGCCCTGCGCGGGATGATCAGGTCGAGGGTGGGGCCGATGCCTTGCGCGTAACCGGCGATCTCCCGCAGACCGGCCGGGGAGATGAGGTCGGCGACGGTGCGCGGGTCACCGGAGTCGACGAAGTCGAAGGGGCGGCTGTCGGCGGTGGACAGCAGCACGGCCAGCGGGTTGTCGACCAGCTTGTTGAGGCGCTGGATGCTGGTCGGCTCGAAGGACTGGAGGACGACCGGGGAGGTCCGCCTGTCCTTGCCGTACTTGCGCAGCAGCTTGGCGACGCGCTCCTCGACGCCGAGGCCGAGCTTGCGGAAGTAGGTGGGGTGCTTGGTCTCGGGGTAGATCCAGACCTGCTTGCCCCGCCTGCGGGTCTGCTCGTCCTGCCACTTCAGGACCTCTTCGAACGTGGGGATCTCCCAGCGGCCGTTGTAGAGGGTGTTGTGGGGGCGGTTGGCCGGAATGCGCTCGACGGCGCGGAGCGTCTTGAGCTCGGCGAGCGTGAAGTCCTCGGTGAACCAGCCGGTGGTGGGGACGCCGTCGAGGACCTTGGTGGTCCTGCGGCCGGCGAACTCGGGGTGGTCGGCGACGTCGGTGGTGCCGCCGATCTCCGGCTCGTGGCGGCAGACGAGGTGGCCGTCCTTGGTGGGGACGAGGTCGCCGGCCTCGACGATGTCGGCGCCGAGGTCGAGGGCCAGCTCGTACGAGCCGAAGGTGTGCTCGGGGCGGTAGCCGCTGGCACCGCGGTGGCCGATGATCGTCGGCACGGGCAGGCCCCCCAGGCCGCCGTGCGCGGGGGTGCGCCTGCCCGCCGCCCTGGCCGCGCCGGGCAGGCCGAGCACGGCTCCGCCCGCGCCCAGCACCGCGGCGCCGAGCAGTGCCCGTCGTCCTGTTCCGCGCATCTGCTCGTCCTGCGATCCCATGAGCGCCTCCTGCCGTTCCGTCGTCGGTGCGGGGCGATCGTAGGGGGGTGCACATGGCGGTCGGGAGACCTCGGCCGGAACGCGCGACTGACTCGGGATGTCATCTGGACACGCGGGACCGACGAGCCGTGGAAGGGGTGCGCGCGGTGCGGGGCGCGACGTCCGTCACAGGGTTCCACGCCGGTTACGGCCGGGCGACGGCACGCATCCGCAGGTTGAGCCGGGTCAACACTGTGTAAGACATCGGTGAATCGCGCGCTCCCGATGTGCGCTTCCCCCGGAGCCGCGAGTAATGTCCTCACCTGCACAGACACATACCGCCCCTCGGCATCGGAGGACCCGTTGTCCCGCTTCGCGCTCATCAAGGGAGTGCTCGGACCGATCATGCGGCTGATGTTCCGCCCGCAGGTGGAGGGCGCGGAGCACATTCCGGGGGACGGCCCCGTGATCCTGGCGGGGAACCACCTCACGTTCATCGACTCGATCGTGCTGCCGGTGGTGACCAAGCGGCAGGTGTTCTTCATCGGCAAGGACGAGTACGTCACCGGCAAGGGCGTCAAGGGCCGGCTGATGGCGTGGTTCTTCACCGGCGTCGGCATGATCCCGGTGGACCGGGACGGGGCGAGCGGCGGTGTCGCGGCGCTGATGACCGGGCAGCGCATCCTGACGGAGGGCAAGGTCTTCGGGATCTACCCCGAGGGGACGCGGTCGCCCGACGGGCGGCTGTACCGGGGGCGCACCGGCATCGCGCGGTTGACGATGATGACCGGTGCGCCGGTGGTCCCGTTCGCCATGATCGGCACGGACAAGCTCCAGCCGGGCGGGAAGGGGATTCCGCGGCCCGGGAAGGTCACCGTGCGGTTCGGTGCGGCGATGGAGTTCTCCCGGTACGAGGGGATGGACCGGGACCGGTACGTGCTGCGGGCCGTGACCGACTCCGTGATGGCGGAGGTCATGCGGCTGTCCGGGCAGGAGTACGTGGACATGTACGCGACGAAGGCGAAGGCCGCGTAGCGCCGTTCCGGTTCTGGCCCACGCCGGGTGCGGGTCGTGGGGGGTTGCTCGCGCAGTTCCCCGCGCCCCTGGGGATTGCGCCTACCGTCCGCTTTCCAGGTCCTGCCCCTTCAGCGTGAACCATGCCGCCACCGCCGTCGCCAGCAGTACGGCCGCGCCCGTGCCCGACGCCAGGTGCAGGCCGTGGACGAAGGCGTCCCTGGCCGTGTCGAGCAGCGTGTCGGCGGCGGGGGCGGGCAGATGGGCCGACGCCTCCACCGCGCCGCCCAGGGACTCGTGCGCCTCGGCGGGGGTGCCCGCCGAGGCGGTGAAGCCGCGGTAGGCGCCCGTCACGATCGAGCCCAGCAGGGCGATACCGAGGGCCGCGCCGAGTTCGTAGGCCGTCTCGGAGACCGCCGACGCCGCGCCCGCCTGTTCCCTGGGGACGCTGGAGAGGATGACGTCGGCGGTGACGGTGAAGGAGAGGCCCGCGCCGACGCCGACCACCAGAAGGGCCGCGCCGAGGGCCGGATAGGCCGTCGACCTGCCGAGGACCGTCAGCGCGGCCAGGGCCAGACCCACCGCCGCGAGGCCGCCGGAGACGACCGCGCGGACCGACCAGCGGCGGGCGGCGCGGCCCGCGACCAGGCCGGCGGCCACCGCGCCCACGGCGGCGGGCAGTTCGGCGAGACCGGCCTCGAAGGGGTGCCTGCCCTGGACGAGTTGCAGGTACTGGGAGAGGAAGAACACCAGCCCCGACATGCCCAGCACGGTGAGCAGGTCGGCGAGGACCGCCCCGCTGAAGCCCCGGCTGCGGAACAGCCGCATGTCGAGCAGCGGGACCGGCAGGGTGAGCTGGCGGTGGACGAAGCCGTACAGGGCCGCGGCGCCCAGGACGGCGACGGCGAGCGCGGCCGGACCGGGGCCGTGGGCCGCGGTCTCCTTGACCGCGTACACGACGGCGATCACGCCGACCAGGGACAGGGCGACGCTCGTGAGGTCCCAGGGGCCGGGGGCCGGGTTGCGGGACTCGGGGAGCGTGCGCACGCCGACGAGGACGAGGACCGCCATGACGGGCAGGTTGATGAGGAAGACCGAGCCCCACCAGAAGTGTTCGAGCAGGAAGCCGCCCGCGACGGGGCCGACGGCGGTGCCGGCGGAGGCGGTGGCGCCCCAGACGCCGACGGCGAGGCTGCGTTCGCGCGGGTCGTGGAAGATGTTGCGGATCAGGGCGAGTGTGGCGGGCATCAGGGTGGCGCCGGCGACGCCGAGCAGTGCCCGCGCCAGGATCAGCAGCTCGGGTGTCGTGGCGTAGGCGTTCAGGACGGAGATCGCGCCGAACGCGGTGGCGCCGCCGAGCAGGACGCGCTTGCGGCCGATCCGGTCGCCGAGACTGCCCATGGAGACCAGCAGTCCGGCGATGACGAACGAGTAGACGTCGCCGATCCACAGCAGCTGGGTGCCCGAGGGCCCGAGGTCCTCGCTGATGAAGGGGGTCGCGAGGCCGAGGACGGTGGCGTCGACGGCCACCAGCAGCACGGCCAGGACGAGGACCGAGAGCGCGAGCCAGCGGTCCGGGCGCCCCTCGGTCTCCGCCGGGGCGGCCGGCCGCAGGGTGCCGGTCATGGTTCCTCTCTCCGCAGCGCGCCGCCGAGCAGCAGCTCGACGACCATGTGGGTGAAGTCCTGGCGGGCGACACGGCCCTCGGCGACCGCCCAGGCGCCGGAGGCCAGCAGCCCGTACAGCGCCTCGGTGAGCCAGGCCGGGCTGAGGTCGACGCGGAACTCCCCGCTCTGCCGGCCGCGCCGGAACAGGGCGGTGAGGCGTTCGTCGATGCGGGTCCAGCCCTGGTTCTGTCCCTCGCCCTCGAAGAGCTGGTTCTCGGTGTAGAGGAAGGCGAGCAGGGCGGCCGAGGGTTCGACGGCGGCCACCAGACGGCGTACGGCCTCGCCCGCCGGGCCCTCGTCCAGGCGGGCGTTGTCCAGGGCGGCCTCGCACTCCTCGATGCCCAGCGACTCCAGGGCGCGCACGAGGGCGTCACGGCCGGCGAAGTGGCGGTGCAGCGTGGCACGGCTGATCCCGGCCGCGCGGGCGACCTCGTCCATGGTGGCGGTGGACTTGCGGGTCAGCAGGGCGGCTGCGCTGCGCAGCACGTGCGCACGGTCGAGGGCCATGAGACAACCATAACCCAGATGAGACATTCATGTCTCACCGTGGGCATGCGGGTCTCAGGGGACCCGGGTGCAGAGATGTCGGCTTCAGAGGTGCCGGGTTCGGGGGCGCCCGGTTCACGGGCGCCGGCTCCGGGGGCGCCGAGGGCTCAGTGCCAGGGCAGCTCGCCGCGTCGGCGCCAGTACTCCTCCGGCTCCTCGACCATCAGGGCGAGGCGGGCGAGCTGGTCCTCGTCGAGGTCGACGACCGCGGCGTGCAGGTTCGAGGCGAGCTGGCCGAGGGTCGCGGCGCCGGAGAGGACGACACCGGCCCACGTCTGGCGGAGGACCAGCGCCAGGGCGACGGCGTCGCAGCCCAGGGAGGTCTCCTCCGCCACGGCCCGGAGCGCGGCCGGCGCGTGCGGGGCGGCGAGACGGCCGTTGGCCATGCCCTCCTTGACGATCACCGTGAGCCCGGCGTCGTGCGCCTCGGCGAGGGCGGGTCCCGCGGAGGTCTCCAGCGCGTTGTACGTCGACTGGACGGTGCGGAAGAGCGGTTCGCCCTCGACCGTGACGGCGAGGGCGGCGCGGATGGTCTCCGCCTGGGCGGGGCCGCTGGTGGAGAAGCCGACCGTGAGACCGCCTGCGGCGGCCTCGGCGAGCCTCGCGTGGAGTTCCTTGTCGGTGAGGGCCGGGCTGTCCGGGGTCAGCGAGTGGATCTGGTAGAGGTCGAGCCGGTCGCCGAGCAGCGCGTCGGTCTCGGCGCGCTGCCGGTCGTACGTCGTGACGCCGTGGTCCTTGACCTCGTGCCGCTCGGCGTCGGTGGTCCACTCCGCCGTGTAGGTGTAGCCCCATTTGCTGCCGACGACCACGTCCGTGATCTCCGGGTGGGCCGTCAGCCAGCCGGCCAGGAACTCCTCCGACCGGCCGTAGGACCGGGCGGCGTCGAAGTAGCGCACGCCCTGGGCGTAGGCGGCGTCCAGGAGTTCATGGGTGCGTGTGCGCAGGGCGTCGACACTGCGGTTCTCCCCGAGGTCCTGCTCCCGGTCCAGGGTGATGTATCCGGGGCGACCGACTGCGGCGAGGCCGAGGCCGATGTGACAGGTCGGGGTCGTTGCTGTTGCCAGTCGGGCGAAGGGCATCACGGGCTCCGTTCGGTCGGTCCGGTGCGGCTCCTGACCAACGTAACCCTTGATGACCTTCGCCTCGGGGCACGGTGCGAAGGGTGATTCGGCGGATTCGGGTGCGTCGTGGCCCGTCGCGCCGTTCCCCGCGCCCCTTCCGGGGCACCGTCCTCAGCGTTGCCTTTGTGCGGCCGCCCATTCCTGCTGCGCCACCACGTCCGCCTTGACCTCCGTCAGTTGGACCGCGACCGCGCTCGGGGCCGTGCCGCCGCGGCCGTCGCGGGAGGCGAGGGCGCCGGGGACGTTGAGGACCGTGCGGACCTCGGGGGTGAGGTGGGCGGAGATCTTCGCGAACTGCTCGTCCGTGAGGCCGTCCAGCTCCTTGCCCTCGGCCTCCGCGGCCTTGACGCACTCGCCGGCGACCTCGTGCGCGACCCGGAAGGGCACGCCCCGCTTGACCAGCCACTCGGCGATGTCGGTGGCGAGGGAGAACCCGGCGGGGGCCAGCTCCTCCATGCGCTCGCGGTGGACGGTGAGCGTGGCGATCATGCCGGTGAAGGCGGGCAGCAGCACTTCGAGCTGGTCGCAGGAGTCGAAGACCGGCTCCTTGTCCTCCTGGAGGTCGCGGTTGTACGCGAGCGGGAGGGCCTTGAGCGTGGCCATCAGCCCCGTCAGGTTGCCGATCAGCCGCCCCGACTTGCCGCGCGCCAGCTCGGCGATGTCGGGGTTCTTCTTCTGCGGCATGATCGACGAGCCCGTGGAGAACGCGTCGTGCAGGGTGACGAAGGAGAACTCCTTCGTGTTCCAGATGATGATCTCCTCGGCGATCCGCGAGACGTTGACGCCGATCATCGCGGTGACGAACGCGAACTCGGCGACGAAGTCGCGGGAGGCCGTGCCGTCGATGGAGTTGCCGACGCTGCCGTGCTCGAAGCCGAGGTCGGCGGCGACCGCCTCCGGGTCCAGGCCCAGCGACGAACCGGCGAGCGCGCCCGAGCCGTACGGGGAGACGGCCGTGCGGTCGTCCCACTGGCGCAGTCGCTCGGCGTCCCGCGAGAGGGCCTGCGCGTGGGCGAGGACGTGGTGGGCGAACAGCACCGGCTGGGCGTGCTGGAGGTGGGTGCGGCCGGGCATCGCCACGTCCGGGTGGGCCTCGGCGAGGCCGATCAGCGCCTCCTGGAGGTCTGCGATCAGACCGCCGACGATCCGGGCGTGGTCGCGCAGGTACATGCGGAAGAGGGTGGCGACCTGGTCGTTGCGGGAGCGTCCGGCGCGCAGCTTGCCGCCGAGGTCGGGCCCGAGGCGCTCCAGGAGACCGCGCTCCAGGGCGGTGTGGACGTCCTCGTCGGCGATCGTCCCGGTGAAGGAGCCGTCCGCCACGTCCGCCGCGAGCCGGTCGAGCCCGGCGAGCATCCGGGTCAGTTCGTCCTCCGTGAGCAGCCCCGCCTTGTGCAGCACCCGCGCGTGGGCGCGGGAGCCGGCGATGTCGTAGGGCGCGAGCCGCCAGTCGAAGTGGACGGACGCGGACAGCTTCGCCAGGGCCTCGGCGGGACCGTCGGCGAAACGGCCGCCCCAGAGCCGTACGTCACCGCTGTTGCTGCTCACTCGTGTTGCTCCTCGAAGAGTTGTCTCTGTACGACCGCCTCCCCACCCTTGCAGGTGAGGAGGCGGCTGTCAGGCTGATGCGGGTGAGGTGACCCGGTGTGTCAGGCGAGGTCGCGCCGTGCGGCGATCTTCGACGACAGGCTGTAGATGTCGATGAAGCCCTTGGCCGCGGCCTGGTCGAAGGTGTCGCCGGTGTCGTAGGTGGCGAGGTTGAAGTCGTAGAGCGACGACTCGGAGCGCCGGCCGGTGACGACGGCCCGGCCGCCGTGCAGGGTCATGCGGACGTCGCCGTTGACGTGCTGGTTGGCCTCGGTGATGAAGCCGTCCAGGGCGCGCTTGAGCGGGGAGAACCACTGGCCGTCGTAGACCAGTTCGCCCCAGCGCTGCTCGACCTGCCGCTTGTAGCGGGCGAGTTCGCGCTCGACGGTGACGTTCTCCAGCTCCTGGTGGGCGGTGATGAGGGCGATGGCGCCCGGAGCCTCGTACACCTCGCGGGACTTGATGCCCACGAGACGGTCCTCGACCATGTCGATCCGGCCGATGCCCTGCGCGCCGGCGCGCTCGTTGAGCTGCTGGATCGCCTGGAGGACGGTGACGGCCTTGCCGTCGATGGCGACGGGGACGCCCTGCTTGAAGGTGACGACGACCTCGTCGGCCTCGCGGGGCTCGGCCGGGTTGGAGGTGTACTCGTAGATGTCCTCGATCGGGGCGTTCCAGATGTCCTCCAGGAAGCCCGTCTCGACCGCGCGCCCGAAGACGTTCTGGTCGATGGAGTACGGGGACTTCTTGGTGGTGGCGATCGGGAGCTGCTTGGCCTCGCAGAAGGCGATCGCCTTGTCACGGGTCATCGCGTAGTCGCGGACCGGGGCGATGCACTTGAGGTCGGGCGCGAGGGCGACGATGCCGGCCTCGAAGCGGACCTGGTCGTTGCCCTTGCCGGTGCAGCCGTGGGCGACCGTGGACGCGCCGTGCTTCTTGGCGGCGGCGACGAGGTGCTTGACGATCGTCGGCCGGGAGAGGGCGGAGACCAGCGGGTAGCGGTCCATGTAGAGGGCGTTGGCCTTGATCGCCGGGAGGCAGTACTCGTCGGCGAACTCGTCCTTGGCGTCGGCGACCTCGGCCTCGACGGCGCCGCACGCGAGGGCGCGCTTGCGGATGACGTCCAGGTCCTCGCCGCCCTGGCCGACGTCGACCGCAACGGCGATGACCTCGGCGCCCGTCTCCTCGGCGATCCAGCCGATGGCGACGGAGGTGTCCAGACCGCCTGAGTAGGCGAGTACGACGCGCTCGGTCACGGGTTTCTCCTCACAGTGCATTCGCTGACATGCATGAGTATGCAGGAGTCTGCATGATTCGTCAATCCGGTGGGGTTTCAGCCCTTGGACGGCCGAACGCCGCGGGCCGATACTCGGTGGAATGGGAAAGACCTATGAACGCATCGACGGCAGACTCCGCACGTTCATCGAGGAACAGCCCCTCTTCTTCACCGCCACCGCGCCGCTCGCCGACGACGGGACGGTCAACCTCTCCCCCAAGGGGCTCAAGGGCTCCTTCGTGGTGCTCGACGAGCACACCGTGGCGTACCTCGACTTCGCCGGGTCGACCGCCGAGACCATCGCCCATCTGCGGGAGAACGGCCGCATCACGCTGATGTGGTGCGCCTTCCAGGGCCCGCCGAACATCGTGCGGGTGCACGGTCGGGGCGAGGCCGTCTTCCGTGACGACCCCCGCTACCCCGGCCTCCTCGCCCGCTTCCCGGACATCGACCCCACCCCGCACGGGCTGCGCGCGATCATCGTCGTGCACGCCGAACTCGTCCGCGACAGCTGCGGTTACGCGGTGCCGCGCATGGCGTACGAGGAGGACCGCGATCTGCACGAGCGGCGCTTCGCGCGCGAGGACGACGTCTCGCTCAGCGCGTACTTCCTGAAGAAGGACCACGTGGCGACGAGCCTGGACGGACTGCCCGGACTGCCGTTGCCGCTGCCGCCGTCCGGCGGCTGAACTACTCCGGGGCGGGGCGGGCGGCCGGCAGGTCCACCGTGAACGTGGTGGAGCCCGGCGCGCTCGTCAGGGCCACCGTTCCGGCGTGGGCCTCCGTCACCGCCGCCACGATCGACAGGCCCAGGCCCGCCCCGCCCCCGGAGGCACCTGGGGCGCGGCGGTGCTCCGCGCGGGTGAAGCGCTCGAAGATCCTCGGCCGCAGGTCCTCGGGGACACCGGGGCCGTCGTCGTGGACCGTGAGCCGGGCCGCGTCCCCGTGCGTGTCCAGGGTCACCGTCACCTCGGTGCCGGGGGGCGTGTGCAGCCGGGCGTTGGTCAGCAGGTTGCCCAGGAGCTGGTGGAGGCGGTGGGCGTCGCCCGGCACGGTCACCGGGGCCTCGGGCAGGTTCAGGGTCCAGCGGTGACCGGGGCCGGCGGCGCGGGCGTCCGTGACCGCGTCCAGGACGAGCCGGGTCAGGTCGACGGGCTTGCGCTCCAGGGGGCGGCCCGCGTCGAGGCGGGCCAGGAGGAGCAGGTCGTCGACCATCTCGCCCATGCGGGCCGACTCGGACGCGATGCGCTCCAGGGCCCGGGTCACCTCGGGCGGCACCGGGCCGGGGTGCAGGAGCGCCAGTTCGGCGTGGCCGCGCACCGAGGCGACCGGGGTGCGCAGCTCGTGGCCGGCGTCGGCGGCGAAGCGGCGCAGCCGTTCCTCGCTCGCGTGGCGTTTGGTCAGGGCGTCCTCGACATGGCCCAGCATGCGGTTGAAGGCCGCCGCCATCCGGCCGACCTCGCCGCGCGGGTCCGGCTCGGGGGCGCGGGCCGGCAGTGCCACCTCGCCGCCGGCCAGCGGGAGTTCGCTGACCCGGGCGGCGGTGGCGGCGACCCGGCTCAGCGGACGCAGCGACCAGCGCACCCACAGGGCGCCCGCGACCCCGGTGACCGCGAGGGCGGAGCCGAAGACGACGGCGGCGACCAGCTCCAGGCGGTGCACGGCGGTCTCCACGGGCTCCAGGGGCAGCCCGACCATCAGGACGTCGCCGTCCCGGCCCGGCTCGGCGAGCACGCGGTAGTCGCACAGGGCGGAGAGCTCGACGGTGTGGGGCCTGCCGTCCGCAGGTACGGCCGCAAGCCTGCGCCGGTCGGCCGCGGTGAGGTCGGCGTGCAGGTCGGCGCCGACGTCACCGGGGCGGACGAGCGCCCGGTCGGTGACCGTGCCGTCGAGCAGCCGGGCGCCGAAGGTGCCGGCGGCCTGCCGACGGGTGTCGCCGCCCTCGTCGCCGTCGTGGTCGTCCGGCAGCGGCCCGTCGTGCTCCAGGCTGGCCGGGAAGCGCATCCCGACCTGGCTCAGCCGCTCGTCGAGCTGCTGGGTGAGGAACCCGTTCAGACCGACCACGGCGGCGACGCCGACGGCCGCGCAGCTCACCGCGAGCAGCACCACCAGGCCGACGGTGAGCCGGGCGCGCAGGGTGCGGGGCCGGGGCAGCCGGCGCACGGCGCCCTTCACGGGGCCGGCTTCAGGACGTACCCCGCGCCGCGCACGGTGTGGATCATGGGCTCGCGGCCGGCGTCGACCTTCTTGCGCAGGTACGAGATGTACAGCTCGACGACATGGGCGCGGCCCCCGAAGTCGTACGACCACACCCGGTCGAGGATCTGGGCCTTGCTGAGGACGCGGCGCGGGTTGCGCATGAGGAAGCGGAGCAGTTCGAACTCGGTGGGCGAGAGGTCGACCAGGTCGCCGGCCCGGGTCACCTCGTGGGCCTCCTCGTCCATGACGAGGTCGCCGACGACCAGCCGGGGCCCCTCCTCCGGCACCCGGGCCATGCCCGCGCGGCGCAGCAGCCCGCGCAGCCGGGCGACGACCTCCTCCAGGCTGAACGGCTTGGTGACGTAGTCGTCGCCGCCCGCGGTGATGCCCGCGATGCGGTCCTCGACCGCGTCCCGGGCGGTGAGGAACAGCACACAGACGTCGGGCTTCACCCGGCGCAGCCCGCGCAGCACGGCGAAACCGTCGGTGTCCGGGAGCAGCACGTCGAGGACCACCGCGTCGGGCAGCAGCTCACGGGCGTGCGCGAGGGCGGCGGCGCCGTCGCCGGCCGCGCGGACCTCCCAGCCCTCGTAGCGCAGGGCGCCGGTGAGGACCTCGGCGAGGTCGGGGTCGTCGTCGACGACGAGGACGCGCAGGGCGGTGCCGTCGGGGCGGGTGAGGGCGGGGCGGCCGGAGCGGGTCGTGTTCATCTCGTCCACCAGCATCGCTTCCGACGCTCTGAGTTTCCTCTGAGTCCGCCGGGCGGGGTGCCGGTTCAGAGGCCGCTCAGAGCCTGCGGCGGCACAGTGGCGGCCTCGTCGCGGAAAGGACAAGCCCATGATCCCGAGGACCCGCCCATGACCACGGTGTACGACCGGCGGACGGCGCCGCCCCGCCCGCGCGCGCCCCGCCGCTCCCCCGCCGCCCCGCTGCTGGCCCTGCTGTGGGCGGGCGCGGCGGCCGTGCTCTGCCTGTGGTGGGTGGACACCGGCCCGGTGGTGGGGACGGCCGGACGGCTGACCGGGGCCGGGCGGATCACCGGCCTGCTGTGCGGCTACACGTGTGCGGTGCTGGTGGGCCTGATGGCGCGGGTGCCGCTGCTGGAGACCCGGATCGGCTCGGACCGGGTGGCGCGCTGGCACGCGCGGGCGGGCCGGTACACGCTGTGCCTGCTGGCCGCCCACGTGGTGCTCGTCCTCGCCGGGTACGCCGCCCAGGACGGGGCGTCCCTGCTGCGCGAGACCCGCACGGTGGTGTTCGACTACCCCGAGATGCTGAAGGCGACGGCGGGCACCACGCTGCTGTGCGCGGTCGGTGTCACCTCGGTGCGGGCGGTGCGCCGCCGGACCAGTCACGAGTTCTGGTACCACGTCCATCTCCTCGCCTACGCGGCCGTGTTCCTCTCCTTCGGCCACCAACTGGCCCTGGGCCAGGACCTCGGCGGCCACCCGGTGGCGACGGCCGCCTGGTACGCCCTGTACCTCGGGGTCGCCGCGCTGGTGGTGTGGTTCCGGGTGCTGGCGCCGGTGCGGCTCAATCTGCGGCACCGGCTGCGGGTGGAGGCCGTGCACCGGGAGGCGCCGGGTGTGTACTCGGTGCTCGTGGGCGGCCGGCGGCTCGGTGAACTCGGGGCCCGGCCGGGGCAGTTCCTGCGCTGGCGCTTCCTCGGCCGGGGCCTCGGCCTGACCTCGACGCCGTACTCCCTGTCGGAGCCGCCGGGCGCGGACCGGCTGCGCGTCACGGTCAAGGCGCTCGGCGACCACAGCGCGGCCGTGGCGCTGCTGCGGCCCGGCACCCGGGTGTGGGCCGAGGGCCCCTACGGCGCCCTGACCGCCGAACGGGCCACCGCCGCACGGTCGTTGCTGATCGCGGGCGGGGTCGGCATCACCCCGCTGCGGGCGCTGTTCGAGACGCTGCCCGGCGACGTCACGCTGCTGTACCGGGCGCGCACGGCCCAGGACCTCGCCCTGGGCGGCGAGTTGGAGGCGATCGCGCGCCACCGGGGCGGACGGGTCCTGTACGCCCTCAACGGGCCGCGGGGCGAACGCCCGGACCTCTCCGCCGAGTCGCTGCGCGCGGCCGTCCCGGACCTCGCCGGGCACGACGTCTACGTGTGCGGCCCCGAGGGCTTCGCCCGGGAGCTGTACCGGGCGCTGCGGGCGGCCGGGGTGCCCGACCGCCGTATCCACCACGAGTCGTTCGAACTGTGAGGCCGTCCGTGCACCCGTTGGACAAGGACCGGTCGCTGCGCCGGATCGTCCTGGCCACCGCCACCACCGTCTCCGGTGTCGTGCTGCTGCTGGCGCTGAAGCCGCACACCACGCCCGTCGCCGGCCCCGCCGTGCCCCCGCCCACCGCCGCCGGCACCGGCACCGGCACGGGCGCGCCCGCCACCGGTACGAGGACGGTCGACGGGCCCACCGTGCAGACCCGTTGGGGACCCGTGCGGGTGCGGATCACCCTGCGCGGGGGCCGGCTCACCGAGGTGACCGTGCTCGCCGAACCGCAGGGCAATCCGCGCGACGAGGAGATCAACGCCTTCGCCCTGCCCCGGCTGCGGCGGGAGGCGCTGGCGGCGCAGAGCGCGCGGATCGACAGCGTCAGCGGGGCGACGTACACCAGCGACGGCTACAAGGCGTCGCTCCAGTCGGCACTCGACTCGGCAGGCCGCTGAACACACACGAGGCGGCGCACGTATCAGTGGGCCAAGGGTCCCGTCCCGACGGAGGAACCGTGACCACCACGCTCGCGGGCGGACGTGCCGCCCGCCGCCAGACGATGCGCCGCATCCGCCCGCGCCGCTCCCCGGCCGTCCCCCTGCTGATCGCCGTCTGGGCGGGCGCGGTGGCCGTGCTGTGGCTGTGGTGGCACAACACACCGTCCATCGCGGACAACACCGGCCGCATCGTGAACGCGGGCCGGATCACCGGTCTCCTCGCCGGCTATCTGATGGCGCTGGTCGTCCTCCAGATGGCCCGGGTGCCCGCACTGGAACGCCGGGTCGGCTCGGACCGGGTGGCACGCTGGCACGCGATGAGCGGCCGCTACACCCTGTGCCTGGTCGCCGCCCACGTCTTCCTGATCATGTGGGGCTACGCCCTCCAGGCGGGCCGCACGCTCGGCGACATCGTCCAGCAGACCGTCGACTCGGTCGAGCAGCTGCCCGACATGGGCAAGGCCGGGATCGGCACGGGCCTGTTCCTGCTGATCGGGCTGAGCTCGATCGGCGCGGTCCGCCGCAGGATGCCGTACGACACCTGGTACCACGTCCACCTGCTGACGTACGTGGCGGTGTTCCTGACGTTCTGGCACCAGCTCACCACCGGCAACGAGTTCGCGGCCGAGCCGATGGCCAAGACGTTCTGGTACGTGCTGTACGGCGCGGTGACCCTGCTGGTGCTCTGGTACCGGATCGTCACCCCGATCCGGCTCAACCTGCGCCACCGGATGCGGGTCGAGGCGGTCGTCGAGGAGACGCCGGGCATCGTGTCCGTGCTGATCGGCGGGCGCAAGCTGCACCGGATGGGCGCGGAGGCCGGGCAGTTCTTCCGCTGGCGGTTCCTGGCCCCCGGGATGCGGTTCAGCTCGCACCCCTACTCGCTGTCGGCCGCGCCCCGCCCGGAGATGCTGCGGATCACGGTCAAGGCGATCGGCGACCACAGCGCCCGGCTGCGCGAGCTGTCGCCCGGCACCCGGGTGTGGGCCGAGGGCCCCTACGGCGCGCTGACCGCGGCCCGGCGCAGCCGCGGCAAGGTGCTCCTGGTCGCGGGCGGCGTCGGCATCACGCCGATGCGCGCGCTGTTCGAGACGCTGCCCGGCGCGACGGGCGACCTCACCCTGCTGTACCGGGCCAACACCACCCAGGACCTGGCCCTGTGGAGCGAGCTCGCGGCCATCGCCGAGGAGCGCGGGGCCCGGCTGATGTACGCGGTCAACAGCCCGGAGGGCGAGCGGCCGGACATCTCCGCCGACACCCTGCGGCACAAGATCCCGGACATCGACCGCCACGACGTCTTCATGTGCGGCCCGCCCGGGTTCGCGCAGTCGGTGTACGAGGCACTGCGCGGCGCGGGCGTTCCCGCCCGCCGTATCCATCACGAGTCGTTCGAGATGTGAGCGACGGGAACCAACGGGAGATCAGTCGGATGAGGAAGAGTCATCCCCTGCGGCGCGTCGTGCTGGCCACCGCCGCCACGGTGTCCGGGGTCGTGCTGCTGCTGTCGCTGAAGCCGGCGACGGACCCGACCGCGGCCGCGGCGCCGCCCCCGCAGCAGCAGTCGGGCGCGGCCGGGGCGCAGGAGTCGCCGCAGGGCGGGGCGCAGGCCGCCGGGGCGGGCACGGTGACGGGCGACGCGGCGCAGACCGCGTACGGGATCGTGCAGGTGCGGCTGACCGTGAGCGGCGGCCGGATCACCCGGGCGGAGGCGGTGCGGGCGCCCGACGACGAGCAGTCCGACGGGGCCGTGCCGAAGCTCAACCAGGCGGTGGTGGCGGCGCAGAGCGCGCGCATCGACTCGGTGAGCGGGGCGACGTACACCAGCGACGGGTACAAGGCGTCGCTCCAGTCGGCGCTGGACAAGGTGAAGGACTCCCCCGTCACCCCGGTGGGCCGGACGGTGACCGGGAAGACCGTGCGGACCCAGTACGGGCCGGTGCAGGTGCGGATCACGGTGAGCGGCAACAAGGTGGTGCGCGCGGAGGCCGCGCAGGCGCCCAAGGACGAGCGGAGCGAGCAGGCGGTGCCGCGGCTCGACCGGGCGGCGGTCGCCACCGGGAACGCGCTGTTCGACTCGGTGAGCGGGGCGACGTACACCAGCGAGGGCTACAAGCAGTCGCTCCAGTCGGCGCTGGACCAGGTCCGGTGACCGAGACGGTGACGGAACCGGCCGAGGCGCCCGCCGAGCTGCGGCACGCGGAGGAGGCCATGGGCACCGTGTTCTCCTTCGACGTGCGCGGCGGGGAACCGGGGGCCGTACGGGCCGCGCTGGACGAGGCGGTCGCCGGGCTGCACCGGGTCGACGAGGTGTTCAGCACCTACCGCGAGGACAGTCAGGTGTCGCGGCTGGCGCGGGGCGAGCTGACGGCGGACGCGTGCGATCCCGAGGTCGCCGAGGTGCTGGAGCTGGCGGCCGAGGCGGAGCGGGTCAGCGACGGGTGGTTCAGCACGGTGTACCGGGGGCCGCTGGACCCGACCGGCATCGTCAAGGGCTGGGCCGTGGAGCGGGCCGCCCGGCGGATCGCCGCGGTGGGGGTGAGCGGGGTGAGCGTCAACGGGGGTGGCGACGTGCAGGTGTTCGGCGTGCCCGAGCCGGGGCGCCCGTGGCGGGTGGGGGTGTCCGATCCGCTGCGGCCCGGGGGGCTGGCGGCGGTGATCTCGGCGGCGGGGGCGGACGAGCTGGCGGTGGCGACGTCGGGCACGGCGGAGCGCGGGGACCACATCGTGGATCCGCGCACCCGGAAGTCGGCGGTCACCGACCTGGTGGCGGTGACCGTGGTGGCCCCGACCCTGACCTGGGCGGACTGCTGGGCGACGGCGGCGTTCGCGATGGGTTCCCGGGCGGGCCTGACCTGGCTGGAGTCCCTCCCGGACGTGGAGGCCCTGTTGATCACGGCGGGCGACGAGGTCCGCTGCACGGGCGGCCTGGCCGCCCGGCTCGGCTAGGGGCGCGGGGCTGTGTCGATGTGCGGCTCCGCCGCGTGAGCGTGACCGGCCCCCACCCGCCCGCAGCCGAACACGGCCTCGGTCCGCGCCCGCTACCCGTGGCCGTTCTGGGCCAACCGCAGCAAGTGGTCGGCCAGCGCCTGCCCCCCGGTCGGCTCCCTGCTGATCAGCAGCAGCGTGTCGTCACCGGCGATGGTCCCCAGGATGTCGTGCAGCTCCGCCTGGTCGATCGCCGAGGCGAGGAACTGCGCCGCCCCCGGAGGGGTCCGCAGCACCACCAGGTTCGCCGAGGCCTCCGCGGAGATCAGCAGCTCCTGCGAGAGCCGCCGCATCCGCTCCTCCTTGGCCGACTCGCCGAGCGGGGCCCGCGGTGTGCGGAACCCGCCCTCGCTCGGCACGGCGTAGATGAGGTCGCCCTCGGCGTTGCGGATCTTCACCGCGTTCAGCTCGTCCAGGTCCCGGGAGAGCGTCGCCTGGGTGACGCTCAGCCCGTCGTCGGCGAGCAGCTTCGCCAGCTGGCTCTGCGACCGCACCGGCTGCCGGTTGAGGATGTCCACGATCCGGCGGTGCCGTGCCGTGCGGGTCTGCGGCAGGGCCGGCCCTGCCTGCCCGTGGTCCTGCGCCTGACTCATCGTCGTCTCATTCCCCGGCTCGTCCGTCCCCGTGCACTGCGTCGAGGATGCCGGGCAGCGCACGGAGGAACGCCTCCGTCCCGTCGTCGCCGAGGATCAGCGGCGGCATCAGCCGTACGACGTCGGGAGCGGGCGCGTTCACCAGGAGACCGGCCTCCTGAGCCGCCTGTTGCACCTGGGGCGCGAGCGGCTCGGTGAGCACGATACCGAGGAGGAGGCCCGCACCCCGGACATGGGCGACCAGCGGGTGCCCCAGCGCCTCGACGCCGTCCCGCAGCCGCTCGCTCTGCCGCTTGACGTTCTCCAGCAGTCCGTCGGCGGCGATGGTGTCGAGCACGGCGAGTCCGGCGGCGCAGGCGACGGGGTTGCCGCCGAACGTGGTGCCGTGCTGGCCCGGTTGCAGCAGGTCGGCGGCGCGGCCGAAGGCGACGGTGGCGCCGAGGGGCAGTCCGCCGCCGAGGCCCTTGGCGAGGGTGACGACGTCGGGCAGGACGCCCTCGTGGGCCTGGTACTCGAACCAGTTGCCGGTGCGTCCGACGCCGGTCTGCACCTCGTCGAGGACCAGCAGGGACCCGGTGGCGGCGGTGATCGCCCGGGCGGCCTTGAGGTAGCCGGGCGGCGGGACGACCACGCCGTTCTCGCCCTGGATCGGCTCGATGATCACGAGGGCGGTGTCCTCGGTGACCGCGGCGGCCAGCGCCTTGGCGTCGCCGTAGGGCACGTGCGTGACGTCGCCGGGCAGCGGCAGGAACGGGGCCTGCTTGCCGGGCTGGCCGGTGAGGGCGAGGGCGCCCATCGTCCGGCCGTGGAAGCCACCGTCGGTGGCGACCATGTGGGTGCGCCCGGTGAGCCGCCCGATCTTGAAGGCGCCCTCGTTGGCCTCGGCGCCGGAGTTGCAGAAGAAGACCTTGCCGTCGCGGCCGAAGAGCTGGAGGAGCCGTTCGGCGAGGGCGACGGGCGGCTCGGCGATGAACAGGTTGGAGACGTGGCCGAGGGAGGCGATCTGGGTGCTGACGGCCTCGACGACGGCCGGGTGGGCGTGGCCGAGCGCGTTGACGGCGATGCCGCCGACGAAGTCGAGGTACTCCGTGCCCTCGGCGTCCCACAGCCGGGGTCCGGCGCCGCGGACGAGGGGCAGGCGGGGGGTGCCGTAGTTGTTCATGAGCGCGCCCTGCCAGCGGGCGGTCAGGTCTGCGTTCGTGGCGGTGCCGGTCATGCCGCGTCCCCCTCGTACTCGTCGGGCACGACCATCGTGCCGATTCCTTCGTCGGTGAAGATCTCCAGCAGGATCGAGTGCTGGACCCGGCCGTCGATGACACGGGCGGTGCGCACCCCGCCCCGCACGGCGTGCAGACAGCCCTGCATCTTCGGCACCATGCCGGCGGACAGCTCCGGCAGCAGCTTCTCCAGCTGGGAGGCGGTGAGGCGGCTGATCACCTCGTCGGAGTTCGGCCAGTCCTCGTAGAGGCCCTCGACGTCGGTGAGGACCATGAGGGTCTCGGCGCCCAGTGCCGCAGCGAGTGCCGCAGCCGCCGTATCAGCATTGACGTTGTAGACATGTCCGTCGTCCTGGGATCGGGCGATCGACGAGACGACCGGGATGCGGCCGTCGGCGAGCAGCGCCTCGATGGCGCCGGTGTCGATCGCGGTGATCTCGCCCACCCGCCCGATGTCGACCAGTTCGCCGTCGATGCGGGGCCGGTGCTTGGTGGCGGTGATGGTGTGCGCGTCCTCGCCGGTGAGGCCGACGGCGAGCGGGCCGTGCTCGTTGAGGAGTCCGACGAGTTCGCGCTGCACCTGTCCGGCGAGCACCATGCGGACGACGTCCATGGCGTCCTCGGTGGTGACGCGCAGGCCGGCCTTGAACTCGCTGACGATGCCGTGCCGGTCGAGGGCGGCGCTGATCTGCGGGCCGCCGCCGTGCACCACGACGGGCTTGAGGCCGGCGTGCCGCAGGAAGACGACGTCCTGGGCGAAGGCTGCCTTGAGGGCGTCGTCGATCATGGCGTTGCCGCCGAACTTGATCACGACCGTCCTGCCGTGGTGGCGGGTGAGCCAGGGCAGGGCCTCGATGAGGATGCGGGCCTTGGGCAGGGCGGTGTGCTTGCGCGCGGTCGAGGCGTTCGGTCCGGTGCTCATGAGGAGTAGGCGCTGTTCTCGTGGACGTAGTCCGCGGTCAGGTCGTTGGTCCAGATGGTGGCGGTCTCGGTGCCGGCCGCGAGGTCGGCGACGATGTGCACCTCGCGGTAGCGCATGTCGACGAGGTCGCGGTCCTCGCCGACTCCGCCGTCGCGGCAGACCCAGACGCCGTTGATGGCGACGCTCAGCCGGTCGGGTTCGAACGCGGCCCGTGTGGTGCCGATGGCGGACAGGACGCGGCCCCAGTTGGGGTCCTCGCCGTGGACGGCGCACTTGAGGAGGTTGTTGCGGGCGATGGAGCGGCCCACCTCGACGGCGTCGTCCTCGGTGGCCGCGTTGATCACCTCGACCTTGATGTCCTTGCTCGCGCCCTCGGCGTCCCGGATGAGCTGCTGGCCGAGGTCGTCGCAGACGGCGCGGACGGCCTCGGCGAACTCGGCCGGGTCGGGGGTGGTTCCGGAGGCGCCGGAGGCGAGCAGCAGCACGGTGTCGTTGGTGGACATGCAGCCGTCGGAGTCGACGCGGTCGAAGGTGGTGCGGGTCGCGTCGCGCAGCGCCGCGTCGAGGGCGTCGCCGTCGACGTCGGCGTCGGTGGTGAGGACGACGAGCATGGTGGCGAGGCCGGGCGCGAGCATGCCGGCGCCCTTGGCCATGCCGCCGACGGTCCAGCCGGACCGGGTGACGACGGACGTCTTGTGGACGGTGTCGGTGGTCTTGATGGCGATGGCGGCCTTCTCGCCGCCGTGCTCGCTGAGGGCCGCGGCGGCGGCCTCGACACCGCCGAGCACCTTGTCCATGGGGAGCAGGACGCCGATGAGGCCGGTCGAGCAGACGGCGACCTCGGCGGCGTTGTGGCCGAGGACGTCCGCGGTCCTCTCGGCGGTGGCGTGGGTGTCCTGGAAGCCCTGGTGGCCGGTGCAGGCGTTGGCGCCGCCGGAGTTGAGGACCACGGCGGTGACCTGGCCGCCCTTGAGGACCTGCTCGGACCAGAGCACGGGCGCGGCCTTCACGCGGTTGGAGGTGAAGACGCCGGCGGCGGCGCGGCGGGGCCCGGTGTTGACCACGAGGGCCAGGTCCGGGTTGCCGTTCTCCTTGATCCCGGCGGCGATGCCGGCCGCCGTGAATCCCTGTGCTGCCGTGACGCTCACGGTGCGACTCCGATCGTGGAAAGTCCGGTGGTCTCGTCGAGCCCGAGGGCGAGGTTCATGCTCTGGACGGCACCGCCCGCGGTGCCCTTGGTCAGGTTGTCGAGGGCGCTGATCGCGATGATGCGCTCCACGGCGGCGTCGTACGCGACCTGCACCTGAACGGCGTTGGAACCCTGGACCGACGCCGTGGCGGGCCACTGGCCCTCGGGCAGCAGGTGCACAAACGGTTCGTCGGCGTACGCCTTCGCGTAGGCGGCGCGCACGGACTCGGCGGTGACGCCGGGGCGGGCCTTGGCGCTGCACGTGGCGAGGATGCCGCGGGACATCGGCGCGAGGGTCGGTGTGAAGGAGACCGCGACGCGCTCCCCGGCGGCGGCGCTGAGGTTCTGGATCATCTCGGGGGTGTGCCGGTGGCCGCCGCCGACGCCGTACGGCGACATGGAGCCCATGACCTCGCTGCCGAGCAGATGGGGCTTGGGCGTCCGGCCGGCGCCGGAGGTGCCGGACGCGGCCACGATCAGGGCTTCGGGCTCGGCGAGGCCCGCGGTGTACGCGGGGAACAGGGCGAGGGAGACGGCGGTCGGGTAGCAACCGGGCACCGCGACGCGCTTGGACCCCTCCAGCGCGGCGCGGCCACCCGGCAGTTCGGGCAGGCCGTAGGGCCAGGTGCCGGCGTGCGGGGAGCCGTAGAAGCGCTCCCAGTCCGCGGCTTCGGCGAGCCGGAAGTCGGCGCCCATGTCGACGACCAGGACGTCCGGGCCGAGCTGTTCCGCGACGGCGGCGGACCGGCCGTGGGGCAGCGCGAGGAAGACGACGTCGTGCCCTGCGAGGGCCTCGGGCGTGGTCTCGGCGAGCACCCGGTCGGCGAGCGGCAGCAGGTGCGGCTGGAGCGCGCCGAGCGGCCGGCCCGCGTTGGAGTCGCCGGTCAGGGCGCCGATCTCGACCTCGGGGTGCGTCAGGAGCAGCCGCAGGAGCTCTCCGCCCGCGTATCCGCTCGCTCCGGCCACCGCCGCGCGTACCGTCATGTCACCCTCCTCTGGATGGCATGACTATACGTACTGCTGCACTTTTATGCAATCCTTTCCCTGGAGAGCATGATCGTGCGGGAGATGAGGAACGTCACCGGGATCGCCGCGGCCGAGGCGAACAGCGGGGCGAACCGGCTGCTCCGGTGCAGGACGTCGACGATCACGAAGACGGTCGTCGTGGAGATGGCGAAATTGGCCGCGTTCGTCAGCGGGAACAACAGGAATTTCCGCCAGGTCGGCCTCGTCCGGTAGGTGAATCGCGCGTTGAGGAAAAAGGACCCGGTCATGCTGAGCGCGAAAGCGAGGATGTGGGCACCCAGATAGGGCAGCCACATGAGGAACAACAGGTAAAGGCCGTAGTAGGTGGCCGTGTTGATCACACCGACCACGGCGAAGGTGAGCAGTTGCCTCGGCATCGGGGAATGAGGTCCTTCGTTCGGTCGAGCATGTTCGTCCGGACCCCCGCGAGGGCGGTCACCGCCGTGACGATCGTGACACAACCCGGGGTGCGCACGCCCCGCACGAGCGGGCACACCCTTTGCGGAACGTTGCAGTCGGCCATCAAGTGATAAGTCCGATTCCGGATGATGGCCGCACAAGGGGCGGGGTAGGGTCGGCGCATGGATGTGCGGGCGGCGCGGGGCGGCGGGGAGCCGTGGCCCGTGGTGGACGTGCTGGGGCACCTCGCCGGGGGCTGGCGGGTCGTACGGAGCGTGCGGGACCTCGGGAGCGGGGACGAGGGGACGTTCGAGGGGACCACCGTCTTCCGGCCGCTGGCGGGCGGGGGGCTGCTGCACGAGGAGTCCGGGACGTTCACCTGGCGGGGTGTGGCCCGGCCCGCCGAGCGGACCCTGCGCTTCCTGCCGGGCGCGGCCCCGGGCACGGCCGACGTGCGGTTCGCCGACGGCCGGCCCTTCCACGACCTGGACCTGACCTCGGGGCGGCACGTCGCCGACCACCCCTGCGCGGCGGACCTCTACCGGGGCGAGTTCACCGTCCTGGACGCCGATCACTGGCGGACGGTGTGGCGGGTGGACGGCCCAGCGAAGGACCTGGTGCTGGTCACCGACTACGCGCGCGAGCGCTGAGCCGGGATCCCGTCGAGCCGGAGGTTCCAGTGGCCCGCCCAGCCGATGACGCTGGTCGTGGACAGGGGCCGGACGTCGATGTTCCAGTAGGTCGAGGGCGGCGCCTTCAGCACGTACACCAGTGCCGCGCGGATCACGGACGGCTCGGCCACCGCGACGATCCGCCCGTCGTCGTCGGCCGGGCGGGTGTCGAGCCAGCCGCCGACCCGGGAGATGAACGCCAGCAGCGACTCCCCGCCGTGCGGTGTGGAGCGCGGATCGGCGAGCCAGGCGTCCACCGCCGCCGGCTCACGGGCCATCGCCTCGCCCAGGGTGAGCCCGCGCCAGCGGCCCATGTCGCAGTCCCGCAGGGCGAGTTGCACCAGGGGGGCGTATCCGAGCGCGTCGCCGGTGGCCCGGCTGCGCGGGGTCGGCGAGCAGTAGCGCAGCTCGGCCGCGGCCAGCGGCAGCAGTTGCTCCACGGCGTGCTGCACCTCGTCCCAGGCCGCCTGGTCCAGCGGCCGGTCGTCCTCGAAGCGCTCCGCGAGAAACGGCGCGCTGCGCGCGGCCGCGACGAACGTGACCCGAAGGTGCATGCCGTGATGGTGAGCCGGACGGGACCGCAGGTCAAGAGGGATCAGCAAGGCGTTACCCGCGGTGCACAAAACCTTACTCGAAAGTCAGGAACTACCGGACAAGTCGCGGGAAAGGCCGCTCAGTCGGGATCGGCCGGGGCGTCGAAGTGGAGGGCCATCCAGTGGTCGGGACGGTCGAGCGGGGCGAAGCCGAGCCGCTCGTAGACACCGTGCGCGTCGTGCGTGGCGAGCAGCACCCGCCGCAGCCCGTACGGCCGCAGGTGCTCCCGCACCCCGCCGACCAGCGCCGTGCCGATCCCCTTCCCGCGCACCGAGGGGTGGACGTACACATCGGCGAGCCAGGCGAACAGCGCCCCGTCGGTCACCACGCGCGCGTACGCCACCTGCTCCCCCGAGGCCGTGTCGTACACCCCGAAGTTCACCGACCCGGCGACGGCCCGCTCGTGACTGTCCCGGCTGCGCCCGAGCGCCCAGTAGGCGTCGGTCGACAGCCACCGGTGGACCCGCTCGACGTCGATCCGCCCGGTGTCGGCGGAGAGTTCGTACCCCTCGGGAAGCCCTGGTGCGTCGCTCATGCGGTCGATCGTCGCAGCCGGCCGGGCCCCGGTCGACCGAATTCCCCACGCCACGGCCCACGTCGCCCGGGTCGGCCGCACACGTCACAGCGTCTCGTCGCAGGCCGCCCGCAGCCGTCGTACGCCCTCCGCGATCTCCCCGGTCCCGGCGACCGCGGCGAAGCCGAGGCGGACGTGGGGCGCGGGGGGTTCGGCGCTGAAGTAGGGGCGCCCGGGGGCGATCGCGACACCCGCGCGCAGGGCCGCCGCCACCAGGGCCGACTCGTCGGTGCCGTCGGGCAGCCGCAGCCAGAGGTGGTGGCCGCCGGACGGGACGTGGGGCAGGGCGAGTTCGGGCAGCCGCAGCCGCAGCGCGGCGGCGAGGGTGTCCCGGCGTGTCTTCAACTCGGCCGCCACGGCGCGCAGATGACGCGGCCAGGCGGGCGAGCCGACGAGTTCGAGCGCAGCCTCCTGGAGCGGCCGGGGCACGAAGAAGGTGTCCACGACCTGGATGGCGCGCAGCCGTTCGAGCACCGGCCCACGCGCGGCCAGGGCGCTGACCCGGAAACTGGGCGAGGTCGCCTTGGTCAGCGAGCCGACGTGCACGACGACACCGTCCGGGTCGTCGGCGGCGAGCGGGGGCGGCAGCGGCCCGCAGTCCGCGTGGCCGAGCCGCCGCGCGAAGTCGTCCTCGACCACGAAGGCGCCCGCCTCGCGGGCGATGCGCAGCACTTCTCCGCGCCGCTCGGGGGCGAGCACGGCCCCGGTGGGGTTCTGGAAGAGGGGCTGGCAGACGAGGACCCGGGCGCCGGTGGCCCGGAAGGCGTCGGCGAGCAGACCGGGGCGCACCCCGTCGGCGTCCAGGGGGACGGGCACGGGGCGCAGTCCGGCGGCGCGGGCGAGGGCCAGCATGCCCGGGTAGGTGGGCGACTCCACGAGCACGGGCGCCCCGGGCGGGGCGAGGGCGCGCAGCGCGGTGGCGAGCGCGGACTGTCCGCCCGCCGTGATCAGCACCTCGGCGGCGGTGACCCGGCCGCCGATGCCGCGGGCGAACCACTCGCGCAGTTCCGGCAGGCCGTCGAGCGGTGGGCGCCCCCAGGCGCCGGGCCGCCGGCCGGCCCTGGCCAGGGCGGCGGCCATGGCCCGCTCGGGCTGGAGGGAGGGGTGCAGATAACCGCCGTTGAACTCCAGCACACCGGGCGGCGGCGCGGCCAGCGTGACCGTGACCCCGGCGGCGTCGACCGTGCGCGGGACGAGCTCGGCGGCGCCCTCGGCGCTGAGCGCGACCTCCTGCCAGGAGGTGTCCCCGGCCTGCGGCTCCGTGCCGCGCTCCCGGGCGCGGAAGGCGCCGGCGCCCGGCCGGGTCACGACCAGTCCCTCCGCCGCGAGCCGGGCCAGGGCCCGGGAGACGGTGACCGGGCTCACCCGGAACCGCTCGACGAGCTCCCGGCTCGACGGGAGCTTTCCTCCTGGAGAGTAGCGCTCCAGCTCCTGTCGCAACCGATCCGCCAGTTCACCCACACTGCTACGCTCGTGCATGAGAGCAGAGAGTAGCGCTATCGCATCGACCGGGATAGCGGTCGACACCACCCCCCGGGAGCCCGGGCCCCGCGAGCACACCGGCCGGGGTCTCCTCCTGGCGGGCCTCGGTGTCCTCGCCTTCTCGCTGACCTTCCCGGGCACCGCCTGGGGCCTGGAGGGCTTCGGCCCCTGGTCGCTGGTCGCCCTGCGCAGCGTCCTGGCGGGGCTGATCGCGGGAGCCTGCCTGATCGCCCTGCGCGTTCCGCCGCCCGAGCGCCGGCACCGGGTCGGCCTCGCCGTGGTGGCCGCCGGGACCGTCGTCGGCTTCCCGTTGCTGACCACGCTCGCCCTGGAGACGTCGACCACCGCGCACGCGGCCGTCGTGGTGGGCCTGCTGCCGCTGACCACGGCGGCCCTGTCCGCGCTGCGCACCGGCAGCCGCCCCTCGCGGACCTTCTGGATCGCCGCCCTGGCCGGGGCCGCCGCGGTGCTCGCGTTCACCGTGGGGCAGAGCGGCGGCTCGCTCACGGCCGCCGACGGCTTCCTGTTCGCGGCCCTGCTGGTGTGCGCGGCCGGTTACACCGAGGGCGGCCGGCTGGCCCGGGTCATGCCGGGCTGGCAGGTCATCGGCTGGGCGCTGGTGCTCTGTCTGCCGCTCGCGGTGCCCGGCGCCGTGCTCGCCCTGGCGGTGGAGCCGGTACGGCTGACCGGGCACGCGGTGGCCGGGGTGGTGTGGCTCGCGGCGGGCTCGCAGTTCCTCGGCCTGGTCGTCTGGTACCGGGGCATGGCCGCCGCGGGCATCGCCCGGGTGAGCCAGTTGCAGTTGGCGCAGCCGCTGCTCACACTGGTGTGGTCGGTGCTGCTGCTGGGCGAGCGCCTCGCGGCGGCCGCTCCGGTGACCGCCGCCGCGGTGCTCGTGTGCATCGGCGTCACGCAACGATCGCGTTCGTGAGGAGGCCCCCAGATGCGCGCAACCGTGGGCGACCGCCTTGTCCAGCACGGCAGGGTGGTCGGCCAGCACGACCAGATCACGGAAGTCGTCGAGGTGATGGGGACGGAGGGCACACCGCCCTACCGCGTCCGCTTCCCGGACGGGCACGAGGCCGTGATGTCCCCGGGCCCCGACTGCGAGGTCCGTCACCGGGAACCGCAGGTACAGGAGCGATAGCTCAGCGCGGGGCGGTCGCCGGCCGCCCGTAGTGGTCGGCGACCACCCGTGCCATCGCGCCCGCGGGGTCCTTCGCGACCTCCCGCGCGGCGAAATAGGCGTGCCCGCGCACCTCCGGGTGGGCGGCGGCACGGGTGAGGTGGCGGGAGAGCTCGGCCGGGTCCTGCCAGGCGGCGGGCTGCCCTGCGGCGCCCGCCTTGTACAGGGCCTCGCCGATGTAGAGGCGGGTGGCCGTGCCCCTGGCGACCCCGGCCCACCAGGAGACGAGCTCGGCGTAGTCGGCGGCGGTGTGGCCGATGTGCCAGTAGAGCTGCGGGACGACGTAGTCGATCCACCCCTTGCGCACCCAGCCGCGGGTGTCGGCGTGCAGGTCGTCGTAGGTCTGGACGCCGGCCCGGGTGCCGGAGCCGCGCGCGTCGGTGGCGGCGTTGCGCCACACCCCGAAGGGGCTGATCCCGAACTGGGTGCCGGGCCGCACCCGCGCGACGCGCGCCGCGGTCTCCCGCACCAGCCGGTCGACGTTGTCGCGCCGCCAGGCGGCCCGGTCCGCGAAGGCCCCGCCGTGGCGGGCGTACGCGGCGTCGTCGTCGAAGGTCTGTCCCGCCACCGGGTACGGGTAGAAGTAGTCGTCGAAGTGGACGGCGTCCACCGGGTACCGGGCGACCGCGTCGAGCACGGCGTCCTGCACGAACGCGCGCACCTCGGGCAGCCCGGGGTTGTAGTAGAGCCCGCCGCCGTGACGGACCACCCAGTCCGGGTGCCTGCGCGCGGGGTGCGCGGCGGCCAGCCGTTCCGGGTCGGCGTGGTCGGCGACGCGGTACGGGTTGAACCAGGCGTGCAGTTGGAGGCCGCGGGCGTGGGCCTCGGTGACGGCGGTGCCCAGCGGGTCCCAGCCGGGCGCCTTGCCCTGGGTGCCGGTGACGACGTCGGACCAGGGTTCGTACGACGAGGGCCACAGCGCGTCGGCCGTGGGGCGGACCTGGAGGATCACGGTGTTCAGCCGGTCGCGGACCGCGCGGTCGAGGTGGGCGACCAGTTCCTCGCGCTGCCTGGCGGCACCGAGGCCGGGGCGGGAGGGCCAGTCGCGGTTGCCGACGGTCGCCACCCACACGCCCCGCATCTCGCCCGCCGCCCGCGCGGCGGCCCCTGTGTCACCGGCCTCGGCCCGTGCGGCCGCCGCCGTGTCCCTGGCCGCCGTCAGGGCGGGCAGGGACGACAGCGCCGCCACCGTGAACGCCCGGCGTGACACTCGCCCCATCCGCGCACCTCTCACGCTCCGGATCCGTGCGGTCACGGATCGTCCTGGGCCCCAGGATGCCCCGCCCCGGGAGATCGATCATCGATACTTGGGAGTAACGTGCACGATCGGAGCAGGCGCCGAACCCGGAGGACCTGCCGCCGTGGAACAGCGAAGGGGACGATGTGACGGACTTCCCAGCGGGAGACATCACGCGCGTCGGAGTGGTCGGCTGCGGCCAGATGGGCGCCGGCATCGCCGAGGTCTGCGCCCGGGCCGGCCTGGACGTGAAGGTCGCCGAGACCACCGGCGAGGCCCTGGAGATCGGCCGCACCCGGCTGTTCACCTCCCTGGCCAAGGCCGCCGAGCGGGGCAAGATCAGCGAGGACGAGCGGGACCTGGCGCAGGACCGGCTGAGCTTCACCACGGACCTCGGCGAGTTCGCCGACCGTGACCTGGTGATCGAGGCCGTCGTGGAGAACGAGCAGGTGAAGACGGAGATCTTCCAGGTGCTCGACCAGGTGGTGACCCGCCCGGACGCGATCCTGGCCTCCAACACCTCCTCCATCCCGCTGGTGAAGCTCGCGGTCGCCACCTCGCGCCCGGACCACGTGGTCGGCATCCACTTCTTCAACCCGGCCCCGGTGCAGCAGCTCGTCGAGCTGATCCCGGCGCTCACCACGTCCGAGGGCACCGTCGGCCGCGCCCAGCTGTTCGCCGAGAAGGTGCTGGGCAAGCACGCCATCCGCGCCCAGGACCGCTCGGGCTTCGTCGTCAACGCGCTGCTCGTGCCCTATCTGCTGTCCGCGATCCGGATGTTCGAGTCGGGCATCGCGGGCCGCGAGGACATCGACAACGGCATGGAGATGGGCTGCGCGCACCCGATGGGCCCGCTGCGGCTGTCCGACCTGATCGGTCTGGACACCATCGTCTCGATCGCCAACTCGATGTACCAGGAGTACAAGGAGCCCCTGTACGCCGCTCCCCCGCTGCTCCAGCGCATGGTCGAGGCCGGCCGCCTCGGCCGCAAGACCGGCTCCGGCTTCTACACCTACGCCTGACCACCCTCAGCGACGGTCCACGGGCCCGGCACCGCGAAAGGTGCCGGGCCCGCGCGTTTCACACACCGTGTGCGCGCCGGGCACGCATATGCCGTTCGCACACGCTCCCCACACGCCCACCAGGCGAGTTGACTCCTCATGCACATGCAAGGGATGTGGAACGACCACGTCCGAGCACAGAGAGGAGCGGACCGTGACCACCGACCCCGAGCATCCCGTGGTCCAGGGGGAACTCGCAGAGTTACGACGCCGCCTCGACGTCGCCTACGCCCGCGTCGAGGGCGGTCTGGCCCTGCTCAGTCATCGCACCGAGGAGACCGCCAAGGAACTCGACGAGCTGAACGGCCGGCTGCACTCCCTGGAGCACGCCCGCTGGCCGCTCGCCTCCGTCGCCGCCCTCGCGGCCGTCGGAGCCCTCGCCGTGGCGATCTGGCAGGCGCTGGCCCACTAGCCGTCCGCGAGGCGGAGGTGGTGCAGGAGGAGTAACGCGGCCGCCATGTTGGCGGCCGGGACCTCGCCGCGGGCGACCAGGTCGGGGACGAGCTTGAGGGGAACCCACTCCCGGCGGTCCGACTCGAAGTCGTCCACGGGATGCCCGATGTACTCGCCCGCGTCGGCCCAGTAGACGTGGTGCCGGGCGTCCGTGAGGCCGTTGGACGGTTCCACGCTCATCAGGTGGCGCAGGGGTCCCGGCCGCCAGCCGGTCTCCTCCTCCAGCTCCCGCGCGGCCGCGGCCGCGATGTCCTCGCCGTCCTCCACCACGCCCGCGGCGAGTTCCCACCCCCAGCTGTCCGTGATGAAGCGGTGGCGCCACAGCAGGAGGACCTCGTTGGCGTCGTTGACGACCGTGGCCACGGCCACCGGCCGCAACCGTATGAGGAAGTGGTCGAGGTGCCGGCCGTCCGGCAGCGCGACATCCGCGAGATTGACGCTGAACCAGCGGTTTTCATAGACAGTTTGTTCGTTTAGTTTCGTCCACTGCACGGTTCTGCCACCTTCCGCCGAGTAAGTGGCAATATCGCAGCAGCGGCTTGGCTCGGCCTACAGCGGCACCCTCAGTGCCCCGTCGATCAGTTCGGCCGCTTCGGCGGTTCCGGCGCAGCCGTTGCGCACCAGATGCTCGCGGACCACCCGCAGCCGATCGCGCAGCCGCTGGGACTCCATCCCCCGGGCCTGCTCGGCCATCTGCACCGCCGTCGCCACCGCCTTGTCCGCGTTGCCCTGGCGCAGTTCGATCGTGCTGAGCATCGCCAACCGGTGCACGCGGCCCCGGTCGTGGGCCGGGTTGTCCACCGCGGCCGCCGCGTGCTCCCGGGCGGCGGCGAGCTCACCGAGGCTCAGCAGCGCCTCGGCCACCTGGACGTTGACCAGGCCCGGCTGCACATAACCGGTCTCGTCGGGCTCGTACCCGCGCCGGATGCGCTCGGCCGCCGTCTCGGCCCGCCGGATGCAGGACAACGCGCTGCCGCCGTCGCCGAGATGGGCGTACGCCTTGGCCTGCATCGCATAGAGGTCCGAGGCTAGCGCCGGGGTGATGTGCCGGCCCGCGGCGCGCAGCGCGGCCTCCGCGAAGGCGACGGCCTGCCGGAACTCCCGCATGAACAGCGCCTGGTTGACCAGCAGCGCGATCACGTACGCCCCGAGTCCCCGGTCCCCGCTCGCCTTCGCCAGCCGCAGCGCCTGGTGGAAGTAGCGCTGGGCGAGCCCGTGCGCGTCGGAGTCGTAGGCGCAGATCCCGGCGATCGCCACCAACCCTCCGGTGGCCCGGTGCAGTTGGCGGCCGGTGGCGTCGGTGTAGCTGCCGCGCAGCAGCGGGGCCGCCTCGGCGTTGAGGAAGCCGACGATACGGGCGCGGGTCGCGATGCCGCCGGCCTTGCGGTACATCTGCTCGTAGTGGGTGCGGGCCGCGCGCAGCATGTCGAGGTCGGCCGGGGTGACCCGGTGCCGGCCCCCGCGGGAGACGTCCACGTCCTCGGGCGGGTTCTCCCACTCCCACACGGGCATCACCGCGGGCGTGCCGGTGACCGCGGGGGCGCCCAGTATGTGCGGGCGCTGCTGCTCGTCCGAGCGCCACAGGGCGGTGGCCCGCTCGACGAACCCGGACAGCGAGGTGCCGTGCGGCGCGGCGGGCTCGCCGGGGACGCCGAGGCCGATGTCGTCGAGCGTGACGGTCCGCCTGAGCCGTCCCGCGAGCACCTCGCAGATCAGGTCGGGCACCTGGCCGCGTGGCCGCTGGCCCTTCAACCAGCGGGCGACGGCGGTGTGTTCGTAACGCAGCGCGAGCCCGCGGGCCCGGCCCGCCTGGTTGACGTGGGCGGCGAGACCGGCGTGCGAGATCCCCGCCTCGTCCAGGATCGCGTCGAGCAGAGTGTTGGGCTGCATGGATGCCCCCCGAGTGGCCTGGTTCCGTCAGCGTAGTGGGAGCGCCTTCACACGGGGTGTGAACGGAGTGCGCGAACCCGGGCTGTACGCGCGCTGTCGCGGAGCGTGTCCGGCGCGGTTGACTGAGATGCCTCGCAAGAGGCCGGTCGGGCCGCCGGCTCCCCCTCGTACAACCGCGGTGGCCTGACCGGTGGTTCAGCCGGGCGACCGGGGGATGTCAGGGCTGCGGGTCGAGGACGGCCGGGCGCGCCGGCCCGGACGCCCCCACGGCTGGGGGGTGTTTGCGCTCGTTGCGCAGGACCAGGAGGGCCATGTCGTCGGCGGGCCTGCCGCCGGTGTGGCGGCGCAGGGCCGCGAGGACGCGGTGCAGCACGGTGCCGGGCGCCGTGAGGTGGTCGCGCGTGGCCTCGGTGAGGGCGTCCGGCAGGGAGAAGAAGCGGCCCCGGGTGTCACGGGCGTCCTCCACGCCGTCCGTGTAGAGGACCAGGCACTCGCCGGGCGACAGCCGGGAGGGGCCGGCGACGTCGAGGTCGGGCGGGAGCGGGAACGCGCCCAGGGGCGGCAGGGATTCGGCCAGTTCGAGGGGGACGACGCCCCCGGTGCCCACCAGATAGGGCCAGGGATGGCCGCAGTTGACGGCGTGGACCGCGCCGTCCGGGTGGATCTCCAGCAGCAGGACGGTCACGAACTCCTCGGCGACCGGGTCGCCCGGGTCGAGACCGCTCGACGGGTGCTCGGCGCGGGCCCGCTCCCGCAGATGACGGGCGAGGGCGCGCTCCAACCGCCGTAACACCTCCGGCAGTTCGCGCTCGTCGTGGGCGGCCTCGCGGAAGCTGCCGAGGACCGCGGCGACCGTGCCCAGCACGGCAAGGCCGTGGCCGCGCACGTCCCCCATCACAACCCGTACGCCGAACTCGGTGGAGACCGCCTCGTACAGGTCGCCGCCCACCGCCGCGCCCCGGTCGGCGGAGAACTGCGCCGCGGCCAGGCCCAGCCCGTCGAGCCGGGGCGGCGGGGGTCGCAGCAGCACGCTCTGGGCGACGCCCGCCACCCGGCGCAGCTGCCTCAGCTCACGCAGCAGGGTACGGCGCACATGGATCACGAGCCCGGTGCCGACGGCGAAGAACACCGCGCTGGTCACGAACCGTGCGCCGAGCCCGGTCTGCTGCGCGAGCGGGCAGGCCAGCTTGTAGGTGATCGCCACACTGCCCCAGAGGGTGGGGAGTCCCAGGGTGAGCACACGCCGGGTGGGTGCCCGTGCCTTCATACGGATCATGCCGCTGCCCCCATACCAGCCCCGACAGAGCGGATCGGACCGGCCCCGAGAGGCCGGTCCGATTCTGTCGACGGGTATGCCCCGATCGGGCCAGATCACGAGAAGTTCTCACCCGAATGAGTGATGAATCTCAAGACACCCGCATATATGCGGGCAGAGGCGACAAGGCGCCCTAGGCCCGCAGCACCGCCCCGGTCCGCTCGCCCGCGAGGGCGACCGCCGCGTCACGGGCCGCCGACGCCTCGTCGACCGTCAGCGTGCGGTCCGCGGCCCGGAAACGGAGCGCGTACGCAAGCGACTTGCGCTCCTGCCCCAGCTGCTCCGCGTTCTCGTAGACGTCGAACAGCCGGATGGACTCCAGGAGTTCACCCGCGCCGGCGCGCAGCGCGGCCTCGACGTCCGCGTGCGGGACGGACCTGTCCACGACCAGGGCGACGTCCTGCGTGGCGACCGGGAACGTGGAGATGCGCGGCCCCTTCACCAGGCCGTCGACCGCCCGCTCCAGCAGGTCCAGGTTCAGCTCCATCGCGCAGGTGCGCGCGGGCAGGCCCAGGGTCTTCAGCACACCGGGGTGCAGCTCGCCCGCGTGGCCCACGACCCGCTCCGTGCCGTCCACCACGACCGCCAGCTCGGCCGTGCGGCCGGGGTGCCAGGGGCCGTACCGGCCGTTGCGGACGAGGAGGTCGACCCCGGTCTCCCGGGCGACGGCGCGGGCGGCCTCGACGGCGTCGGCCCAGTCGGCCGGGCGTCCCCTGCCCCACCAGCCGGCCTGCTCACGGGCGCCCGCGAGGACGACGGCGACGTGCCGCGGCTGGTCGGGGAGCGCCTCGGTGAGGGAGGCGATCTCCTCGTCGGTGGGCCTGCGGTCCACCGGGAGCCGGACGGCGACCTTCAGCTCCTCGCGCGGGTGGAAGACCAGCCCCGTCTCGAAGAGGGCCAGGTCGTGCGAGCCCCGCCCGTCGTTGCGCCGCAGCGCGGCCAGCAGACCGGGCAGCAGCGTCGTGCGGAGCGCGGGCTCCTCGTCGGAGAGCGGGTTGACCAGCCTGACGACACGGCGGGCCGGGTCGTCGGCGGCCAGGGTGAACTGGTCGAAGACCTGCTCGCCGAGGAACGGGTAGTTCGGCGCCTCGACGTACCCGGCGCCGGCCAGCGCGCGGCCGACACGGCGGTGCAGGCGCTGCCGCTCGGTCAGGCCGAGGCCCGCGGGGGGCTTCGGCAGCGTGGAGGGCAGGTTCTCGTAGCCCTCCAGGCGGATGACCTCTTCGGCCAGGTCGTTCGGGTCGGTCAGGTCGGGCCGCCACGACGGGACGGTGACGACCAGCTCGTCCTGTCCCTGGACGGCGCAGCCGACCTCCTGGAGACGGCGGACGACGGTCTCGCGGCCGTAGGCCACGCCCGCCACCTTGTCCGGGTGGTCGGCCGGGACTGTGATGGTGTGCGGCGCGGTGGGCGCGACGACCTCGGTGACGCCGGCGTCCGCGGTGCCGCCCGCGAGCAGCACGAGCAGGTCGACCGTGCGCTGCGCGGCGGCGGAGGCGGCCTGCGGGTCGACTCCGCGCTCGAAGCGGCGGGACGCCTCGGAGGACAGCTTGTGGCGGCGGGCGGTGCGCGCGACGGAGAGGGCGTCGAAGTGGGCGGCCTCGACGACGACCTCCGTGGTCGTGCCGTCCGTCTCGTCGATCTCCGTGTTGGCGCCGCCCATGACGCCCGCGAGGCCGATCGGGCCGCGCTCGTCGGTGATGACCAGGTCCTCGGCGTCCAGGGTGCGCTCGACGCCGTCGAGGGTGGTGAGCTTCTCGCCCGCCTCGGCCCGGCGCACGCCGATGGCGCCCTGGACCCGGCCGCGGTCGTACGCGTGCAGGGGCTGGCCCAGCTCCAGCATCACGTAGTTGGTGACGTCCACGGCCAGGGAGATCGGGCGCATCCCGGCCTTCTGGAGCCGTCGCCGCAGCCAGATCGGGGAGTGCGCCTCGGGGTCGAGGCCGGTCACCGTGCGGGCGGTGAACCGGTCGCAGCCGGCCGGGTCGGACACCTGCACCGGGTAGCCGAAGGCGTTCGGCGCCGGGACGTCGATCAGCGCGGGGTCGCGCAGCGGCAGGCCGTAGGCGGTGGCCGCCTCACGGGCGACACCGCGCAGGGACAGGCAGTAGCCGCGGTCGGGGGTGACGGCGATGTCCAGGACCTCGTCGACCAGCTCCAGCAGCTCGACGGCGTCGGTGCCGACCTCGTACTCCGGCGGCAGCACGATGATGCCCTTGGTGCCGTCGTCGCCCATGCCCAGCTCGTCGCTGGAGCAGATCATGCCGTGCGAGACCTTGCCGTACGTCTTGCGCGCGGCGATCGCGAAGCCGCCGGGCAGCACCGCGCCGGGCAGGACCACGACGACCTTGTCGCCGACGGCGAAGTTGCGGGCGCCGCAGACGATCTCCTGGGGCTCACCGGTGCCGTTGGCGGTGCCGACGTCGACGGTGCAGAAGCGGATCGGCTTCTTGAAGCCGTCCAGCTCCTCGATGGTGAGCACCTGCCCGACGACGAGCGGGCCCTTGAGGCCGTCGCCGAGCTGCTCGACGGTCTCCACCTCCAGGCCGACCGAGATCAGCTTCTCCTGGACGTCGCGGCCGGTCTCCGTCGCCGGCAGGTCGACGTACTCCCGCAGCCAAGAAAGCGGGATCCGCATCAGATCTCCATCCCGAACGGCCGGGTGAACCGGACGTCACCCTCGACCATGTCTCGCATGTCTTCGACGTTGTGGCGGAACATCAGCATCCGTTCGATGCCGAACCCGAAGGCGAACCCGCTGTACTTCTCGGGGTCCACGCCGCAGGCGACGAGCACCCGCGGGTTGACCATGCCGCAGCCGCCCAGCTCGATCCAGCCCTCGCTGGAGCAGGTGCGGCAGGGCCGGTCGGGGTTGCCGACGGAGTCGCCCTTGCACACGTAGCAGAGCATGTCCATCTCGGCGGACGGCTCGGTGAAGGGGAAGTAGTTCGGCCGCAGCCGCGTCTTCATGTCCGGGCCGAACAGCGACTGCACCATGTGGTCGAGGGTGCCCTTGAGGTCGGCCATGGTCAGGCCCTCGTCGACGGCCAGCAGCTCGATCTGGTGGAAGACCGGGGTGTGCGTCGCGTCCAGCTCGTCCGTGCGGTACACACGGCCGGGGCAGACGATGTAGACGGGCGGCTCGCGGTCGAGCAGCGAGCGGGCCTGCACCGGCGAGGTGTGGGTGCGCAGCACGACACCGGACTCGCCGTGGTCGCCCTTGGGGCCCTCGACGAAGAAGGTGTCCTGCATCTGCCGGGCCGGGTGGTCGGGCGTGAAGTTCAGGGCGTCGAAGTTGAACCACTCGGCCTCGACCTCGGGGCCCTCGGCGACCTCGTACCCCATGGACACGAAGACGTCCGCGACGCGCTCCATGAACGTGGTCAGGGGGTGGCGGGCGCCGCCCGGGACCCGGTCGTACGGCAGGGTGACGTCCACCGCCTCCTCGACCAGGACACGGGCGTCGCGCTCGGCCTCCAGCTCGCCCTGGCGGGCGGCGAGGGCCTTGTTGACGGCGCCGCGGGCCATGCCGACGCGCTTGCCCGCGTCGGCCTTGGCGTGCGGGGGCAGGGCGCCGATCTCGCGGTTGGCGAGCGCCAGCGGGGAGGCGGGGCCGGTGTGCGCGACCTTGGCCTCGTGGAGCGCGTCGAGGGAGTCCGCGGCGGCGAAGGCGGCGAGCGCCTCGTCCCGCATGCGCTCGATCTCTTCCGGTTTCAACGCCTCGACCTCTACTGGGTCGTACGACTTATTCGGTGCCGACATCTCTTCCCGTGCTTCCGGTTGGCTGGCTGGAGGTCCCCGTCTCCGACTCTGCGGCCGTGCGCGGGACACATGGGTGCCAAAGGCCGAGTCTAACGGGGCGGAGATGGACGAATGAGCCCGCGGGCCGCTCAGGCGAGATACGCCGGGATGCCCGCGGGCAGGGTAAATCGGAACTCCGCGCCGCCGCCGGGGGCACGGCCGACGGTGATGGTGCCGCCGTGGGCCTCGACGATGCCCTTCACGATGTACAGCCCGAGGCCCGTGCCACCGCGCTTGCTGCCCCGCCAGAAGCGGGTGAAGACGCGGTTCATGGACTCCTCCGGAATGCCGGACCCCTCGTCGCTGACGGTGACCGAGGTGGCCGTGTTCTCGTGCTGCTCGTCCTCGCCCTCGCGTGGGGACGCGGCGGGCGTGACGTCTATCGTGACCGTTCCCTCGCCGTGCCGCACGGCATTTTCCAGCAGGTTGCTGAGGACCTGGTCGACCTTGTCGGGGTCGGCCCACAGGGCGGGCAGCGGCTGCTCGATGCGCAGCAGGAAGCGGTCGGCGGGCTGGCCCGCGGCGACGTACGCCTGGATGTGCCGGCCGACGGCCGCGCCCATGTCGACGGGCTGGCGGCGCACCTCCAGGCGGCCGGAGTCGATGCGGGAGATGTCGAGGAGCTCGGCGATGAGCCGGGTGACCCGGTTGGCGTCGGCGTCGACGGTCTCCAGCATCAGCCGCTTCTGGTCGTCGGTGAAGCGTTCCCACTTGGCGAGCAGGGTCGCGGTGAAGCCCTTGACGGAGGTCAGCGGGGAGCGCAGTTCGTGGGCGACGGTGGCTATCAGCTCGGCGTGGCTGCGTTCGGTGCGGCGGCGGGCCTCGGTGTCGCGCAGGCAGACGACGACGCGGTGGACGGGGCCGGTGGGCTCGCGGCGCACGTACCGCGCCGACACCAGGACCTCGCGGCCGCCGGGCAGCAGGAGATTGCGCTCGGGCTGCCGGACCCGGATGGCGAGCCCGCCGTAGGGATCGGTGAGCTGCCACCAGCGCCGGCCCTCCAGGTCCTCTAAGGGGAGGGCCTTCTCCAGGCGCCGGCCGAGGGCGTCCTCGGGGCGTACGGCGGTGATGCGGGCGGCGGCGGAGTTGAAGCAGACCACCCGGCCGTGTTCGTCGGCGATCACCAGACCGTCGGGCAGGTCCTCGGGGTCGATGCCGGACCCGGTGGGGTCGCCGTACCGGGGCGCCGGCACGCGCCGCAGGTCACGCCCGCCCGGGGCACTGTTCGTGCCGACGCTCATCCCCGTATCCCACCCTTCGGCCGCCGTGGGCCCCAGAGCTGGTCACCTTACTAGCTCTCGGTGACGGAGCGGCACCCTCCGGAGGCGCGCTGCGCACGGGCCGACGCGTAGAGACATACGGCGGCGGCGGTGGCGAGGTTCAGGCTCTCGGCCTTTCCGTGCAGGGGGACACGCACGACGGCGTCCGCCAGCGCGCGGGTCTCCTCCGGGAGCCCCCACGCCTCGTTGCCGAACACCCAGGCCGTGGGCCCGCCCATGGTGCCCTTGTCCAGCTCGTCGTCCAGGTCGTCGGTGCCGGCGCCGTCGGCGGCGAGGACGCGCACCCCGGCGGCCCTGAGGCCGGCGACGGCCCGCTCCACCGGGACGCCGACGGCGACGGGCAGGTGGAACAGCGAGCCGACGGAGGCGCGTACGGCCTTGGGGTTGTACAGGTCGACGGAGGCGTCGGTGAGGACGACGGCCTCGGCGCCCGCGGCGTCGGCGCACCGCAGCACGGTGCCGGCGTTGCCGGGGTCGCGGACGTGCGCGAGGACGGCGACGAGCTTGGGGCGGGCCCTGAGGACGTCCTCGAAGTCGGTGTCGAGGAACCTGCACACCCCGACGAGTCCCTGCGGGGTGACGGTGGTGGAGATGTCGGCGATCACGTCCTCGGAGGCGAGGTGGACGTGGACCCCGGCGGTGCGGGCCTCGCCGACGATGTCGGCGTACCGCTCCGCGGCCTCAACGGTGGTGAACAGCTCGACGAGCGTGTCCCCGTGCCGGGCGGCCTCCCGTACGGCCTGCGGCCCCTCGGCGAGGAACAGCCGCTCCTTGCCCCGGAAATTCCGCTTCCCGAGCCGCCGGGCGGCAGTCACACGCACGGAACGGGGGGAGATCAACTCAGGAGAGACAGGGGGCATCTTTCTTGCTTCCGGAGACTTGTGGCGCCCCGGAGGGGCGCGGGGCTGTGTCGATATGCGGCTCCGCCGCGTGGGCGCGACCAGCCACGGCGGAGCCGCAGCCGAAGGACGGCCCACCCCACCCCAACGGCAAGGCCCGCAAGCCATGACAGCCTGCGGGCCTGCAGTCGGGTCGGCCGAAGCTCAGCGCAGCGTCACGCCGCCTTGGGGGCGTTCACGTCCGCCGGGAGCGCCTTCTGCGCGGCCTCGACCAGCGCGGCGAACGCGCTCGCGTCGTTGACGGCCAGCTCGGCGAGGATCTTGCGGTCGACCTCGATGTTCGCGGCCTTCAGACCCTGGATGAAGCGGTTGTACGTGATGCCGTTGGCGCGGGCAGCGGCGTTGATGCGCTGGATCCACAGCTGACGGAAGTCGCCCTTGCGCTTCTTGCGGTCGTTGTAGTTGTAGACCAGCGAGTGGGTGACCTGCTCCTTGGCCTTGCGGTACAGGCGCGAACGCTGACCGCGGTAGCCGGAGGCCTGCTCGAGGATCGCCCGGCGCTTCTTGTGGGCGTTGACTGCCCGCTTGACGCGTGCCACTTGTTAACTCCTTGTAGCGGGGCCGCGGTTGACTTCACGCGACCCGGAAACGATATGGGTCCCGGTCCTTGCGTACGGCGCTCAGGGGGCGCCGTGCGTCACTTGCCGAGAAGCTTCTTGATCTTCGCGGCGTCGCCCGGGGCCATCTCGGCGTTGCCGGTGAGGCGACGCGTCACGCGGGACGACTTGTGCTCGAGCAGGTGGCGCTTGCCGGCGCGCTCACGGAGCACCTTGCCGGAGCCGGTGACCTTGAAGCGCTTGCTGGCACCGCTGTGCGACTTGTTCTTCGGCATGGCGCCGTTATCTCCTCGTCGGTGGCACTCCGGTGCCCGGTCGCGAAACCGGGCACGGTGGAGCGTCGCTGCTTGTTTCGGTTACGTCCTGGGACTCGCGTCCCGGGGATCACGCCTCGGCGGGTTCCTCGGCGGGCGCCTCTGCCTCGGCCTCTACCTCGGCCTCGGCGGGGTTCTGCGAGCGGCCGGGGTTGGCCTTCGCGTCCGCCTTGCGGGCTTCCTGCGCCTGTCGAGCCTCGGCCATCGCCTCGGTCTTCTTCTTGTGCGGACCGAGGACCATGATCATGTTGCGGCCGTCCTGCTTCGGGTTCGACTCCACGAAGCCGAGGTCCTGGACGTCCTCCGCGAGCCGCTGGAGCAGCCTGTAGCCCAGCTCGGGCCGGGACTGCTCACGACCGCGGAACATGATCGTGATCTTGACCTTGTCGCCCTGCTTGAGGAACCGGACGACATGACCCTTCTTGGTGTCATAGTCGTGCGGGTCGATCTTCGGCCGGAGCTTCATCTCCTTGATGACCGTGTGCGCCTGGTTCTTGCGCGCCTCACGGGCCTTCATGGCCGACTCGTACTTGAACTTCCCGTAGTCCATGAGCTTGCAGACGGGCGGACGGGCGTTCGCCGCGACCTCGACCAGGTCGAGGTCGTACTCCTGCGCAAGCTCCAGGGCCTTCGCGAGCGGCACGATGCCGACCTGCTCGCCACTGGGACCGACAAGTCGCACCTCGGGAACGCGAATCCGGTCGTTGATGCGGGGCTCGGTGCTGATGGATCCTCCTCGGTAGCACCATACGGCCGCCTGGCGGACGACCGCGTGTGTCTGACTGACATGGAGACCAACCATCACGGCACATGAAAAATGCCCCGGACGGGACACAGGCGGGACTCCGAAGCATCCGGAGCACCGCCGCGGTGAGCCGCGGGGCGCGCTTTCCGACGACTGCTCCACCGTCCGTACGGAACGGTGGGGGTCGTCTGACCCGGTTGACCCGCCGTCCCGGGGGACGGTCAGGTGGGAGATCGGAGCCTCCACTTGCGGGCCGAACACATACATGTTCGACCGGTCGTTGCACAAGGCTAGCAGCTCCACCGGTGAAGGGCTAACCGAGACCGGCTGGGGCCGGGCCCGCCGCGCCGCCTATCGTGTCCCGCATGAGTGAGACCTCCCCCTCCGGCCCCGACGGGCAGCCCGACTTCGACGAGATGACCCGCGACATCGCCGAGGTCCCCGCGGTCGAGGTGATCGTGACGGTCGCCGTCAACCTGATGAGCGCCGCCGCGGTGAAGCTCGGCCTGACCGAGGAGGGCGACAAGTACAAGGACCTGGACGAGGCGCGCAAGCTGGTGACCGCCCTCGCCGGTCTGCTGGACGCGAGCGCGACCGAGATCAGCTCCTTCCACGCGGCGCCGCTGCGCGACGGTCTGAAGTCGCTCCAGCTGGCGTTCCGCGAGGCGTCGATCGTCCCGGACGACCCGGGCCAGGGTCCGGGCGAGAAGTACACGGGCCCGGTCTACGGCTGAGGTCCCCGCAGGACGCCCCCGGTTTCCCCTCTCCGCTCGAACGGAGAGGGGCGCCGCCGGTTCAGGCGCGGACGTACAGGGGCTCGCCCGGCGGGGTGGTCCCGGCCGGCAGGAGCGCCAGGTCGAGACCGCGCACCAGGCGGGCCCTCAGTGTGTCGTCGGCCGCCAGGCGTCCGGCGACGGCGCGGGCGGCCACGGCGGGGTCGGCGCCAGGGTCGAGCACGAGGGCGAGGGTGCCGTCGGCCTCGCCGGGGCCCAGGTGGGCGCGGAGCACGGCGGGTTCGCCGGCGCAGACCGCGCGCACGGCCCCGACGACGGCGGGATCGGCGAGCGGGTCGGTGCTCGTGCGGCCCTCGGCCAGCGCGAGCAGGGCGGGGCCGGTCAGCTCGAACGGCACCGGGCCCGACATGTCGAGCACGATGGTGTCCGCCCGCTCATGGGCGGCGGCGCGCAGCGCCTGGTACAGCGGTACGGCGACGGGGCGGGCCCCGGCGTCCCACCGGGCCAGCGCGTCGGTGGAGGTGAACGCGGGCAGGGCGGTGCGGCCCCCGGCCTTCAGGGTGGGCACGGCCATGTCGCTGGTCTTCTCCCGGCGCAGCCCCTTCTCGTCGTACTCGGCCTCCCCGAGCACGGCCACGACGGGCACGAGCAGCCGGGTCCCCTTCAGGGCCTCCAGGACGGGGCCGACGGCGGTGCGGTCCTCGGCCCAGGCGGCGAGCGCGGCGCTCAGCCGGGGGTCGGCGGAGCCGTCGTCGTCGGAGTAGCCGGGGTCGGGAATGTTCTTGTTCGCCACGGTCACCGACCCTATCGGTGGGATGCTGCTGGGCTTGTGCGGGGCCCGAAACCCGGCGGTCACACGGCTCATGGATTTCTGGGATTTCTCTGACAAGGATCTAACGCCGGGCTAACGGGGCGCACAGCCGGTGCCCCGAGCATCACGGCATGGAGTCTTCCGGAGGGGGCCGCCCGCTCGTCCACGCCCTGGTCGCGGCCGTGGCGGTGGTGGGGGTGACGGCGGCGGGGTCGGTGTACGTGCAGGCGCGGGCGCACTCGGGGCCTGCGCCCGTATCCTCGGCGTCGTCGTTGCCGCCCTCGCCGTCACCGTCGTCCCGCTCGACGGCGGCGCCGTCGTCGGTGCCGTCGGTCTCCGCCCCCGCGGCGGCGCGCGAGGAGGAACCGGTGGATCCGGACGAACTGCTGCACAAGGGGATGGCCGACGTCGACGTGCCGTCGGGGGCGCGGGTCTCGGTGGCGGTGCTGGACCTGGGCTCCGGTGCGCGCGCCGGGTACGGGACGGGGACGTTCGACACGGCGAGCATCGTGAAGGTCGACATCCTGGCGGCGCTGCTGCTGCGGGCGCAGGACGCGGACCGGCGGCTCACGGCGGCCGAGCGGGCGTACGCGACGCGGATGATCGAGAGCAGCGACAACGACGCGGCGTCGGCGCTGTGGCGGGACATCGGCGGTGCGGCGGGGCTGGACGCGGCCAACAGGCGGTTCGGGCTCATGGACACGACCGGCGGGGACGGCGGTCTCTGGGGGCTGACGCGGACCACGGCGGCCGATCAACTGACGCTGCTGCGGCAGGTGTTCGAGGACGACTCGAAGCTGAGCGCGGCCTCACGGGCGTATCTGCGGGGTCTGATGGAGAACGTCGTGGCGGGGCAGCGGTGGGGGGTCTCGGCCGTCCCGGGCGGCTCCTCGGGGTGGGCCCTGAAGAACGGCTGGCTGCCGCGCAGTACGACCGGCCTGTGGGACGTCAACAGCATCGGCCGGGTGACCTCGGCCGGCCGCTCCTACCTCCTGGCCGTCCTCACCGACGGCACGTCCACGCAGGAGCGGGGCATCACCCTGGCCGAGTCGGCGGCGCGGGCGGCGGTCGCGGCGCTCGCGGCCGGCTGACCTCACTCGGACCGTTCGCGGCGGGTCCGCCAGAGGATGGCCGCGGCGACGAGGAGGACACCGCCCGCGCCGCCCGCGAGGGGGCCCGCCCAGCCGGCCGCGCCGCCGGAGCCGCCCTCCTTGTCGGGGCCGGGGCCGAAGTACCGCTCGCCGTAGGCCGCCGGGCGCAGGCCGCGCGGCTTGAGGCGGCCCGCGGCCTCGATGGCGGCGGCCGGGTCGACGAACCCGAAGCCGCGGGAGTCGTCGCGGCCCCCGCTGGGCGCGTTCCGCGCGGTGTCCTCCAGCAGCTTCTTGATCTGCGCGGGGGTCAGCCCGGGGTGGGCCGCCTTGACGAGGGCGACGGCGCCGGAGACGAACGCGGACGCGGCGCTGGTGCCCCAGCCCTCGTAGTACTTGTGGTCGGGGTCGGCGATCACGACGTCCACGCCGGGCGCGCTGACCGTGGCGTACCAGCGGCGGGTGGAGAACGCGGCGCGGGTGCCGTACCGGTCGACGGCGGTGGCGGCGATGACGCCCGGGTAGGCGGCCGGGTAGGAGATGTGGTCGCCCTTGTCGCCGCCGTTGCCGGCGGAGGCGACCACGGCGACGCCCTTCTTGAGGGCGTACTGCACGGCCTCGTCCTCGCTGGGTTCCGGGTGCGCGGAGTCGGAGTCGTCGCCGAGGGAGAGGTTGATGACGTCGGCGCCGTGGTCGGCGGCCCAGCGGATGCCTTCGGCGAGGGCGTTGCCGCGGCTGCTGCGGGCCTTTCCGCGGGCGGAGTCGCCGTCCTCCAGGATCACGCGGACGGGCAGGATCTTGGCCTCGGGCGCGACGCCCATGACGCCGTCCGCGTCGCCGGGGCCGTGGCCGTGTCCGGCGATGATGCCGGCCATGGCGGTGCCGTGCCGGGCCCACGCGCGGTCGCCGGGCTCCGCGCCGAAGCCGATGAGGTCCTTGGTGGGCAGGACGTTGCCGGTGAGGTCGGGGTGGTCGGACTCGACGCCGGTGTCCAGGACGGCGACGGTGACGCCCCCGCCCTTGGTGGTGCGCCACGCCTGGTCGGTGTGGAGCGCGGACAGGGCCCATTGCTGGGCGCGGATGCCGTCGGCGTGCGCGGTGGTCGCGGGCAGCAGGGCGAGGGAGCCGGCGAGGAGGAGGCTCAGGGCCGTACCGGTGGCTCGGTTCACTCGGTTCGCTCGCTTCTCATGAGGGCGTCTCCGTGGCCGAGGCGACCGTGGAGCGCAGCCGCCGTGCGACGCGGTCGGCGAGGCCCTGCGCCTCCTGGCCGAGGCCGGCCTGGGCGGGGGCGGTGGTCGCGCCGGTCTGCACGGCGTCGGCGGCGGGCTGGGGGGCGTCGACGGTACGGCCGTCGGCCCAGCCGGAGACGGCGTAGGCGACGACGGGGGCGTCGGTGAGGACGGAGAGGGTCCAGGAGGCGCGCTGCCGGTCGTGGAAGCCGGCGGCGACGGTGCCCGCGGCGGCGTACGTGCGGGGCATCAGGTCGGTGCGGCGGTCCAGGCGCTCGTTCTTGACGCGGGCCGCGAGGGCGGTCATCGCGGCGGGGTCGGCCTCGGTGAACAGGAGGCCGACGGTGGTGACGTAGCTCTGGGTGGCGTCGGTGTAGGTGGCCCGCAGCAGGCGGCGGCAGCCGGCGGGGGCGAGGACCTTGCGCAGGAGGGGGTCGAAGGCGGTGGCGCAGCCGCTGTCGGGGGCGACGGCGATACGGGTCCAGGTGCGGTCGGCTCCGCCGGGGCCGGCGCCGCGGCCCTCCAGGGTGGGCGGGAACAGTTCGTCGACGGGGACGCTGTGCCAGAGGCCGGCCGCGGTGACGAAGCGTCCGCCGGTGCCGGAGTCGCCCGAGTCGTCGGTGAGCCAGCTGCCGGTCACGGCGCCGCCGATCAGGCCGAGTCCGAGGACGACGCAGACGGCGGAGGCGAGGGCGCGGGGGCGGGGGCGGACCCGGGTGCCGAGCGGCCGTGGGCGGGCCTGCTCGTCGTAGCCCTCGGGCACGCCGAAGGACACGACGGGGCGCTGTCCGGGGGCGCTCCAGGACAGAGCGGGGTCGGGCGCGGAGTCCGGCCGGGGGCCGACGTCGGGCGCGGTGCTGGGCATGGGCGGCACGACGGGCCCGCGTCCGGCGCGCACCCCGAACGCCTGGAACTCCCCGTCGGAGTCGACCTCGTCGACCGCCGCCCGCGCCCCCCGGCGGGGCGGGCTGTCGGGAAACCGAGCAGAGGCCACCGGCGGCCCCGGCTCCCCGGAACCGGTGCCTCGGGAGACGCGCGAGCCCCGACCCCCGTCGAACGCGCCCCCGCTCCCTGCCCCCGCCGACTCCCGGGGGCCGACGCCTCGCGGGGCACCCCCGGAGGCAGACGGGAAGGACTGCTCCCCGGAACCGGCGGCGCGCGGAGCGTACAAGGGCCGGGGAGCCGTGGCCGCGGGACCGTCGGCCGCGGCCCGCGGGGCACCCCCGGAAGCAGGCGGGAAGGGCGGTCCGTCGGTGTGCGGAGGCCGGGGAGCCGTGGGGTCGGTTCGTGGGGCACCCACCGACGGGTGCGCGGGGGGCCGGTCGCCGGGGTCGGCGGGTGCGGTGTCCGCCGGGCGGGGTGGGCGTTGGGGGTCGGGTCTGTGGGGTGGGGGCGGTGCGTGGTGGGAATCCGTGTTCATTCGCCCCCCGTCTCCTCATCCCCGGGCCCTGTGCTCGTACGCGGGCCGTCGTCCTCGCCCGGGCCCGCGGAGCCGATCCGTCCCGGGCACGCATACCCGCACGGACGGGTCGGCATCCCGCCGCAGGCGCTGCGGCCGGGCTCGCCCCGTCGTGCGTGCGCGTCACTCTACGGCTTGTCGGACGGCGGACGGGAACCAGTCCGCACCCCCGGGGCATCTGCCCGGAACGTCCCCCTACCCTGCGGTAATCCCGTCTGGCAGGCTTCGTTCATGACAACGCGCGCCGCCGACCGGGCCCGTTACGACCGGGCCACCGCCGCTCTCGACGCCCCTCTCGCGATCGTGGACCTGGACGCCTTCGACGCCAACGCGGACGATCTGGTCCGGCGCGCGGCGGGCAAGCCGGTCCGGGTCGCCAGCAAGTCCGTGCGCTGCCGGGCGCTGCTGGAGCGGGTGCTCGCGCGCGACGGCTTCCGGGGGATCATGTCGTTCACCCTGGCCGAGTCGCTGTGGCTGGCCCGCTCCGGTTTCGACGACGTCCTGCTGGCCTACCCCTCCGCCGACCGCACGGGCTTCGCCGAGCTGGCCGGCGATCCCAAGCTCGCCGCCGCGGTCACGGTGATGGTCGACGACCCCGCCCAGCTCGACCTGATCGACGCCTCCCGGGCGGGCGGCCGTGAAGTGGTGCGTGTCTGCCTGGAGTTGGACACCTCGCTGAAGCTGCTCGGCGGCCGGGTGCGGGTGGGCGCGCGGCGCTCCCCGCTGCACTCCCCCGCCCAACTGGCCGAGATGGCGCGGACGGTGTCCCGGCGGCCCGGCTTCCGGCTGGTCGGGATCATGGCGTACGAGGGCCATGTCGCCGGGGTCGGTGACGCGGTCGCGGGCCGGCCGCTGCGCTCGCGGGCGATACGGCTGATGCAGGCGACGGCACGCCGGGAGCTCGCGGAGCGCCGCGGGGCGGTGGTGCGGGCGGTCCGCGCGGTGGTGCCGGACCTGGAGTTCGTCAACGGCGGCGGCACGGGCAGTGTGCAGCACACGGCGGCCGAGGACGCGGTGACGGAGATCGCGGCGGGTTCGGGGCTGTACGTGCCGCGGCTGTTCGACAACTACACGTCGTTCACCGGCCGTCCGGCGGCCCTGTTCGCCCAGCCCGTCGTACGGCGCCCGGGGGTGGGCGTGGTGACGGTGCTCGGCGGCGGCTATCCGGCCTCCGGTGCGCCGGGCACCGACCGCCTTCCGGTGCCGTACCTGCCCGAGGGCCTGTCGTACGACGGGCAGGAGGGTCCCGGTGAGGTGCAGACCCCGCTGCTCGGCTCGCCGGCGGACGACCTGCTGATCGGGGACAAGGTGTGGTTCCGGCACGCCAAGGCCGGTGAGCTGTGCGAGCGGTTCGACGTGCTGCACCTGGTCGAGGGGGACGTGGTGACGGCGACGGTGCCCACGTACCGGGGCGAGGGCCGCACGTTTCTGTGACCGTTCGTTTCCCCCGCGCCCCTTTGCGGCACTACTCCTCGCCGGGTCGTATGCCTCGGGTGATGGTGTCCATCTCGGACAATGGCGGTCCGTCCGGACCCGCGTCGAGGACCAGCCGGACCACGACGGGCGCCCCGCTGCCGGTGCTGGAGGGGAAGGCGAGGGACTCGACGTAGCCGCCGGGTCCGTCGGCGGTCGTCACCCGCCAGCGCACGAAGTATCCGGCGCGGCCCGCCACGGTGAGGGGTCCGGAGGCGACGACCCGGTGGGACTCGATGCCGCCGAAGGGCCGCTCGCCGACGAGGTCCTCCTCGTAGGCGGCGTCGGCGGCGTCCGGGATGTCCTCGCGGGCGAGGTCCTCGGGGGTGCCGGCGTCCGCCGTGTGGGTGGTGACATAGCCGTGGCGGCACAGGCCGGCGCCCGCGGGGCAGTCGTAGGTGCCGTCCGTGCTCATGACGACGCTGTGGTCGGCGACGTACTCGGGGCGGACCCAGCCCGTGGGCAACGGCAGGGTGATGCCGTTGAGTTCGTCGACGACACGGTCCGGGTCACCGGAGGGTGACGCGTCCGCGGGACGCGAGGCGAGCGGCGAGGGCGGGGTGCCGCTCGCCGGGGCGGCGGGCGGACCGTCCGCGGCGGTGGGCGGGGTGTCCACGGCGGTGGAGGTGTCCTCGCCGTCGCCGCCGCGCAGCACGAGCGCACCGACGACGATCGCCGCGACCAGGACAACCCCGGCGGTGACCAGCGCGATCGCCTTCGCGGGCCGGGAGGCGCCCTCGGCCGGGGGCGGCGGGGCCCCGGGAGTACGCCGGTGCTCGGTCCAGGCGGTGCCGTCCCACCAGCGCTCCTGGTGGGGGGCGTGGGGGTCGGGGTACCAGCCGGGCGGGGGCGTCATGCTCATTGCGGCACTGTAGGACGGGGACCGCGGGCGGGTACACGGTGTCCCGGAGGCCGGGACACCGTGCGCCGGTGCCGCTACAGGGGCGTGACGTACGCGCCCGAGATGCCGCCGTCGACGAGGAAGTCGGTGGCGTTGACGAAGGACGAGTCGTCGCTCGCGAGGAAGGCGACGGCGGCGGCGATCTCGTCGGCCTCGGCGAACCGGCCGACCGGGATGTGCACCAGCCGGCGCGCGGCCCGCTCGGGGTCCTTCGCGAACAGCTCCTGGAGCAGCGGGGTGTTGACCGGTCCGGGGCACAGCGCGTTGACGCGGATGCCCTCCCGCGCGAACTGGACGCCGAGTTCGCGGGACATGGCGAGGACGCCGCCCTTGGACGCGGTGTAGGAGATCTGGGAGGTGGCCGCGCCCATCCGGGCGACGAAGGACGCGGTGTTGATGATGGAGCCCCTGCCCTGGCGCCGCATGTAGGGGATGGCGGCCTTGCAGCACAGGTAGACGGAGGTGAGGTTGACCTCCTGGACGCGCTTCCATGCCTCCAGTCCGGTCTCCAGGATGGAGTCGTCGTCGGGCGGGGAGATGCCCGCGTTGTTGAAGGCGACGTCGACGCTGCCGTAGGTGTCGTGGGCGATCCTGAACAGGGCCTCCACCTGGTCCGCGTCGGTGACGTCGACCTTGACGAACAGCCCGCCGACCTCGTCGGCGGCGGCCTTGCCGCGGACCTCGTCGACGTCGCCGCAGACGACGTGGGCGCCCTCGGCGGCGAGCCGCCGCGCGGTGGCGAGTCCGATGCCGCTGCCGGCGCCGGTGATGACGGCGGTCCGGCCGACGAGACGTCGGCAGACGGGAGTCCGGGGGAAGTCCCCGGGGGTGGGGACGGTCTCTGCGGTCACTGTGCGGGGCCCTCCGTGCTGATGAAGACGTTCTTGGTCTCGGTGAAGGCGGTCAGGGCGTCCGGGCCGAGTTCGCGGCCGAGGCCGGACTGCTTGAAACCCCCGAAGGGGGTCCAGTAGCGGACGCTGGAGTGGGAGTTGACGGACAGGTTGCCCGCGCGGACGGCCCGGGAGACGCGCAGGGCGCGGCCCAGGTCGCGGGTCCACAGGGAGCCGGCCAGCCCGTAGGGGGTGTCGTTGGCGAGGCGGATCGCGTCGGCCTCGTCGGTGAAGGGCAGCAGCACGGCGACGGGTCCGAAGATCTCCTCGCGGGCCGCAGCGGAGTCGGGCCGTTCGCCGGTGAGCACGGTGGGCGGGAACCAGAAGCCGGGCCCGTCGGGGGCCGAGCCGCGCAGCGCCTCGGCGTCGTCCGGCACGAACGACCGTACGCGGTCGAGCTGCCGGCGGGAGATCAGCGGTCCCATCCGGGTCTTCTCGTCGTCCGGGGCGCCGACCACGACCGCGGCGAGCGCGTCGGCGAGCAGGGCGCGGACGTCGTCGTACACGCTCTCCTGGACGAGGACGCGGGTGCGGGCGCAGCAGTCCTGGCCGGAGTTGTCGAGGAAGGAGAAGGGGTCGACGGCGGCTTCGAGGTCGGCGTCGGCGAAGACGATGTTGGGGCTCTTGCCGCCGAGTTCGAGGGTGACGGGCTTGACCTGTCGGGCGCAGCGCTCCATGACCTCGCGGCCGGTGCGGGTGGACCCGGTGAACACGATCTTCGCCACGTCGGGGTGGTCGACCAGGGCGCGGCCGGTGATGTGCCCGTGTCCGGGCAGGACCTGGAAGAGGTGCTCGGGCAGGCCCGCGTCCAGGGCGAGTTCTGCGAGCCTCAGGGCGGTGAGCGGGGTGGTCTCGGCGGGCTTGAGGAGCACGGCGTTGCCCGCGGCGAGGGCCGGGAAGGAGCCCCAGGAGGCGATGGGCATGGGGAAGTTCCAGGGGGCGATCACGCCGACGACGCCGAGGGGTTCCTGGAAGGTGACGTCCCAGCCGCCGGGGACGGGGATCTGCTTGCCGAGGAGGCGTTCGGCGCCGCCGGCCGCGTACAGCAGCAGGTCGCGGGCGTTGCCGGCCTCCCAGCGGGCGTTGCCGATCAGATGGCCGGCCTCGCGGACCTCCAGCCGGGCGAGTTCCTCGGTGTGGCCGTCGACGGCGTCGGCGAAGCGGCGCAGCAGCCGGGCGCGGTCGGCGGGGGCCGCGGCGGCCCAGGCGCGCTGGGCGGCGCCCGCGCGGGCGACGGCGCGGTCCACGTCCTCCGCAGTGGTGCCGGGGACGGTGGCGACGACGTCTTCCGTCGCCGGGTCGAGAACGGTCAGTTCATGCTCGTGCGACACCGAAGGACCTCTCACATGCGTTCGAAGGAGCGGCGCAGCTCCCAGTCGGTGACCGCCGCGTCGAAGGCCTCCAGTTCGACGCGGGCCATGTTGCGGTAGTGCGCGACGACCTCGTCGCCGAAGGCCGCGCGGGCGATGGGGCTGTTCTCCCAGAGCTCGGCGGCCTCGCGCAGGGTGGTGGGGACGTGGGCGAAGTCGGCGGTGTAGGCGTTGCCCGGGCAGGGGTCGGGCAGGTCGAGTTCCTGCTCGATGCCGTAGAGGCCGGCCGCGACGAGTCCGGCGACGGCGAGGTGCGGGTTGACGTCGCCGCCGGGGAGCCGGTTCTCGAAGCGCAGGGAGCGGCCGTGGCCGACGACGCGCAGGGCGCAGGTGCGGTTGTCGTGGCCCCAGGCGACGGCGGTGGGGGCGAAGGAGCCGGGCTGGAAGCGCTTGTAGGAGTTGATGTGGGGGGCGTAGAGCAGGGCGAAGTCGCGGAGGGCGGCGAGCTGTCCGGCGAGGAAGTGGCGCATCACCGGGGACATGCCGCCGTCGAGGTCGCCGGGCATGGCGTTGGCGCCGCTCCCGTCGGCGAGCGAGAGGTGGACGTGGCAGGAGTTGCCCTCGCGCTCGTTGTACTTGGCCATGAAGGTCAGGGAGACGCCCTCCTGGGCGGCGATCTCCTTGGCGCCGGTCTTGTAGATCGCGTGCTGGTCGCAGGTGACGAGGGCGTCGTCGTAGCGGAAGGCGATCTCGTGCTGGCCGGGGTTGCACTCGCCCTTGGCGGACTCGACGGTGAGGCCGGCGCCGGCCATCTCGTTGCGGATGCGGCGCAGCAGGGGTTCGACGCGGCCGGTGCCGAGGACGGAGTAGTCGATGTTGTACTGGTTGGCCGGGGTCAGGCCCCGGTAGTTGGCGTCCCACGCCTGTTCGTAGGTGTCCTTGAAGACGATGAACTCCAGCTCGGTGCCGACCTTGGCGGTGTAGCCGAGGGCGGCGAGGCGCTCCAGCTGGCGGCGCAGTATCTGGCGGGGCGCGGCGACGACCGGGGAGCCGTCCTCCCAGGCGAGGTCGGCGATCACCATGGCGGTGCCGGCGTTCCAGGGCACACGGCGCAGGGTGGTGAGGTCGGGGTGCATGGCGAAGTCGCCGTAGCCGCGGTCCCAGGAGGACATCGCGTAGCCGTCGACGGTGTTCATGTCGGCGTCGACGGCGAGGAGGTAGTTACAGCCCTCGGTGCCGTGGTGGAGGACCTCGTCGAGGAAGAAGCGGGCGGCGAACCGCTTGCCCTGGAGCCGGCCCTGCATGTCGGGGAAGGCCAGGACGACGGTGTCGATCTCCCCGCCGGCCACCAGGGCGTGCAGTTCCTCGACGCTCAGCGGGGGTGTGCGGTCTGCCACGGGAGTGCTCCTTCGGCTGCTGCGCGCTTCTTCGGCCGGGCCGGGAGCCATAAGGTATTGCGGACGACCTTTGCTTGGGAAGGGGGCACGGCCGGATGCCACTGCACGCGGACGGCGAGGCCGGCGACCGGCTCGCGCCGGTGCTGCGGCCGGTGCGCGCGGGCAACGGCTTCGAGGAGGCGCTGGAGCAGATCCTCCAGGTCGTACGGCTGGGGCTGGTGCCCGGCGGCGGGCGGCTGCCGGCCGAGCGGGAGCTCGCGGAGCGGCTCGGGATCAGCCGGGTGACGCTGCGCGAGGTGCTGAAGGTGCTCCAGGAGCAGGGGCTGGTCGAGGCGCGGCGCGGGCGGTACGGCGGGACGTTCGTGCTGCCGCGCGCGGACGCGGGCGGCGAGGACGAGCTGCGGCGGCGGATCGCCGCGGTGGACATCGAGGACGTGCTGCGCTTCCGGGAGGTCCTGGAGGTGGGGGCGGCGGGCTTGTGCGCGGCGCACGGGCTGGAGGGGGCCGCGGCGGGGCGGCTGCGGGAGGCGCTGGCGGGGACGCGGGACGCGCCGCTCGCGGAGTACCGGCGGCGGGACACGCTGCTGCACCTCACCCTGGCCGAGCTGTGCGGGTCGCCGACGCTGGCGGCGCAGTACGCGGCGGTGCGGGCGGGCGTGAACGATCTGCTGGACTGCATCCCGCTGCTCGTGCGCAACCTGGAACACTCGCAGCGTCAGCACACCGCGCTCGTGGAGGCGGTGCTGGCCGGGGACGCGGACGCGGCGCGGCGGACGATGCGGGAGCACTGCGCGGGGACGGCGGCGCTGCTGCGGGGCTTTCTGGCCTGAGTCCGCGGTAAAGGTTTTGGGTTCGACCATTGGATGTCGGGAGGCACGTGTGACCGGACGACCGTTGATCGGGGTGAGTACGTACCTGGAGGCCGGGGCGCGCTGGGGGGTGTGGGAGCTGGAGGCGGCGCTGCTGCCCGCCGGGTATCCGCGGCTCGTGCGGCGGGCCGGGGGGATCGCGGTGATGCTGCCGCCGGACGATCCCGCGCACGCGGCGGCCGTGGTGGAGCGGCTGGACGGGCTGGTGATCGCGGGCGGCCCGGACGTGGATCCGGGGCGGTACGGCGCGGAGCGCTCCCCGCGGACGGGTCCGGCGGCGCCGGAGCGGGACGCGTGGGAACTGGCGCTGATCGGGGCGGCGTTGGGGGCGGGAGTGCCGCTGCTGGGCATCTGCCGGGGGATGCAGCTGCTGAACGTCGCGCTCGGGGGGACGCTCGTGCAGCACATCGACGGGCACGCGGAGGTGCCGGGGAAGTTCGGGGAGCACGCGGTCAGGCCGGTGCCGGGTACGCGGTACGCGTCGGTGGTGCCGGAGGAGACCGTCGTGCCGACCTTCCACCACCAGGCGGTGGAGCGGCTCGGCGAGGGGCTGGTGGCGTCGGCCTTCGCGGAGGACGGGACCGTGGAGGCGATCGAGACGGGGGGTGCGGGGGCGTTCGTGCTGGGGGTGCAGTGGCACCCGGAGATGGACGAGGACGTCCGCGTCATGCGCGCCCTGACCACCGCCTGCCCACCTCGTTAGGCCCTCGCGACCAGCCCGCCCGCCCCGCTCACCCCCGTGTGAGCGACAGCAGTTCGCGTGCCGGGCCCGTCGGGGGGTGGCCGGTCGGCCAGACCGCCCTCAGGGCGCGGTGGAGGGGGATGTCCGCGAGGGGGATCTGCACCAGGCGGCGCATCGTGAGTTCCTCGCCGACGGCCAGTTCGCTCAGGACCGCCGGGCCCGCGCCGCTGATCGCCGACGCCTTCACCGCCGTCGTCGAGGAGAGCTCGATCAGCGGGCGGGCGAGGCCGCCGAGCGCCGCGTCCAGGACCTGGCGGGTGCCCGAGCCGCGCTCGCGCAGGATCAGCGGGGTCGCCGCCAGCTCCCCCGCCGCGAGCGGTCGGCGGCGGCGGGCCCAGGGGTGTGTGGGCGCCGTGACGACGATCAGGTGGTCGTGGGCGACCGTCGTCGCGTCCAGGCCCGCCGGCACCGTGAGCCCCTCCACGAACCCCAGGTCCGCCTCGTCGGCGAGCAGCCGTTCCGCCACCGTCGCCGAGTTGCCCGCGTGGAGCGAGACCGCCGTGTCGGGGCGCTCCGCGCGCAGCGCGATCAGCCAGCCGGGCAGCAGGTACTCGGCGATGGTCATGCTCGCCGCCACCCGCAGCCGGGAGTCCCGCCGGTGCCGCAGCGCCTGGGTGCCCGCGTCGAAGGACTCCGCCGCCTCCACCACCCGCCGGGCCCAGTCGGTCACCAGCGCCCCCGTGTCGGTGAGCCGGGAGCCGCGCGGCGAGCGGTCGACCAGGGCCAGCCCCAGTTGCCGTTCCATGGAGCGGATCCGGCTGCTCGCGGCGGGCTGGGTGATCCCCAGCTCCCGCGCCGCCGCCCCGAGGCTGCCCAGCCGGGCCACGGCGAGCAGCAGTTCCAGCGCGCCCAGGTCCGGCACCCGGTGGGCCACCGTGCCGCCCGGTCGGCGCCCGTCGTCCGCCCGCCCGTCCCGCCTGCTCATAAGGTCAGTTTATGCCCTGATAGCGACGTGCCCCCTGGTCGGGTGGAGCGGGGCGCGCGACGGTGGACGCATGGTCACCGTCGCCCACTCCCTGCGCCTCCCCCGCGCCGCCCGCGTCCGTCATCTCGGCCCCAACTGGTACGCCGCCGTCATGGGCACCGCCATCGTCGCCTCGGGCGGCGCCGCCCTGCCCGTCGGCACCCGTGCGTACCGGCCCGTCTGCACCGCGGTGTGGGCGCTCGCGGGGATCTCGCTCGCCGTGCTCCTCGTGGCCCGCGCCCGGCACTGGGTCCACCACCGCGACCAGGCCCGCGCCCATCTCCTCGACCCGGCCGTGGCCCCCTTCTACGGCTGTCTGGCGATGGCCCTGCTCGCGGTCGGCGGCGGCGCCATGACCGTGGGGCGGGACTGGATCGGCACCGGGGCGGCGGTCGCGCTGGACACGGTGCTGTTCACCGCCGGCACGGTCACCGGACTGGCGTCGGCCGTCGCCGTGCCGTACCTCATGGCCGTACGCCACCGGGTGGAGCCCGCGCAGGCGACCCCCGTGTGGCTGCTGCCGCTCGTCGCGCCGATGGTGTCGGCCGCGCTCGGCCCGCTGCTCGTGCCGCACCTGCCGCCGGGGCAGGCCCGCGAGACCCTGCTGCTGGCGTGCTTCGCCCTGTTCGGGGTGAGCCTGCTGGCCACGCTGCTGATGCTGCCCCTGGTGTTCGCCCGGCTGATCACCCGGGGCCCGCTGCCGCCCGCGCTCGCGCCGACGCTGTTCCTGGTCCTCGGGCCGCTCGGGCAGTCGACCACGGCCGTGGGGATCTTCGCCGACCTCGCCCCGGGTGTGGTGCCCGCCCCCTACGACCAGGGCTTCGGTGTGCTCGCCGTGCTCTACGGGGTGCCCGTCATGGGGTTCGCGCTGCTGTGGCTGGGCTTCGCCGCGGCGCACGTGGTGCGGGCCCGGCTGCACGGGATGCGGTTCGCGATGACCTGGTGGGCGTTCACCTTCCCGGTGGGCACCTGTGTCACCGGGGCCGCGGCGCTGGCCCGGCACACGGGGCTCGCCGTGTACCAGTGGCTCGCGGTGGGCCTGTACGCGCTGCTCGTCGTGGCGTGGGCCGCGGCCGCCGCCGGGACCGTGCGCGGGCTGGTCAGCGGTGAACTGCTCGCAGCGCCCGGGACAGCACCCGCGGCGCGTCGGCCAGAGACGGCCCGTACCAGGTGAGCCGGCGCCCATCGACCAGGGCGCAGGGCAGGCCGGGGAAGGACTCGGGGCCGTCGTCGACGGTGAACCGGTAGGGCTCGTCGGGCAGCACGACCAGGTCGGGGGCGGCGCCCCGCAGGTCGTCGAGCGGGACGCGGGGGTAGCGCTCGGGGTGGCCGGCCCAGAGGTTGTCGACACCGAGGCGGGCCAGGACGTCCCCGGCGAAGGTGTCGCGGCCCAGGACCGTCCAGGGCCGCCGCCACACCGGCACGACCGCCGTGCGGCGCTCCGCGGGCGCGGGGAGCTCCGTCCAGGTGCGCTCCGCCTCGTCCAGCCAGCGGGGCCGCGCGGGCGCGCCGCACGCGGTCAGCACCCGCTCCAGTTCACGGAAGGCCTGCGGGACCGTGCGCACCTCGGTGACCAGCACCTCCGGGCCCGCGGCGCGCAGGGCGGCCAGGTCGGGGGCGCGGTTCTCCTCCTCGTTGGCGACGACCAGGTCGGGGGCGAGCGCGGCGATCCGTGCCACGTCGGGGTTCTTGGTGCCGCCCACGCGCACCACGTCGAGACCGGCGGGGTGGCTGCACCAGTCGGTGGCGCCGACGAGCCCTCCGGGGGTGGTGGCCGCGATCGCCTCGGTGAGGGACGGGACGAGGGAGACGATCCTCATCTTGCGCTCCGCCGGGAAGGGCGCGATGTGCCGGTTCTCAGGTGCGGCGGCGTCGTGGCCGGTCGCGCAGTTCCCCGCGCCCCTTCGGGGCGCTGCGAAGATTCGCTCGGCATGCTCAGCGGGCGCGGTCCTGGACGGCCTCGATGTGTTCGGCCACCGCGACGACGACCACCCGGGTGTCGGGGACCGTGGCCCGCCAGCGGTGGCGCACACCACCGGTGAGGTAGAGGGTGTCGCCCTTGCCGAGCCGGTAGGCGCGGCCCTCGGCCTCGATCTCCACGGCTCCGTCGGCGACGTACATCAACTCGTCGTTGCGGTGCTGGAATTCACGGCCGGCGTCGTGGTCGCCGGTGAACTCGGAGGCGTGCAACTGGTGATGACCCCGCACCAGGGAGCGCACCCGGGGCGCAAAGTCCTGTTCGCAGTCGTCGGCGCGCACGACGTCGACGCTGCACGCGGGGTCGGCGGCGGCGAGGAGTTCGACGGCCGTGGTGCGCAGGGCGTCGGCGACCTTCTCCAGGGAGCTGCGGCTCGGGCGGGCCCGGTCGTTCTCGACCTGGCTCAGGAAGGGCACGGACAGTCCGCTGCGCTCCGCGACGACGGCGAGGGTGAGTTCCAGCGCACGGCGTCGCCGCCGGACGGCCGCGCCGACCCGCAGGGGCTGTTGTTCTTTGTGGTCGCCCATCGCTCCGGCTCCCTCCTTCGCTCGTCGTCGCGCCGCTTCGGTGCCTGTGCGCGGGCACACACCGTCTGGTGGGTTCTCTGCACCCTACGCATGTTCGCCAAACCGTTTCATGCGCCCGTCACATCCGTGTCACGCCCTGTGGACATCACCCTTACGGTTCGCGCCAGTGCGCGGGCCGGTCGCGTCGCGCCTGCGGGGGTCGCCGCCCGGGTGTGAAAGGGCTGGCCGGCGGGGCGCCGACCGGTCCGGCCGGGCGTGGGATCGTGCTCATGGGCCGCTCCCGAGGTCGTGGCGGCACCGCCGGTTCCTCGACCGGCGCGGATCGCCGCCCCATATTTCTCAATGCGCGGGCGGCTCCGTGTGTTCCCGCTCACGCGACGGAATTCGGGCGCGGCGCGGGGCCGCAGGTCACAGCGGATGCCGGAGGGGCGCCAACCCGGCCGTTACGGCGGCGACTTGGGGCGGTCCTGACAGGGCGGTGCCGCCGGTCGCGCGGTGTGCGCGACCGGCCGCACCGGTCGGAAGCATGGCCTTCCCCGGTCATGGTGTGGCGCTCCGTGGTTGGCCGGATCCTTACCGTAGGCAAGGATCCGGCCCCCCGGCGCACCGGGCCCGTCAGGTCACCCGGCCGTCTGTTTCCCGGTCACCGGGGCCCACTTCTCGGCGAGCCCCGGGTGGGCCTTCAGCCAGTCGCGGACGGCGTCCTGCTCCTTGCCCTTGCCCGCCTGCTGGATCTGCGACTCCAGACCGGTGAGCTGCTTCTCCGTCATGGAGAAGTCCTTGAGCCAGGCCGCGACCTCGGGGTTGTCACCGGCGAAGCCCTTGCGGGAGAGGCTGTGCACACCGTCGCCCTTGCCCCAGGCGCCCTTGGGGTCCGTGAGCTTCTTCAGGCCGTAGTCGCTGTACGCCCAGTGCGGCGACCAGAGCGTGACGACGATCGGCTGCTTCTTGGCGTACGCCCTCTCGAGTTCGGCCAGCATCGCGGGCGTGGAGCCGTCGACGACGTCGTACGAGCCCTGGAGGCCGTACTCCTGGAGGACCTTGTCCTTGAGCATGCCCATCTCGCCCGCGCTGGGCTCGATGCCGACGATCCGCCCGCCGAACTCGGAGGCGTGCGCCTTGAGGTCGGCCAGCGAGTTCACGTCCTTCACGTACGAGGGGACGGTGAGCTCCAGGGAGGTAGGGCCGTACCACGAGCCGAGGTCGTCGAGCCGCTTGCCGTACTTGCGCCAGTACTCGGCGTGGGTGGTGGGCAGCCAGGAGTCGGTCTCGAAGTCGACCTGGCCGGTGGCGAGGCCCGTGTACAGGGGTCCGGCGGTGTACTGGGTGGTCGTCACCTTGAAGCCGCGCTCCTCCAGGAGCTCCTTCCAGAGGAAGGTGGAGGCGACGCCCTCGTCCCAGGGGATGTAGCCGATCTTGATCTCCTTGCCCTTGCCGACGTCCGTGGCGGACGCCTGCGCGGGGCCCGAGGAGGAGCCGAAGACGCCCATGCCGCCCGCGACGAGGGCGAGGACGACCACGCCGACGACGGCGACGACCGGGCTCGGCCGGTACTGCCACGGCCGGGTGCCCGCCGCCGCGCGGGCCCGGGCGGCGGCCCTGCGGCCCAGCGGGGAGAGCTGGGTGCCGAGGGCACTGGTCATCCGGTCCAGGTAGATGGCGAGGACGACGATGCCGACGCCCGCCTCGAAGCCGAAGCCGATGTCGAGCCGGCCGATGGCCTCGTTGACCGCGCCGCCCAGACCGCCGGTGCCGACCATGCCGGCGATGACGACCATGGACAGGCCCAGCATGATCACCTGGTTGACGCCGGCCATGATGGTCGGCAGGGCCAGCGGCAGCTGGACGCGGAGCAGGATGTCGCGCGGTGGTGTGCCGAACGCCTCGGCGGCCTCGACCAGTTCGGCGTCGACCTGCCGGATGCCCAGCTCGGTCATGCGGACGCCGGGGGCGAGCGCGAAGATCAGGGTGGCGATGACACCCGCGGCGGTGCCCAGGCCGAAGAAGAGGATGGCCGGGATCAGCAGCACCATCGACGGCATCGTCTGGAGCAGGTCCAGGACGGGCCGCACGGTCGCGCCGACCGCCCGGGAGCGGGCGGCCCAGATGCCGAGCGGGACGGAGATCACCAGGGCGATCACCGTGGCCACGAGCACCAGGGCCAGCGTGGACATCGCCCGGTCCCACAGGTCGAGGGAGTCGACCAGCGCGAACCCGGCGAAGGCGAGGACACCGGCGGCCGGCCCGCGCAGCCACCAGGCGAGCACGGCGAGGATGCCCGCGAGCAGCAGGGGCTGCGGCGCGGCGAGGACGGCGTTGATGCCGTCGTACATGCCCTCGACGACCGCGCGGATCGCGTCGAACAGCCAGGAGAGGTGACCGACGAGCCAGTCGACGCCGGAGTCGACCCAGTCGCCGAGCGGGAGCCTAGGCACGGGCCACCGCCTTTCCGCCGCGGCCGTCCCGGCCGTCGCGCGGGTGGTCGCAGGGCTCGGGCTCGGGCACCCCGGCCCCGTCGGCGAGGAAGCCGACGAGCCGTTCGCGCGGCACGACGCCGACGAGCGCGCCGTCGGTGTCGAGGACGGCGACCGGGTGCGTCAACCGGGCGCTGATCGCGCAGAGTTCGGTGAACGGCGTGTCCGGCGCGGCGGTCTCGCAGCCGCAGTCGGCCTCGTCGCCGCGCACGTCGCCGTCCATGACGGCGCGTGCGGTCAGCACGCGGGAGCGGTCGACGTCCTTGGTGAAGGAGGCCACGTAGTCGTCGGCGGGCCGTACGAGGATGTCCTCGGCGGTGCCCGTCTGGACGATGCGGCCGTCGCGCATGACGGCGATGCGGTCGCCCAGGCGCATGGCCTCGTTGAGGTCGTGGGTGATGAACACGATGGTCTTCTTGAGGGTCTTCTGGAGTTCGAGGAGCTGGTCCTGCATGTCACGGCGGATCAGCGGGTCGAGCGCGCTGAACGACTCGTCCATGAGGAGCAGGTCGGCGTCGGTGGCGAGCGCGCGGGCGAGGCCGACGCGCTGCTGCATGCCGCCGGACAGCTCGTCGGGCCAGGAGTCCTCCCAGCCGGCCAGACCGCACAGGGCGAGCGCCTCGTCGGCGCGGGATTCGCGCTCGGCGCGGGGCACGCCCTGCACGGACAGGCCGTAGGCCGCGTTGTCGCGGACACTGCGGTGCGGGAAGAGCGCGAAGTGCTGGAAGACCATGCTGATCTTCTTCGAACGCAGTTCGCGCAGCTCGCGGTCGCTCATGGCGGTCAGGTCCTGGCCGTCGAAGCGGACGCTTCCCGCGGTGGGCTCGGACAGGCCGTTGAGCATGCGCAGCAGGGTGGACTTGCCGGAGCCGGACAGCCCCATCACGACGAAGATCTCGCCGCTCTCCACCCGGAAGGAGGCGTCGACGACGGCGGCCGTGATGCCGTCGGCACGCAGCTCCTCGCGGTCGGTCCCCTGCCGCAGCCGCTCCACGGCCTCGTCGGGTCGTCTGCCGAACACCTTGTGGAGATGGTCGGCCTCAAGCCTGGATGACACGCTTGCCTTTCGTCGTGGTGGGGGAAACAGAGGCCGCGCCTGCCCCTGTTCCGGTGGGCCAAACACGCGAGTGGCCCAGTTCACAGCCGCTCCACGGCCCTCGACGCGCTCCGCCGCCGGGTGGCTGTCGGTGGGGTGCGGCATGATGCGGGCGTGACCGGACGACTGATGCTCCTCGACACCGCCTCCCTGTACTTCCGCGCCTACTTCGGCGTGCCGGACTCCGTGCGGGCACCGGACGGGACACCGGTGAACGCCGTGCGCGGGCTGCTCGACTTCGTCGACCGGCTGGTGCAGGACCACCGGCCCGACCTGCTCGTGGCCTGCATGGACGCGGACTGGCGGCCGGCGTGGCGGGTCGAGCTGATCCCCTCCTACAAGGCGCACCGGGTGGCCGAGGAGCAGACGGTGGGACCGGACACGGAGGAGGTGCCGGACACGCTGTCGCCGCAGGTGCCGGTGATCGAGGAGGTCCTGGACGCGCTCGGGATCGCCCGCGTCGGCGTCGCCGGTTACGAGGCGGACGACGTGATCGGCACCTTCACCGCCCGCGCGAAGGGCCCGGTCGACATCGTCACCGGCGACCGCGACCTCTACCAGCTGGTGGACGACGAGCGCGGGGTGCGGGTGCTGTACCCGATCAAGGGCGTCGGCACGCTCCAGCTCACCGACGAGGCGGTGCTGCGCGAGAAGTACGGCGTCGACGGCCGGGGGTACGCGGATCTGGCGCTGCTGCGCGGCGACCCCAGCGACGGGCTGCCGGGCGTGCCGGGGATCGGCGAGAAGACGGCGGCCAAGCTGCTGGCCGAGTTCGGGGACCTCGCCGGGATCATGGCGGCGGTCGACGACCCGAAGGCGAGGCTCACCCCGTCCCAGCGCCGGCGGCTGGACGAGTCCCGGCCGTATGTCGCGGTGGCGCCGAAGGTCGTCCGGGTCGCCGGAGACGTGCCCGTGCCGGACGTCGACACCCGTCTGCCGCGCACCCCGCGCGACCCCGCGGCCCTGGAAACACTGGCGGTCCGCTGGGGTCTCGGAGGCTCGCTCCAGCGCCTGCTCACGACCCTGATGGTGTGACCCAACCCGCAGTTCTACGCCAAAAACGCCCCATGATCGTGTCACGGGAGAGGTCCGATGGACCAAGGAGGTGCTAACTTAGGTAAACCTAATGTGGAACAGGGAGGACGGTCATGGCAGTGGCAGAACGCCCGGGACGCACATCGCGGAAGCCTCATTCCGCCCAGGTCGTTCGTGTGGAACGCCTGACTCCCCATATGCACCGTGTGGTCCTGGGCGGCGACGGCCTGGCCGGCTTCAGCGCGGACAGCTGCACCGACCACTATGTGAAGCTCCTGTTCGGCGCCGAGGGCGTGACCTATCCGGAGCCCTACGACCTCCAGCACATCCGGGACGTCTACCCGCGCGAGCAGTGGCCGATCACCCGGACCTACACCGTGCGGGACTGGGACTCCGAACAGCGGGAGCTGACGCTGGACTTCGTGGTGCACGGCGACGAGGGCCTGGCCGCCCCGTGGGCGCTGCGCGCACGGCCCGGCGAGGTCCTGCGGTTCATGGGCCCCGGCGGCACCTACCGGCCCGACGCGGACGCCGACTGGCATCTGCTCGCCGGTGACGAGAGTGCCCTGCCCGCGATCGCGCGATCCCTGGAGGCACTGCCGGACGGTGCGCGGGCGCACGCGTTCATCGAGGTGTCGGGCCCCGAGGAGGAGCAGAAGATCGACGCCGACGTGGAGGTCGTCTGGCTGCACCGCGGCGCCCGGCCCGTGGGCGAGCCGCTGGTGGAGGCCGTGCGGGCGCTGGAGTTCCCCGCCGGCCGGATGCAGGCGTTCGTGCACGGTGAGGCGGGCTTCGTGAAGCAGCTGCGCCATCTGCTGCGGGTGCAGCGCGGTGTGCCGCGCGAGGACCTGTCGATCTCCGGGTACTGGCGGCTGGGTCACAACGAGGACGGCTGGCAGGCGTCCAAGCGCGAGTGGAACGCCCGTATCGAGGCCGAGCAGGAGGGCGGGACGGCCGCCGCCGCGTAGCCCACCGGGCGCCGCACCTCGGCGCCCACCGGAAGTCGCGGGCCGCTCCTCCCCCGCGCAGTGCCGTCTACGCTGGCCGGATGCGACGCAAGAACCGGGTTCCGGCCTCTCCCCTGCCGCAGCGCGACGGCGTGGACGCGGTGCGGGTGCGGCTGCCCCGGGAGGGGGACTGGGCGACCGTGCGCGAGTACCTCGTGGCACGTCTGTCCGGTGCCGGGCCCGGAGTGATCGACTCGATGATCGGCGCGGGGCGGTTCGTGGGGGCCGACGGGCGGGCGGTGGCACCGGACGCGCCGTATGTGCCGGGGATGTTCGTGTGGTTCCACCGCAACTCCTCCCCCGAGGTCCCGGTGCCCTTCCCGCTGGTGGTCGTCCATCACGACGACCACCTCGTCGTCGCCGACAAACCGCACTTCCTCGCCACCACCCCGCGCGGCGGACACGTCACCGAGACGGCGCTGGCCCGGCTGCGGCGGGAGCTGGACCTGCCCGAGCTGTCGGCCGCGCACCGGCTGGACCGGCTGACCGCCGGGCTGGTCATGTTCACGGTGCGCCCCGCGGAACGCGGCCGCTACCAGGCGCTGTTCCGCGACCGGCTGGTGCGCAAGGAGTACGAGGCGATCGCGCCGTACGACCCCGGGCTCGCCCTCCCCCGCACCGTGCGCAGCCGGATCCTCAAGGAGCGCGGGGTGCTGGCCGCCCGCGAGGTCGAGGGCGAGCCCAACGCGGAGTCCCGGATCGAACTGCGGGGTCACCGCGAGGGGTTGGGGCGCTACCGGCTGCTGCCGCGCACGGGGCAGACACATCAGCTGCGGGTGCACATGACCGCCCTGGGCGTGCCGATCCTCGGCGACCCCCTGTACCCGGAGGTGACCGCCCCCGCACCGCCCGGCGACTTCCGGCGCCCGCTCCAACTGCTGGCCCGGAGCCTGGAGTTCACCGACCCGATCACGGGGACCGAACACCGCCTGCACAGCACCCGGACCCTGACGGCCTGGTCGGCGTACCAGGAGTGGACAGAAACCGACCGGTGACCGGGCCGGCCCGGGGCCGCGCAGGGCCGGGCCGGGCAGGGCGGGACAGGGGCCGCGCGGGGCGGGGTCGGGTTGGATTGGGCGGGGTCGGGTTGGGTTGGGCGGGGTCGGGTTGGGCTGGGCTGGGCTGGGCTGATCCGACTGGGCCGGTCCAGGCCGCTCCGGGCGGGCCGGGCGGGACGCGCAGCGCAGGGCAAGGCCGTCCGGGTGGGTGGGGTGGTCAGCGGGTGGTCCACCAGCGGCGCAGGCGCTGCCACAGGCTCCGTGGGCCGGTGGGACCGGGTGTTGCCGGGGGCTCGGGGACCGTCGTCGCGGCACGGAGGTCGGGCACCGGACCGGGACGGAGGGCGGGCGTCGGCTCGGGACGAAGGCTGGGCGTCGGCTCGGGGCGGGAAGCCGTGGTGCCGACCTCCCGGGCGGGGGGCCGCGGTGGCAGCGGGACGGGGCTGGGCCTGGCCATGACGTCCTGCGGTGGTCTCGGTTCGAACCGCACCGGCAGTTCGACGAGATGGCGCGAGGCGATCGACGCCCGCCACCGCAGCTCGCTCTCGTCGCAGTCGAGCCGCACGTCCGGCAGGCGCGTCAGCAGCGCGTCGACACCGACGTCGGCGATGGCGCGTCCGATGTCCGCGCCCGGACACTCGTGCGGCCCCCCACCGAAGGCCAGATGGGACCGGTTGCCCTGCATGTTGGCGTTCGGGTCCGGACGGACCCGGGGGTCGACGTTGCCGGGCGCGGGTGCGAACAGCAGCCCGTCGCCCCTGCGGATGCGCTGCCCGCCCAACTCCGTGTCCTGTTTGGCGAAGTAGCCGAACACGGTGCTGAACGGCGGCTCGTCCCACAGGGACTGCTCGACCGCCTCGGGCACCGTCATCTGCCCGCCGCTGAGCCGGGCGCGGAAGCCGGGCTCGGTGAAGACCATGCGCAGCGCGTTGGCGAGCAGATTGGCGGTGGTCTCGTAGGCCGCGATGAGCACGACCCGCAGGTGCTGGCCGACCTCCTCGTCGCCGAGCCCGGCCGGGTGGGTGACGAGGTGGCTGGCGAAGTCGTCCTCGGGCCGGGCCCTGCGGCGGGCGGTGAGCCGCATCAGGCAGCCCATGATGTACTCGTTGCTCGCGATCGCGGTGTCGGTGCCCTTGAGCATGTCGCGGGCGGCCTGCACGAGCCGGTCGTCGTACTCCTCGGGCATGCCGAGGACCTCGCACATCACCGCCATCGGCAGGTGCTCGGAGAACTGGGACACCAGGTCGGCCCGGCCCGTCTCGCAGAAGTCGTTGACCAGGCGCTGGGTGTGGCGGCCGATGTACCGCCGGATGCCGCGGTGGTCGACGGTGGCGATGGCACCGGTGACGGCGGCGCGCAGCCGCTGGTGCTCGTCGCCCTCGGCGTGCGAGCAGATGGGCTGCCAGGCGATGTGCGGCATCAGCGGGTGGTCGGGCTTGACCGAGCCCCCCTGGAGGGGGCTCCAGATGCGGCTGTCCCGGGTGAACTGCGAGGGGGTGCGCACCATGTGGAGGTTCTCGGCGTGCCCCAGGACCAGCCACATCGGTACGTCGTCGTGGAGCAGGACGGGGGCCACGGGGCCGTGTTCCTCGCGCAGCCTCTCGTACAGGTCGCCGAGGTCCGTCGCGTCGGGGCCGTACAGCCGGTGCGGTCCCCCGGGGCCCTGGCCGTGCGCGGGGCAGCCGGGAGGCGGTGCGGGACGGCCCTCGTCGGTGCCGGCCGGGGAGTGGGGTCGAGACGTCACAGTGGTCGCTCCGGAACTGGAGGATGTCGGGGTCGGGGACGGTCGGGTGAGGGGGCGGTCAGGTGAGGGGGCGGTCAGGTGAGCGCGCCGGTCATGGCCAGCGAGTGCAGGAAGCGCATCAGGGTCATCAGCACGTCGCGGCTGGAGGCGCGGCGGCGCGCGTCGCACTCGACGATGGGGATGTCCGGGGAGAGGTCCAGCGCCGTCCGCAGTTCCTCGACGGGGTAACGGGGGGCGTCCGGGAAGGAGTTGACGGCCACGGCGAAGGGCACGCCGCGTTCCTCCAGACGCCCTATGACCTCGAAGCTGACTTCAAGACGCCGGGTGTCGACGAGGACGACCGCGCCCAGCGCGCCCTCGAACAGCCGGTTCCACAGGAACCAGAAGCGCTCCTGGCCGGGGGTGCCGAAGAGGTAGAGGACCAGCTTGTCGGTGATGCTGATGCGGCCGAAGTCCATGGCGACGGTGGTGGCCGTCTTGGTGTCGGAGCCGTAGTCGTCGTCGACGCCGACGCCGGCCTGCGTCATGGTCTCCTCGGTGGTCAGCGGTCTGATCTCGCTGACGGAACCGACCATGGTCGTCTTGCCGACCCCGAAGCCGCCCACGATCACGATCTTCACGGCGGCCCGTGCCGTCTGCGGGAGGTGGTCCTCGGTCCGTGGGCCCGGGACGGTGTCAGAGCCGTTGAAGTCCATGCATCACCGCTTCGAGGAGGGAACGGTCGGGGAGCGCCTGGCGGACGATCGGGGCGCGCGCCTGCACCAGTCCCGCCGTGATCAGCTCGGTGATCACCACGGTCGTCGCGCTGAACGGCAGGCTCAGATAGGCCGAGAGCTCGGCCACCGACAACGGGGAGGTGCAGAGCCGGAGCAGGGTCGCCTGCTCCGGCGAGACGGACGGCGGGGAGTCGGCGTGGGCCACGATGAGCGTCACCAGGTCGAGTTCCGCACGCCCTCCGTCGGCGGGGCCAGCGATGACGTAGAGCCGCTCGGGGTTCTTGGGCCGGTCCTGCTCCGCGCCGTCCTCCCCGGCGGCCCCGGGCGGCGGGGCCGTGTCGGGGAACGGGGGCAGGAACGGGGGTGGCGCGGGCGGTTCGGGGCGGGGGAAGCGCCGTTTGCGTTGCGGAGGAGTCATACGGTCTGCCCGTTCCGCCGCGGCGGTGAGGTGAGGTGGGCGCCGATCCGGACGACGAGGTCGCGCATCCGGCCGCTCATCCGCCCGGGTTCGCACACGACGTCGGCGAGGACGGCGAGATAGGCGTTGGCTCCCGCGGCCATGAGGTAGAAGTAGCCGCCGTCGATCTCGATGACGACGAGCTTCATCTCGCCGCTGCTGCCCGGGAGTTCATGGGCGACGGCGCCGGCGAGGCTCTGCACGCCCGCGCAGGCCGCGGCGAGCCGGTCGGCGGAGTCGGGGTCCCCGCCGTGGCGGGCGATGCGCAGGCCGTCGGCGGAGAGCACCACGATCATCTCGATGCCCGGGACCCCGTCGGCGAGTTCCTTGAGCATCCAGTCGAAGTTGGCTCGTTGCTGGATCACTTGACGTCCCCCTCGTCGTCGGCCTCGGAGCCGGCGGGCTTGTTGATGAGGTGCAGATAGGCAGTGGGGTTCTTCGTGAAGTCCGTGGGGTGGACACCGGGGTTGCCCTCCTTGAGGCCCTCCCAGAACGCCTCGACCCACAGGCCGGGTTCACGGTCCTTCTTCTTCTCGCGCTCGGGGTCCGGCGCGGGTTCCGGCTCGGGCTCGGTGCTGGTCTGCGACCAGATGGTGGGCCGGCCCTCGCGTTCGGCCTTCTCGATGGCCGCCTGTTCGGCGATGCGCCGGCTGAGCGGGGTCTTCACCTTGCTGCGCCGCTGCGGCAGACCGCCCGCCGTCCATTCGGTGACCTCGGGGACGTCGTCCTCCAGGGAGATCCCGGCCGGGATGCGGGGGCTGGTGGGGCGGCGCTTCTTCGGCGGGCGCTTGGGACCCTCCAGGGCGCCGAGTTCGGGCTTGGGCACGGCGGTGGCGCCGATGCCGTGGGCGAGGCCGGGGGCGGGCTCGGAGGTGATCATGTTGCTCGGCACGACGAGGACGGCGCGGACACCGCCGTACGCCGAGGCGCGCAGCGAGACGTGCATGTCGTACGTCGAGCAGAGCCGGCCGACGACCGCGAGGCCGAGGCGCGGGCTCTCGCCGAGGTTCTCCGCGTCGCGGCCCGCCTTGGCGCGCTCCAGCATGTTCTCGACCCGGGCGCGGGACTCCTCGCTGAGGCTGACGCCGCCGTCCTCGATCTCGATGGCGACACCGGTCTGCACCTCGACCGCGGTGACGTGCACCTTGACCTGCGGGGGCGAGTAGCGGGTGGCGTTGTCGAGGAGCTCGGCCAGGGCGTGGATGATCGGCTCGACGCTGACGCCCTTGATGTTGAGGTGGGCGATCGAGCCGAGTTGGATGCGCGGGTACTCCACGATGCGCGACATGGCGCCGCGCAGCACGCTGTAGAGCGACACCGGGCTCGGCCACTGCCGGCCGGGACGTCCGCCGCCGATGACGGAGATGGAGTCGGCCAGGCGTCCGATGAGCGCGGTGCCGTGGTCGATGCGCAGCAGGTCGTCGAAGACCTCGGGGTTGCGGCCGTGGTCCTCCTCCATCTCCCTCAGTTCGTGGGCCTGTTGGTGGACGATGGCCTGGACGCGCTGGGCGATGTTCACGAAGGAGCGCTGCGTCGCGTCGCGCATGGAGATCTCGTCGTCGACGGCTTTGAGGACCGTGCGCAGCAGTTCGCGCTGCGCGCCGGAGACGTGGCGCAGCTCGGGATCGTCGTCGATGACGTCGATCATCGCTTCGCGCGCCGAGCGGCCGTGGTGCAGCCGGTACAGCATGTCCGGCACGGTCTCCGTCGTGAAGCGGACGATCTCCTCGTCGTGGGCGGCGACGCGCCGCTCCAGATACGCGGTGTGACGGGCGCGTTCGGCGCGTTCGGCGTGCAGTCGGCGGCCGCGGCGGGCCGCCTGCGCGGCGGTCGCGGTCACCAGCAGCGTGGCGACGGCGCCGCACCAGCCGACCGCGGCGCGGGCCGGCCCGGAGACCAGGGCGACGGCGGCCCCGGTCGCGGCTGCCATCACGACGGCCGGCAGCAACAACGCGCGCGCAAAGGGAAGTTCACGGCCACCGGGAGGCGGTTGCACACTCACCATGGATGCCCTCCGAGACAAGGCGGCTGGGTGTCGGGGGTGCGGGAAGGGGGAAGATTCACGGAGCTGTCGGGATCTTCCGCATGTTGGGGAACAAGCGCACGAATGCACCTCAACTCGGTGCGCCGCGGGCGAGCCTAGCCCGGTAGGATCATCGCTGTGTCATATTCCGCAAGCACCTGAAATGGCGCGCTCCCCCGGGTAGCCTCAAGCCCATTTGCACACACGGGAATCGTTCGAACACGTGCGGTAACGGCGAACGGGCATGCGAAAGTCACTCACCGTCATGAGTGAACCCCCTGGGGGAAAGTGCTCCGAAGGGGGCGCGGGGAACCGCGCGACAAGCCACGGCCCAGCCGCGCGCCCACCGTCGGACGGTCAGCCCACGGACGAGTAGGCCACGACTCCCCGCAGCACCAGGTCGACCGCCTTGCGCGCGGCCTTGCCCACGGTCGAGCCCTCCACCGGAGCCGCCGCCCCGATCTGCCCCAGCACGTCGATCACCTGCTTGCACCACCGCACGAAGTCGCCCGCGGGCATCTCCGCCTCGCGCAGCACCTCGTCGAGCCCCTTGCCCTCGGCCCAGGTGTACACGGCCCAGGCGAAGCCGAGATCGGGCTCACGCTGCCCGACCCCCTCGGTCTGCGTGATCCGGAACTCCTCCTCCAGACCGTCCAGCCGACCCCAGATCCGGACCATCTCACCGAGCGCGGCCTTCGCCCTGCCCGAGGGCACCTTGGGCGCCATCGCGTCGTCGCCGACCCGTGCCTCGTACACCAACGCCGAGACGCACGCGGCGAGTTCGGCGGGCCCCAGGCCCTCCCACACCCGCTCGCGCAGACATTCGCTGGCCAGCAGGTCCAGTTCGCCGTACAGCCGGGCGAGGCGCCTGCCGTGCTCGGTGACCTCGTCGCCCCGCAGGTAGTCGAGTTCGGTCAGCAGCGCCACGATCCGGTCGAAGGTCCGCGCGATCGTGTTCGTACGGCCCTCGATGCGCCGCTCCAGCTGGGAGGTGTCCCGCAGCAGCCGCTGGTGGCGCTCGGCCCAGCGGGCGTGGTCCTCACGGTCGTTGCAGCCGTGGCAGGGGTGCGCGCGGATCGCCGTGCGCAGCCGGGCGATCTCGCGGTCGTCGGCCGCCTGGGAGCGCTTCTTGCGGGCGCGCTCCGGCGGGATGTGCCCGGCCTTGGTGCGCAGCGCCGAGGCGAGGTCCCGCCGGGACTGCGGCGAGCGCGGATTGAACGTCTTCGGGATGCGCATCCGCTCCAGCGCCTCGACCGGCACCGGGAAGTCGATCGCGCCGAGCCGCTTGACCTGCCGCTCGGCGGTGAGGACGAGCGGGCGCGGCCCGTCGTGCTGCTCGAAGCCGCGGTGGCCGTTGGAACGCCCGGCGGGCAGACCGGGGTCGAGGACGAGGGCGAGCCCGGCGTACTTGCCCGTGGGGACGTGGATGACGTCGCCCGGCCGCAGCTTCTCCAGCGCGACGGCGGCCTCGGCCCGGCGCTCGTTGGCGCCCTGCCGGGCCAGCTCGTTCTCCCGGTCCTTGAGTTCACGGCGCAGGCGCGCGTACTCCTCGAAGTCCCCGAGGTGGCAGGTCATGGAGGCCTTGTAGCCCTCCAGGCCCTCCTCGTTGCGCTGCACCTGCCGGGAGATCCCGACGACGGACCGGTCGGCCTGGAACTGCGCGAAGGACGTCTCAAGCAGTTCGCGCGAGCGGTGCCGGCCGAACTGCTCGACCAGGTTGACCGCCATGTTGTATGACGGCTTGAAGCTGGAGCGCAGCGGATACGTGCGGGTGCCCGCCAGACCCGCCAGGTGCTCGGGGCTCATCCCCCGCTGCCACAGCACCACGGCGTGGCCCTCGACATCGATGCCACGGCGCCCGGCCCGGCCGGTGAGCTGGGTGTACTCGCCGGGCGTGATGTCGGCGTGCTGCTCGCCGTTCCACTTGACGAGCTTCTCCAGGACCACCGAGCGGGCGGGCATGTTGATGCCCAGCGCCAGCGTCTCGGTGGCGAACACGGCCTTCACCAGGCCGCGCACGAAGAGTTCCTCGACGACCTCCTTGAAGGTCGGGAGCATGCCGGCGTGGTGGGCGGCGATGCCGCGCTCCAGGCCCTCCAGCCACTCGTAGTAGCCGAGGACGTGCAGGTCCTCGGTGGGGATGGTGGCGGTGCGCTCCTCGACGAGCGCGCGGACCTCTTCCCTGGCCTCGTCGTCGTTGAGCCTGAGTCCCGCGTGCAGGCACTGCTGGACGGCGGCCTCGCAGGCGGCGCGGCTGAAGATGAACGTGATGGCGGGCAGCAGGCCCTCGGAGTCGAGCCGCTCGATGACCTCGGGGCGGCCCGGGGTCCACACCCGTGAGCGCTGGCGCCGCTCGCGCTCCCGGTCGGCCTCGCGCATGGCCCGGCCGCGTCTGCGGTCCTGGTAGGAGGGTCTTGTCGCCTCCATGCGGGCGAGCCGGGTGAGGTCGGGGTTGACGGCCTTCCGGTGGCCCTCGCCCTCCTCGAACAGGTCGTACATCCGGCGTCCGGCGAGCACGTGCTGGAACAGCGGCACGGGCCGGTGCTCGGAGACGATCACCTCGGTGTCACCGCGGACGGTGTCGAGCCAGTCGCCGAACTCCTCGGCGTTCGACACGGTGGCCGACAGTGACACCAGGGTCACGGACTCGGGCAGGTGGATGATCACTTCCTCCCAGACGGCGCCGCGGAAGCGGTCCGAGAGGTAGTGCACCTCGTCCATGACCACGTAACCGAGGCCGAGGAGGGTCTGGGAACCCGCGTACAGCATGTTCCGCAGGACCTCGGTGGTCATCACGACCACCGGCGCCCCGGAGTTGACGCTGTTGTCCCCGGTGAGCAGGCCGACCTTGTCCGCGCCGTAACGACGGCACAGGTCGGCGTACTTCTGGTTCGACAGCGCCTTGATGGGTGTCGTGTAGAAGCACTTCTTGCCCTGCCCCAGGGCGAGGTGGACGGCGAACTCGCCCACGATCGTCTTTCCGGAGCCCGTGGGGGCGGCGACGAGTACGCCCTTGCCCGCCTCCAGCGCCTGGCACGCCTCGATCTGGAAGGGGTCGAGGCCGAAGTCGTACATCTCGCGGAAGGACGCGAGCGCGGTGGCCTGCTCGGCAGCCCGCTTGCGGGAGGCCGCGTACCGCTCGGCCGGTGAGAGGTCCTCTGTCATCGTGCTTTCGAGCGTACCGGGCCGCACTGACAACAGGACGATCATTATCCCGAACCCGGGACGACGCGGGGGAGACCGCCGGACGACGAAGGTGCCCGCCCCCGGTGGGGACGGGCACCCGTGCGCCTGGTGGGACGGGACCGTCAGGTCACGTCGTCGTAGCCGTTGACCCGGTCCCGGCTCGACTGCTCGGGCAGGGAGCGGCTCGCGGACACGGTCTCGACGTCGCCGACGTCCTCCGGGGTGAGGTCCAGGTCGGACGCCTCGTCGTCGCCGGGGCCCGCCGCCTCGCGGGACCTCCGGCGCCTGTCGTTGAGGAGGGAGAAGGCGACCGCGCCGAAGTACAGCACCCAGATCGGTCCGGCGAGCGCCAGCATGGACAGCGGGTCGGTGCTGGGCGTGGCCACGGCCGCGAAGACCGTGATGCCCAGGATCATCGCCCGCCACCAGCCGAGCATGCGGCGGCCGGTGATGATGCCGGTGAGGTTCAGCATCACCAGCAGCAGCGGCAGTTCGAACGAGAGCCCGAAGACGATCACCATGCGGGTGACCAGCTGGAGCAGGTCGTCGAGCGGCAGCAGGTTGTCGACGCCCGCCGGCGTGAAGTCGATGAGCACCTTCGCGGTGGTCGGCAGCACCCGGTACGCGAAGTAGCCGCCGCCGAGGAAGAGCGGCACGCCGGTGGCGACGAAGGCGTACGCGTACTTCTTCTCGTGGCGGTGCAGGCCCGGCGCGACGAACGCCCAGAGCTGGTAGAGCCAGACCGGGGAGGCGAACACGACACCGGCCATCAGCGAGACCTGGAGGGCCAGCGTGAAGGGGGCGAGGAGGCCGTTGATGGTGATGCGCGCGCACTGCTGGCCGTTGTCGCTGGAGCGGGCCAGCTCCTCGAAGGTCTTCCCGCAGCCGACGGAATCGAGGATCGGCTTGGTCAGGAAGTTGATGATGTCGTTGTAGAAGAAGGCGGCGACGACCGTCACGACGACGATGGCGAGCATCGCCTTCGCGAGCCGGTTGCGGAGCTCACGAAGGTGATCCGCAAGGGGCATCCGCCCCTCGGGATCCTTCTCCTTCTGGCGGGCAGGCTTGGGCAACCCACGTCCTCATCTCGTGCGGCGGGCCGGGGGTCCGGCCCTGCGTCAGCGCTTGGTCGTGTCCGTCGGCTCGGTGACCGGACGCGAGCTGGTCACGTCACCGGGAGCGGCCTGGATGGTGCGCTGCGCCGAGGCCTGCTCGTCGGCGGGGGCGGGGGCCGCCGTGCTGTTGCCGCTGCCGCCCTCCTCCTTCATCGCCTTGGCCTCGCTCTTGAGGATGCGCGCGGACTTGCCGAGCGAACGCGCCATGTCCGGAAGCTTCTTCGCGCCGAACAGCAGGATGATGACGACGAGGATGAGAATGATCTCGGGGGCTCCGAGCCTTCCGAACATAAGTCTTTACCTTCTCACCGAGGCGGCTGGGTGGGATGCTGTCCGATCGGTCGGACATGTGTCCGAAGTGATCGTGCTGGCAGCGATCGTAACGCTCAGGGGTAAACGTGAGGCAATCCCCGTGCGTACTCCCGGTCCGCGGAACGGGCCTCGTTCTCCGCACCGCGAGCAGCAGCGTACCTGCACCTCCCGGCAGCATGACAGGGCGAAGTGTCGCAAACCCCTTCCGGAACCCCGCACAGCCCTCTTTCCGGGCACCGCTCAGAGGGTGTCGGCGGCCCGGGCCGCGCTCACCGCGGCCCGCTCCAGGTCCTCGGCGGCCCTGTTGATCCGGCGCGCCGAGTCCGACACCTGCCGACCGAGGCGCCCCGCCTCCACGAAGACCCGGACGGCGAACACGGCGAGGACGGCGAGCCCCGCGAACCCCACGGCTACCGCAAGCATCGGCCAGAACATGGCGCCGAGCCTAGACGGTGGGGTGCAGGCGCAATGTCCTGACCCCGCCCCCGGTGAGCAGTTCGACGATGCGCTCACCGGCCGGCTTGCGGACCATGACCCCGCAGTCGGGGCAGGTGAAGGAGTAGAACGTCGTGCGGCTCGTGGCGCCGATGGCCAGCCGCAGGGCGCTCGCGGAGAGTTCGAAGCGGCCCCGGCAGTCCGGGCAACCCGCCCGGAACACCACGGGCGCCACCCGTCTCATGCCCGCGAACGCGGCGGCGACCGTCATGTCCCGCGCACCGGGCACCGAAGACTCGTTCACAGCCCGCGCTCCTCCCTGTCGTCCTGGCCGTCGCGGTCGCCGTGCGCACCGCGCACCCCGTCCACGACGCTCGGCGCCACGTCGTACGCCGCCAGCGCCTCGTTCGCCGCCCGCCGGGCGCTGTCGGCCAGCTCCGGCGGGGACACGATCCTGCCGTCACCGCCGAGCCGCAGCGCGAGCCGTCGGAGCGAGGCCGGGTCGGGGGTGCGCAGCGTGATGCGCAGACCGCCGTCGGCGAGCTCCTCCGCGCTGTCGTGCGGGTAGTACTCCGCGACCCAGCGGCCGCCCGGGCCCACGTCCACGACCACCTCGGGGTCCTCTGCGGCGGGCTGCACCAGCCCCTCCGACAGGTCCCGCAGCTCGACCTCCGGCGGCGCCGACGGCTCGTCGAGGATCCGGATCTCGGCCACCCGGTCCAGCCGGAACGTGCGCCGCGCCTCCGAGCGGCGGCACCACGCCTCCACATAGGTGTGACCGACGCTCACCAGCCGGATCGGGTCGATCTCGCGCTCGGTCACCTCGTCGCGCGCGGGCGAGTAGTAACGGATCCACAGCCGGCGGCGCTCCGAGATCGCCCGGTCGACGTCGGCGAAGACCCCGCCCTCCGACTCGAAGGTCACCGAGAGCCGGGAGCTGGCGCCCGCCGCGTCCCCGGCCGCCCCCTCCACCTTGGCGGTCGCCCGCAGCAGCGCCTGCCGGTCGCCCTCGCGCAGCCCCGGCAGCGTGGCCACCGCTCGGGCGGCCACCAGCAGCGCCGTCGCCTCGTCGGCCGCCAGCCGCAGCGGCTCCGCCGCCTCCTCGCCGAGGGCGGCGGCGTTGTGCCACCAGATGCGCTCGCCGTCGGTGTCGATGTCCAGCAGATCGCCGCCGCGGAAGCTGGTGCCGCACATGGGCAGCACATCGAGGTCCGAGACCAGCTCGTCCTCGGTGATGCCGAAGGCGCGCGCCACGTCGGCGACCCGGGCGCCGGGACGCTCCCTGAGATACGTCACCAGGGAGAGCATCCGCCGCGTCTGGTCGATGGCGTTGACGGGCCTGACCGGTTTGCCTGCCACTGTCCTGCTCCGCTCCCCCTCAGCCCTTGGCCACGGCACGCAGCCGGTCCACCACGTCCGCGCGCAGCTCGGACGGCTCCAGGACCACCACGTCCGGCCCGAACTCCACCAGCCAGGCGTCCAGCCCGTGCCCGTACGGAATCTCCAACTCGTCCCAGCCGTCTCCGAGTTCCCGCACCGCCGTGGCCTTCGCCCGAAGGGGGTAACCGGCGCCCGCGCGCAGCCGGATCAGCGCCGAGCGGTCGGCGATCTCCCCCGCCCAGCCCGCCACGGTCTCCCGCACGGTGACGACGTCGGGCACCGGCGCGGTGAAGCCGCTGCCGCGCGCCCGCACCCGCCCGGTGATCCGGGACAGCCGGAACACCCGCTCGGCGCCCCGGTCCCGGTCCCAGCCCGCCAGGTACCAGTGGCCGCGCCAGCACTCCAGGGCCCACGGCTCCACGTGCCGGGTCTCCGGGCGGGCGGCGGTGGCCTTGCGGTACTCGAAGATCACGGGACGGCGGTCGCGGCAGGCCAGCATCAGCGGCTCGAAGGCCGACTCGTGCACCGGGATGCGGGGCTCCAGGGCGCCGTGCGCCTCGTAGGGGTCGACGTCCTCGGGCAGCCCGGCCGCGCGCAGCTTCTGGAGGGCGCCGCTGGCCGCGCCCGCGAGCCGGGCCTGCTGCCAGACCTTGGCGGCCAGGCCGAGCGCGGCGGCCTCCTCGGCGTCCAGGGTGATGGGCGGCAGGCGGTTGCTGTCGCGGCGGGCGAGGTAGCCGACCTCGCCGTCCAGGTTCTCCACGGTCTCGATGACCAGGCCCAGTTCGCGCAGGTCGTCCTTGTCGCGCTCGAACATCCGGTTGAAGGAGTCCTCGGACCCCGCAGCGCCCTTTTCCGGCCTGACAGCCGCGCCCTTCCCCGGCCTGACGGCCGCGTCCTTCCCCGGCCTGACGGCCGCGTCCTTCCCCGGCCTGACGGCCTCGACGTATGCCTCGATGGAATCCCGCAGCTCGCGCTTGCTGAGCGGCCGCCGGGTCCCGAGCAGACACAGCGCCAGGTTCATCAGCCGCTCGGCCTTGGCAATCGCCATCGACGCGCTTCGCCTCCCTATGGTGCTTACGACCGATGACCGTACCGCTCCGCGAGGGCGGGACAAAAGCCGAGGGCCCATGCCCGGACAGGCATGGGCCCCGGATGATCAATTCCGATCAGACGGCGACCAGGTCGCAGACGAAGATCAGCGTCTCGCCGGGCTTGATCCGGGCGCCGGCGCCGCGGTCGCCGTAGGCCAGGTGCGGCGGAATGGTCAGCTGGCGACGGCCGCCGACCTTCATGCCCTGCACGCCCCGGTCCCAGCCGGCGATGACCTGTCCGATGCCGAGCTGGAACTGCAGCGGCGTGCCGCGGTTCCAGGACGCGTCGAACTCCTCGCCCGTGGAGAAGGCCACGCCCACGTAGTGGACGGAGACGGTGTCGCCCGCCTTGGCCTCCGGGCCGTCACCCTGCCAGATGTCCTTGATCTCCAGGTCCGCCGGGGGCTCGCCGCCCGGGAAGTCGATCTCGGGCTTGTCGATGCTCACGTCTTTCGCTCCTGCTTGTGTACGACACGGAACCCGCACAGTCTTTCATCCCCACCCAGGTCGCGCCCGCGGCGGGCGGACGCCCCGGCCCGCGCTAGGGCGTGTTTCGGAAGTCCCGCCTGGCCCGCGACGCCTGGCACGCACACTCGCTGCGTTGTCGGAACGCCCAAGTACATCCAGTACGAGGGCGATCCTCCGCCTTGCGATTGCACGCACCAGACGCCGCGGGCCCCGCCCTCCGGGCGGACGGCGCTACTTTCGAAACACGCCCTACATCGCGGCGAGGATGTCCACCGAGAACACCAGCGTGGAACCCTTCTCGATGACACCGCCGCTCGGCGGTGTGTCCCCGTACCCCAGGTCCGGCGGCACCACGACCAGGACGCGGCTGCCGACCTTCTTGCCGGTCACCCCCTGCGCGAGCCCCTTGACGATCTGCTGCATCTGCTCCACCGAGAACTGGCTGAGCCGGCCCGAGCCGTAGGTCTGCTCGAACGTCTTGCCGCCGGCCCACACCACGCCCTTGAACTGGCACAGCACGGTCTGCTCGGCCTTCACCTCGGCGCCGTCGCCCTCCAGGACGTAGTTCGACACCAGCTTCTTCGGCGGGTCGCCCTTGGGAATGTCGATCGAGGGCGCGTTGCCGTCGGTGTTCGTGCCGATCTTCGGCAGCGCGGCGTCGGTCTGCGGGGCCTGCTCGCCCTGGGCGGAGCTCTTGGAGTTGAAGGAGTCCAGCAGGTCCACGACGAACACCAGGGTGTCGGTGCCCTTGATGCCCGCCTGGTCGTTGCCCGACGTGCCGTAGCCCCACGTGGGCGGGACGGCCATCTCTACCCGGCTGCCGACCTTCTTGCCCGCCAGCGCGTAGCGCCAGCCGTCGATGATGCTGCCCTGGGCCAGCTGGAGCACCAGCGGGCTCTTGCGGTCGTAGGAGTTGTCGAAGACCTTCGCCGTGGACCAGATCTGCCCCAGGTAGTGGGCCTGCACGAAGTCGTTCTCCGCGACCGTCTTCCCGCTGCCCGCGATCACCGTCCGCACCGCGAGGTTCGGCGACGGGTCCCCGGAGCCCTTGGCGACGGTGGGCTTCTCGCCGAACTTCGTGCCCGCCGTGATCGCGGGCAGCGGGCCGTCCACGATCTTCGGCGGGGGCACCTGCGACGCGGACGGCGAGGGCGGGGCCGACGGCGACTCGCTCGCCTTGCTGGAGTCGGACTTGTCGTCACCACAGGCGGCGAGGGTGACCAGTCCTGCGGGCACGGCGGCGAGGAGGAGCGAGCGTCGGCGCACGGTGGGGGCCTCGTAATCGGTCGATCTTGTTGATGGCGTGCGCGCAACTCTACGGCGAAAGAAGGGCGCCGTACGGGAAACGTACGGCGCCCGTGTGGCGTTCCGGCAGCGCACCGGAACGCTTTGCTCACATTCCGGCGATGAGCTTCTCGACCCGGTCGTCCACCGAGCGGAACGGGTCCTTGCACAACACCGTGCGCTGCGCCTGGTCGTTGAGCTTCAGGTGCACCCAGTCGACCGTGAAGTCACGGCGCTGCTCCTGCGCCCGCCGGATGAAGTCGCCGCGCAGCCGGGCCCGAGTGGTCTGCGGCGGCACCGACTTGCCCTCGAAGATCTTCAGGTCGTTGCAGATCCGAGTGGCCTGCCCCTTCTTCTCCAGCAGGTAGTAGAGGCCACGACGGCGGTGGATGTCGTGGTAGGCGAGGTCTATCTGGGCGACCCGCGGGTGCGACATCGTCATGTTGTGCTTGGCCCGGTACCGCTCGATGAGCTTGTACTTCATGACCCAGTCGATCTCGGTGCCGATCCGGTCCAGGTCCTCGGCCTCGATCGCGTCCAGCGTGCGGCCCCACAGCTCCAGGACCTGCTCCACGGTGCCGGTGCGGATGCCCCGGCGCTCGCAGAAGTCCACGGCCTTCTCGTAGTACTCGCGCTGCACCTCCAGGGCGGAGGCCTCGCGGCCGCTGGCCAGGCGCACCTTGCGCCGGCCGGTGATGTCGTGGCTGACCTCGCGGATCGCCCGGATCGGGTTCTCCAGGGTCAGGTCGCGCATCACCGTGCCCGCCTCGATCATGCGCAGCACCAGGTCGGTCGCGCCGACCTTGAGCAGCATGGTCGTCTCGGACATGTTGGAGTCACCCACGATGACGTGCAGCCGGCGGTAGCGCTCGGCGTCCGCGTGCGGTTCGTCCCGGGTGTTGATGATGGGCCGGGAGCGGGTCGTCGCCGAGGAGACGCCCTCCCAGATGTGTTCGGCCCGCTGGCTCACGCAGTACACGGCGCCCCGCGGAGTCTGGAGCACCTTGCCCGCGCCGCACAGCAGCTGCCTGGTCACCAGGAACGGGATGAGGATGTCGGCCAGCCGGGAGAACTCCCCGTGCCGGGCCACCAGATAGTTCTCGTGGCAGCCGTACGAGTTGCCCGCGGAGTCCGTGTTGTTCTTGAAGAGGTAGACGTCGCCCGCGATTCCCTCCTCGTGCAGGCGTCGTTCCGCGTCCACCAGAAGCCCTTCGAGAATGCGCTCGCCGGCCTTGTCGTGGGTGACCAGTTCGGTCACGTTGTCACATTCGGGTGTGGCGTATTCCGGATGTGACCCCACGTCGAGATAAAGCCGGGCGCCATTGCGCAGAAAGACATTGCTGCTACGGCCCCATGACACGACACGGCGGAAGAGGTACCGCGCCACCTCGTCAGGCGACAGGCGGCGCTGTCCCCTGAACGTGCACGTGACGCCGTACTCGTTCTCCAGCCCGAAAATGCGGCGGTCCATGACTGAACATTACGCCCGATCCCCTGAACTGAAACGGGGTTCGACGGCACGGTTCGGATCATTTTCCTGTGAAGACGCAACGACCGCGCCCCGCGCGGGAGCTGCGAGTACCCGCCCCGTGGCCAGCAGAACCAGCAGGGACACGGCCCCCGCCGCGCCCGGCAGCACGAAGCCCCAGCGGGCGCCACCCGCCTGGACCACCGGGCCCGCAAGGCCCGTTCCGACGGACGAACCCACGGTGAACGTCGTCACGAGCCAGGAGAACGCCTCCGTCACCGTGCCCCGCGGGGCGTGCCGGTCGACGATGACGAACGCGCAGGCGATGCAGGGGGCGAGGAACACGCCGGCGAGCACCGTGAGCAGCACCATGGGCACCGCGGCGGGCAGCAGCGTCAGTGGCAGGTAACACACCGCCAGAAGGGCGACCAGCACCCGCAGCCGCCGCTCGGGCACGCCGCCCCACTGCCGGGCCCCGTAGCCGATCCCGCCCACCAGGGCGCCGAGCCCCAGCCCCGCCATCATCCAGCCGTAGACGGCGTCGCCGCCGTGGCCGTCGGCGTACGGCACCGACGCCACCGTGATGGAGCCGAGCGCGATCCCGACGAACAGGAACGCGCCGAGGAGCGCGAGCAGACCGGGCGAGCGCAGCGCGCCCAGCCAGTGCGCCTCGCGCGGCGCGGAGCGCCAGGCGCGCGAGGGCCGGGAGACGACGACCGAGAGGGCCCCGACCACCCCCAGGGCGTTCAGGACCAGCAGCGCGGCCCGCTCCGACCACGCCGACACGCACAGGGTCACCAGCAGCGGCCCGACGGTGAACATGACCTCCTGCGCCACGGCGTCCATGGCGTACGCGGTGTGCACCTGCTCCTCGCGGCGCAGCACCGAGGGCCACAGCGCCCGCAGCCCGCCCTCCAGCGGCGGGGTGAACAGCCCGGAGGCCGCGACCAGGACGTGGGCGAGGGGCAGCGGATCGGTGCCCGTGAAGGCGAACGCGCCCATGGCGAGGGCCGCGAGGACGGCCGCGGGCAGTTGGACGCGCGGCTGTCCGCGCAGGTCCACCAGCCGTCCCAGCACGGGCTGGCCCACGGCGTTGGCGACGCCGTAGACGGCCGCCAGGGCCCCGGCGAGGCTGTAGGTGCCGCCCTCCGCGCGGACGAAGAGGACCAGCGCTATGGCGGCCGTGGCGTTGGGCAGCCGGCCCACCAGCGTGCCCGTCAGCAGCCGGGCCGCGTGCCTCGTCCTGAGGATCTCCAGGTATCCCGCGGCCATGTGCCACCCTCCACGTGTTACGTATAACTCCCTCGGTCATACGTACCATGTGCGCTGTTCGGAGTCCAGACGGGACCACGCGAAGGAGCGCACCACCGTGGCACGCAGCAGCACCCGCCCGACCAGCCGCGACGTCGCGGCCGCGGCCGGTGTCTCCCAGGCGGCGGTCTCGCTCGTCCTCGGCGACAAATGGCGCGGCCGCGTCTCCGAGACCACCGCCGAGCGCGTCCGGCAGGCCGCCCAGGACCTCGGCTACCGGCCCAACCTCGCCGCCCGCAACCTCCGCACCGGCCGCACCCGCACGGTGCTCCTGGTCGTCCCCGCCCTCACGACCGAGTTCTTCGCCGGCGTCTACACCGGAGCCGCCCGCGTCGCCGCCCAGCACGGCTTCGGCGTCGTCCTCTACCCCTCCCCCGAGGGCATCGGCCCGGCCCGCAGCCCCTTCGGCTCCGCCCAGGCCGCCCTCGACGGCGTCATCGCCTCCTCCATGGCCGCCGACGCCCTCACCGCCATCCGCGGCGACCAGCTCCCCCTCGTCATGCTCGACAGCGACCCCCACGGCAGCCTCGGCGCCGCCACGGTCAACCTCGACATCGCCGACGGCGTACGGCAGGCCGCCGACCACCTCCTCGCCCTCGGCCACCGGCAGTTCCTGCACCTCGCCGCGGACGTCGCCTCCTGGACCTTCGACATCCGCGCGCGGGAGCTCGCCGCCCGGCTCGGGGCCGTCCCGGGCACCTCGCTGCGCACCGCCCGCGCCCCCATCTCCATCGAGGGCGCCGTGGCCGTCGCCGAGAGCGCCCTCACGGGCCCCCCGCCCACCGCCGTGGTCTGCGACGACGACCTGCTCGCCGCCGGCGCCTACAAGGCCGCCCGCCGGCTCGGACTGCGCGTCCCCGACGACCTCTCCGTCACCGGCCTCGACGACCTCGCCCTCGCCACCGCCCTGGACCCCGAGCTGACCACCGTCCGCCTCGACGCCGAGCGGTTCGGCGAACACGGCATGCGCGCCCTCCTCGCCGTCCTGGAGGGCGAACGTCCCGAGGCCGGTGACATCCCCGTCCACCTGGTCGTCCGAGGCTCCACGGCACCACCACGGCCCGTCTGACGGGGCCCGGGTACGACGGTGCCCCGGCCGGTGGTCACCGGCCGGGGCACCACGAGGAGGTCACTCCTCCTCGGACTCCTCGGAGCTCTCGGCCTCGGTGACCGCGCCCTCCGCCTCCAGCAGACGGGAGAGCTGGCGGCCCACGACACGCTTGAACTTGCGCTGCTGCGGGCGCGTGCGGTCCAGCACCGCCACCTCCAGGCGCTCGGCGGGGATCTCCCGCTCGCTGCCGTTGGTGTCGCGGGACAGGGCCTGCACGGCCAGCTTGAGCGCCTCGGCGAGGCTCATGCCGTCCTGGTGACGCTGGTCCAGGTAGCTGCTGATCTGCTCCGCGTTGCCGCCGACCGCGACCGAGCCGTGCTCGTCCACGATCGAACCGTCGTGCGGCAGCCGGTAGATCTGGTCGCCGTCGGGCGTGTCGCCCACCTCGGCGACGACCAACTCCACCTCGTACGGCTTCTCGGCCGCGCTGGAGAAGATCGTGCCCAGCGTCTGGGCGTAGACGTTGGCGAGACCGCGGGCGGTCACGTCGTCCCGGTCGTAGGTGTAACCGCGCAGGTCGGCGTAGCGGACGCCGCCGATGCGCAGGTTCTCGTACTCGTTGTACTTGCCGGCGGCCGCGAAGCCGATCCGGTCGTAGATCTCGCTGAACTTGTGCAGCGCGCGGGACGGGTTCTCGCCGACGAACACGATGCCGTCGGTGTACTGCAGCACGACCAGGCTGCGACCGCGGGCGATGCCCTTGCGGGCGTACTCCGCCCGGTCGGCCATGGCCTGCTGGGGTGAGACATAGAACGGCGTCGACACCGGTTATCCGTCCCTTTCTGTCGAAGTCACACGATCACCTTGATAAGACCGGTCGCCGGGCTACAGCAGCGCGGCCCGCGGGCCGTCGGGCTGCTCCAGCCGGCGCTCCAGCACCGCCCGGGCGATCTCGGAGGACTCGTCCTCGGTGAGCCGGCGGAAGCCGTCCTCGGTGATCACGGTGACGATCGGGTAGATCCGGCGAGCGACGTCGGGGCCGCCCGTCGCCGAGTCGTCGTCTGCCGCGTCGTACAGGGCCTGCACCACCAGGGTCGTGGCCTGGTCCTCGGTCAGGTCGTCGCGGAACAGCTTCTTCATGGCGCCGCGGGCGAAGATCGAGCCGGAGCCCGTCGACGCGTAGCCGTGCTCCTCGGAGCGGCCGCCCGTGACGTCGTAGGAGAAAATCCGTCCCTTGGCTCGGTCCACGTCGAACCCGGCGAACAGCGGCACGACCGCCAGGCCCTGCATGGCCATGCCCAGGTTGGAGCGGATCATGGTGGACAGGCGGTTCGCCTTGCCCTCCAGGGACAGCTGGGCGCCCTCGACCTTCTCGAAGTGCTCCAGCTCCAGCTGGAAGAGCTTGACCATCTCGACGGCGAGGCCCGCGGTGCCGGCGATGCCCACCGCCGAGTACTCGTCCGCCGGGAACACCTTCTCGATGTCGCGCTGGGCGATCACGTTGCCCATGGTGGCCCGCCGGTCACCGGCCAGGACGACACCGCCGGGGAACGTCACGGCCACGATGGTCGTGCCGTGCGGTGCCTCGACGACCCCCTGGGTCGGGGGCAGCTGACGCTTGCCGGGCAGCAGCTCGGGCTGGTGGTCGGAGAGAAAGTCCATGAACGAGGACGACCCGGGCGTCAGGAAGGCAGCTGGTAGACGCCCGGTGCTACGAGTGTTGGCTTCCACGCGTTTCCTTCCAGGTATGCGACGGCTCGACGGCCGACGTCGGGATCATCCCTCAATTTGCCGATGGCCGAATTGCAGTTGAAGCACAGTACGCCACGGACCCTACCCGTGTTGTGGCAGTGATCCACATGCACGGCCGGGGCTTGCAGACAGATCACGCAGAGACCCATCTGAGAAGCGATCATCGCGTCACGCTCGGCCACCGTGATGCCGTACTGACGCTTCAGATGGTCCTGCCGTCCGCGCTCGGCCCGGCACGCCTTGCAGCGCGTCGACAAGCCGTCCGAGGCGGTCGCGTTACGGTGCCACTCGCTGTGCGGCTTCACCTCACCGCACGCCCGGCAGAGCTTGTGCCCGTCGGGCACGTCCACCTTCTCCCGAACAGTCCTGCCCCTGGCTTCCTGGCTACGCCGGTAGTACTCCGCAGCGCATTCGCGGCAATTGGTCTGCAGTCCGTCAGACCGCGACCGATTGCTCGCGAATGCGCCGGCCGGAAGCACCTCCTGGCAAGTCGAGCACTTCTTCCCACCCCCGTTGTTCATATTTGTGAACTACTGGCCACCCTTTTGCACGAAGGACCGCACGAAGTCCTCCGCGTTCTCCTCCAAGACGTCGTCGATCTCGTCCAGGACGGAGTCCACGTCGTCGCTCAGCTTCTCCTGGCGTTCTTTGAGATCGTCCGCGGCCTGTGCGTCCTGCGACTGCTCCTCGACCTCCTCGGTGGAGCGCGTCGCCTTCTGCTGGCCGCCGCCGGTGTCCTTGGTCGCCATAACCCTCACCCCGCTCAGTTCGCCCGACATGTCGCTGATGATCAGACCCTACAAGCCGGGTCCGACATCGGCCCCGCAGTTTCGTCAACGTACGGGGGCCACCTCGATGATTCCCGGGCGCCGGGATTTCCACCCCGGTCGCCCGGTGCCGCCCGGGTGCCGGCTCAGCCGCCCGACAGGACCCTGACCAGGTCTTCCGCCGTGCGGCAGCGGTCCAGCAGCTCCTTGACGTGATTTCGCGTTCCGCGTAGCGGTTCCAGGGTTGGGACCCGCTGGAGGGAGTCCCGCCCGGGCAGGTCGAAGATCACCGAGTCCCAGGACGCCGCCGCGACGTCGTCGGCGTACTGCTCCAGGCACCGCCCGCGGAAGTAGGCCCTGGTGTCCTCCGGCGGCTTCGTGCGCGCCCTGTCGACCTCGGCCTCGTCCAGGAGCCGCTTGATGCGCCCGCGGGCCACCAGACGGTTGTAGAGGCCCTTCTCGGCCCGTACGTCGGCGTACTGGAGGTCGACCAGGTGCAGCCGGGCCGCGTCCCAGTCGAGGTCGTCGCGGCGCCGGTAGCCCTCCATCAGCTCCCGCTTGGCGACCCAGTCCAGCTCGCCCGCGAGGCTCATCGGGTCGTTCTCCAGCCGGTTGAGCGTGTCCTCCCAGCGGGTCAGGACGTCCTTGGTCTGTTCGTCCGCGTCGGCGCCGTAGCGCTCCTCCACGTACTTGCGGGACAGCTCGTAGTACTCCATCTGCAACTGGACCGCGGTCAGGGTCCGGCCGCTGCGGAGCGTGACCAGGCGCTTGAGCGTCGGATCGTGGGAGACCTGGTGGAGCGTGCGCACGGGCTGGTCGACGGCCAGGTCGACGGCGATGAAGCCGTCCTCGATCATCGACAGCACCAGGGCCGTGGTGCCGAGCTTGAGGTAGGTGGAGATCTCGGAGAGGTTGGCGTCACCGATGATCACGTGCAGCCTGCGGTACTTCTCGGCGTCCGCGTGCGGCTCGTCGCGCGTGTTGATGATCGGGCGCTTGAGCGTGGTCTCCAGGCCGACCTCGACCTCGAAGTAGTCCGCGCGCTGGCTGAGCTGGAAGCCGTGCTCGTGGCCGTCCTGGCCGATGCCGACGCGGCCGGCGCCGGCGAAGACCTGGCGCGAGACGAAGAAGGGCGTCAGGTGGCGCACGATGTCCGAGAAGGCGGTCTCCCGCTTCATCAGGTAGTTCTCGTGCGTGCCGTAGGAGGCGCCCTTGTTGTCGGTGTTGTTCTTGTAGAGGTGGATCGGCTGGGCCCCGGGCAGCTGGGCGGCCCGTTCGGCGGCCTCGGCCATGATCCGCTCGCCGGCCTTGTCCCACAGCACGGCGTCGCGCGGGTTGGTGACCTCGGGCGCGCTGTACTCCGGGTGGGCGTGGTCGACGTAGAGCCGTGCGCCGTTGGTGAGGATCACGTTGGCGAGGCCGATGTCCTCGTCGGTGAGCTGGCTGGCGTCGGCGGCCTCGCGGGCGAGGTCGAAGCCCCGGGCGTCCCGCAGCGGGTTCTCCTCCTCGAAGTCCCAGCGGGCCCGGCGGGCCCGGTGCATCGCCGCCGCGTAGGCGTTGACGATCTGGGACGAGGTGAGCATGGCATTGGCATTGGGGTGGCCGGGGACGGAGATGCCGTACTCCGTCTCGATGCCCATTACTCGCCGTACGGTCATGCGGCCCTCCTTGCCCGGCGGCGCCCTCGGTCGTGGGCGCCGCTCGCGTACCGCTGGCGCTCCGGTGCGTGTGCGGTGCCCGTCCCCGCACTGCGCGACTCGGCGGTACCGATGAGCCTAGAACGCCTTTGCGCTGGTGGGGAGATCATTTGCGTCTTTGCCTCGCTCCGGTGTGCCCCGGAAAGCAGTCGGCTGCGGGTACCCGCTGTGGGGACCCGCAGCCATTCCGCTTTTACAGGTACTGACCGGTGTTCGCCACCGTGTCGATGGAGCGGCCGGTGTCCGCGCCCTGCTTTCCGGTGATCAGGGTGCGGATGTAGACGATCCGCTCGCCCTTCTTTCCGGAGATGCGGGCCCAGTCGTCCGGGTTGGTGGTGTTGGGCAGGTCCTCGTTCTCCTTGAACTCGTCCACGCACGCCTGGAGGAGGTGGGAGACCCGGAGGCCCTTCTGCTTGTTGTCGAGGAATTCCTTGATCGCCATTTTCTTGGCGCGTCCGACGATGTTCTCGATCATGGCGCCGGAGTTGAAGTCCTTGAAGTACAGGACTTCCTTGTCGCCGTTGGCGTAGGTCACTTCCAGGAAGCGGTTCTCCTCGGATTCGGCGTACATGTGTTCCACAGCCGTCTGGATCATGCTCTGGACGGTGGTGGTCTTGTCGCCGCCGTGTTCCCCGAGGTCGTCCGCGTGCAGCGGCAGGCGCTCGGTGAGGTACTTCTGGAAGATGTCCTTCGCCGCCTCGGCGTCCGGACGCTCGATCTTGATCTTCACGTCGAGCCGGCCGGGCCGCAGGATGGCCGGGTCGATCATGTCCTCACGGTTGGAGGCACCGATCACGACCACGTTCTGCAGGCCCTCCACGCCGTCGATCTCGGCGAGCAGCTGGGGGACGATGGTGTTCTCCACGTCCGAGCTGACACCGGATCCACGGGTGCGGAAGAGCGACTCCATCTCGTCGAAGAAGACGATCACGGGGGTGCCCTCGCTGGCCTTCTCACGGGCACGCTGGAAGACCAGGCGGATCTGCCGCTCGGTCTCGCCGACGTACTTGTTGAGCAGCTCGGGACCCTTGATGTTGAGGAAGAAGCTCTTGCCGGCGGCCTGGCCGGTCACCTCGGCGACCTTCTTGGCCAACGAGTTGGCCACGGCCTTGGCGATGAGCGTCTTGCCGCATCCGGGCGGTCCGTAGAGCAGGACGCCCTTGGGCGGGCGCAGTTCGTGCTCCTTGAACAGGTCCGGGTACAGGTACGGCAGCTCGACCGCGTCGCGGATGGCCTCGATCTGGTTGCCGAGGCCGCCGATCTGCTCGTAGCCGATGTCGGGCACCTCTTCGAGGACGAGTTCCTCGACCTCGCTCTTGGGCACGACCTCGTAGACGTAGCCGGAGCGGGGTTCGAGCAGCAGGGCGTCGCCGGGACGGATGGTGACGTCCAGCAGCGGCTCGGCGAGCCGCACCACCCGTTCCTCGTCGGTGTGCCCCAGCACCAGGGCGCGCTCGCCGTCCTCGAGGACTTCCTTGAGGGTGACGATGTCCCCGACGCGCTCGTACTCCATGGCCTCGACCACGTTGAGCGCTTCGTTGAGCATTACTTCCTGGCCGCGCCTGAGGTCGTCGACCTCGACGCTTGGGCTGACGTTCACGCGGAGTTTGCGACCGCCGGTGAAGATGTCGGCGGTGCCGTCCTCGTTCGCCTGCAGGAACACGCCGAAGCCGGCCGGTGGCTGCGCGAGCCGGTCGACCTCTTCCTTGAGGGCCACGATCTGGTCGCGGGCCTCGCGGAGCGTGTTGGCGAGTCGCTCGTTCTGCGCGGACACGCCGGCCAGATTCGTCTGAAGCTCGACGATCCGCTCTTCGAGAATCCTCGTGTGACGCGGAGAGTCGGCGAGCTTGCGTCGCAGGACGGCGATCTCCTGCTCAAGGTAGGCGATCTGCCCGGCAGGGTCTTCGGACCCTCGTCCCGGGCGGATGCCGCGGTTCATGTCGTCGTCGTGGGCTGCCACGGTCCTCACCTCCTCCAAGGGGAGCTGGACGCTTCCAGACCCTACCTGGGTGGGTGTCGATTGAAACCCCTAGATCACAAAGACTGTCGGGGTGTGTCCGATCTTCACCCTTGCGCTCTCCCTCACGCCAGGGAGATACCCAGTGAACGCGAGGGGAAAGCCGCCGGAGGTAGGGTCGAGGTGTTCAACACCCGTCAGAGCTGGCCGGATTCCCGTGCGGCTCGGTGAATCACCGGCAGGAGAGATGAGCGTGGGGCAGGAGACCCGGGTCGACGAGGCGCTTGAGGTCTGGATCGACCAGGACCTGTGCACCGGCGACGGGATCTGCGTGCAGTACGCGCCCGAGGTGTTCGAGCTGGACATCGACGGGCTGGCGTACGTGAAGGGCCCCGACGACGAGCTGCTGCAGGCCAAGGGGGCAGTGACGGCGGTGCCGTTGCCGCTGCTGACCGATGTGGTGGACTCGGCGCGGGAGTGCCCCGGGGAGTGCATCCACGTACGTCGGGTTTCGGACAGCGTCGAGGTGTACGGACCCGACGCGGTGTGACCGGTCGGGCACCCTCCGTGGCCTATGTCTGATTTCTCACATTCCGCGCCCGGTGGCCGGGATGCGGTGCGCCGGGCGGGACGCCGGACGCCTCGGGACCGGGGGGCGCGGGGTCAGACGCTGTGGGCGGCGGCCGGGGTGGAGCGGACGAACGCGTGGCCGTTCCACCGCCACTTGGCCCGGGTCGTGACGTCGGGGCAGCAACTCGGTACGTCGGACGTGGAGTAGCCGAGCAGGGTGGCGCTGACGGTACCGCCGGTGACGGCGAAGTCCGTGACGGTGAGCCGGTCCTTGGGGTCGACGAGGGTGGCGACGACGCGGGGCTCTGTGGCCCCGGCGGCGCGGGTGATGACGTAGACGGCGTCCGGCGGGGTGCCCATGGGGGCGTCGCAGTGGACGACGGCGACCGTCTCGGGCCGGTGGTCGCCGTCGAGGTCCCCGCTGGCCTTCTTCTGCACGAGGGCCTTCACGGGCCCGCACTGGAGGGGGAAGTCGACGCCCGCGGTGCCGGGGGCGGTGGCCGCGGGTATGGGCTTCGCCTCCGTGCCGGGCTCGGGCTGGGCGGCCTTGGCCGAGCCGGGCTGGAGCAGGGAGGAGAGCGCCACGACGCCGGCGACGGCGGTCGCGGTGGCGACCCAGTGGATGGGCCGGGTGTGCGTGTGGGCGAGTTCCGGGACGGCGGATTGCTGCACGAGGAGTGTCTCCTGTGAGGGCTGTGCCGGTGGGGGTGGCCAGCATGGTGCCACACGTCACAGTGGGAGGGAACGGCGGGGTCCGGGATGTGCCTCGGGCACGTGGCATGGGGGGCCGTCGGTCCGTTCTCCCGGTGTGCTGTCAACGCGCGGGCGCCGTGGCGGAGTTCCCGTCCGAGCGGGGGGAACTCCGCCACGGCGCCGGTGCGTTGTCGCGGGTGGGGAGGTGGGTCAGCGGGCCGTGCCTGCGTCGGCGTTGGGCCCGGCGTAGTCCTCGCCGTAGGCGCCCTTGGCGGGGCGGCGGCGGCGCATGGGCGGCTCGACGCCGTCGGCGAGGCGGCGGGCGGTCAGCAGGAAGCCGGTGTGGCCGATCATCCGGTGGTCGGGGCGGACGGCGAGGCCCTCGATGTGCCAGTTGCGGATCATCGTCTCCCAGGAGGTCGGCTCGTTGAAGCAGCCGATCTCGCGGATGGACTCGACGGTCCGCGCGAGCTGGGTGGTGGTGGCGACGTAGCAGCACAGGATGCCGCCGGGGACGAGGGCCTTGGAGACGGCCTCCAGGCACTCCCAGGGGGCGAGCATGTCGAGGATGACGCGGTCGACGTCGACGTCGGAGAGGTTGTCCTGGAGGTCGCCGACCGTGAGCTGCCAGGCGGGGTGGGGGCCGCCGAAGTAGCGCTCGACGTTCTGCTGGGCGATCTCGGCGAAGTCCGCGCGGCGCTCGTAGGAGTGCAGCATGCCCTGGTCGCCGATGGCGCGCAGCAGGAAGCTGCTGAGCGAGCCGGAGCCGACGCCCGCCTCCACGACGCGTGCGCCGGGGAAGATGTCCGCGAAGGCGAGGATCTGCCCCGCGTCCTTGGGGTAGACGACTGCCGCCCCGCGGGGCATGGACAGGACGTAGTCGGGGAGCAGGGGGCGCAGCGCGAGGTAGGCGACGTTGCCGGTCGTGCGGACAACGCTGCCCTCGGGAGCACCGATCAGTTCGTCGTGCGGGAAGGACCCTTTGTGGGTGTGGAAGTTCTTCCCGGCCTCGAGCGTGAACGTGTAGTGGCGGCCCTTGGGGTCGGTCAGCTGTACCTGGTCCCCGACCTTGAAGGGCCCGCGCCTGCGGGCGGCACCGGTCGGTTCGGACATGCGCCCAGCCTACCGGGTCCCTGCCGGGCCCCCGACCGCTGGAGGGGGTCGTCAGGCCGGCCTCGCCATGGCCTTCACGAAGGCCCGTTCCACGTCCGCCGCCGACAGGACGCCGTAGATCTCGCCGGTGTCCTCGACCACCAGGTACTCGGTGGCGGGGTTGGCGCGCAGGGCGTCGAGGAGGTCCTCGCCGGCGAGCTCGGCGGAGACCCGCATGCCGTCGGTGAGGTCCTGGGCGAGGCCGCTGACGGCGACCCAGGGGCGGCGGTGTTCGGGCACGCCGACGATGGCGGCCTCGCGGACGAGGGAGAGGGGGGTGCCGTCGGCGTCGACGACGACCAGGGCGCGGGCGCCCGCGGCGTTGGCGCGGCGCAGGGCCTCGGAGAGGGGGGTGTCGGTCTCGACCGGGACGGCACGGCGGGTGAGGGTGCGGGCGCGCAGTTCGGGGAGGTGTTCGCGCAGGCGGGCCATGCGGAGGCTGTTGCCGGCGCCGGTCCAGATGATCGCGGCGAGGATGGCGGCGAGCAGGGCGTCCATGACGGTGTCCATGCCGCTGATGTCCTCGTTGCCGGAGCCGAGGGCGCCGGACTGGTTGAGGAGGGGCAGGCCGATGAGGACGGTGATCGCGAGGGCGCGGCCGACCCAGGCGGCGGCGATGGTGCCGCTCATGGGCCTGCCGGTGATCTTCCAGACGACGGCGCGGAGCATGCGGCCGCCGTCGAGGGGGAGGCCGGGCAGCAGGTTGAAGGCGGCGACGATGAGGTTGGAGACCATCAGGCCGGCCAGCAGGACGCCGGGGACGGTGCCGGGGCGCACGGGCTGCATGGCGAGGTAGAAGAGACCGGCCAGGACGAGGGAGAGGAGGGGGCCGACGAAGGCGAGGACGAACTCCCGTCCGGGGGTCTCGGCCTCCTTCTCGATCTCGGAGACGCCGCCGAAGAACTGGAGCTGGATGCGGCGGACGGGGAGTTTGTAGCGGATGGCCGCGACGGTGTGGGCGAGTTCGTGGACGAGGACGGAGGCGTAGAAGGCGACGGCGAAGAAGAGGGAGACGAGGTAGCGGGCGGCGCCGAGTTCGGGCAGGACGCGGTCCAGTTGGCCGCCGAAGACCCAGGTGATCAGCGCGGCGACGAGGAACCAGCTGGGCGCGACGTACACGGGCACTCCGAACGGCTTCCCCATGAGCAGTCCGCCGCCGGGCTCCCGTCCCCGCGGCGGGGTCTGTCCACCGGCCGGGCCGCCGTGCGCGTGGGAACGGTGGGTGTGCGGGGCGCCGGGGCCCGGGGGCGGCGACGCGGGGGCGCCGTGCCGCGGCGGTACGGGAGCGACGTGCGGTGCCTCGTCCCCGGCCGTGGGTTCGCGCGGGGGCTCGGGCCGGTCCGCGGGGGCCCGGCCGAACGGCTGCCCGGATTCCGCCCCGGCCTGCTGACCGGGTGCGGGCTCGCGGTCCGCCGAGGGTCCGGTCGTCCGCCGGTGCCGGGGCCCGGACTCGTCCGCGGGCTCGTGCTCGGTCGCGGGGCCCTGCGCGGGTTCCGCGCCGGACTCCGGTCCGGGCGCGCGCTCGGGCCCGGGGGCGGGGTGCTGCCCGGGTGTCGGGTGCTGTTCGGGGGCGGATGCGGGGCGCTCGTCCCGGGGCGTCGCCGTGTCGTCCGGTGTCGCGCCGTCGGGGGTGGGCGGGTCCTCCGGAGGCGGGGGTGCCGTCGGGGCGGGGTGTTCGGTCGGCTCGTCGCCGCCGGGGCGCGGGTGCCCGCTGCCGCCGCTCACGTCCACGGTGTCCCCTCGTTCGAAACGTTCTCCGCGCCGGCCGGGCGGAGGGGTCTGGGGTCGATGGTATGCGTCCGTCGCCGTGCGTTCCGCCCCGGCACCCCTCCGGTTCGTGCGGCCGTCGTGCGCCGTGCGGTCCGCGGCTGGGTCACTGTCAGTGGCGGCACGTATGGTCTGTGGTCATGGACAGCAGCATCGAGGGTGTCACGGGGGCGGGGCGGGACGCGACGGCGCCCACGTCCCTCTCCCCTTCCCGCGCCGGTGACTTCATGCAGTGCCCGCTGCTCTACCGGTTCCGGGTGATCGACCGGCTGCCGGAGAAGCCCAGCGAGGCGGCGACGCGGGGCACGCTGGTGCACGCGGTACTCGAGCGGTTGTTCGACGCGCCCGCGGCCGAGCGCACGGCGCCCCGCGCCAGATCGCTGATCCCCGGCCAGTGGGACCGGCTGCGGGAGACCCGGCCGGAGGTCGTGGAGCTGTTCGCCGACGACCCGGAGGGCGAGCGGCTGGCGACCTGGCTGGCCGAGGCGGAGCGGCTGGTGGAGCGCTGGTTCACGCTGGAGGACCCCACGCGGCTGGAGCCGGCCGAGCGCGAGCTGTTCGTGGAGGCCGAGCTGGACTCCGGGCTGCGGCTGCGCGGGATCATCGACCGGGTGGACGTGGCGCCGACCGGCGAGGTGCGGATCGTCGACTACAAGACGGGCAAGGCGCCCCGCCCGGAGTACGCGGAGGGCGCGCTGTTCCAGATGAAGTTCTACGCGCTGGTCGTGTGGCGGCTGAAAGGGGTGATCCCCCGGCGTCTCCAGCTCGTGTACCTGGGGAGCGGGGAGGTGCTGACGTACGACCCGGTGCTCGCCGATCTGGAGCGGGTGGAGCGCAAGCTCCTGGCGCTGTGGGAGGCGATCCGGCTGGCGACGGAGACGGGTGAGTGGCGGCCGCGCCGGACGAAGCTGTGCGGCTGGTGCGACCACCGGGAGCACTGCCCGGAGTTCGGGGGCACTCCCCCGCCGTATCCGCTGCCCGTGAGGGCGCCGGACTCCGGGGCCGTGCCGCAGGGCAGAATGGGCCCGGACTAGCGAAGGAGACTCAGGTGGCCATCCGTGTCCTACTGGTCGACGACCAGCCCCTGCTGCGTACCGGCTTCCGGATGATCCTGGAGGCGGAGCAGGACATCGCGGTCGTGGGTGAGGCCGGGGACGGCCTCCAGGCCCTCGACCAGGTCCGTGCCCTCCAGCCGGACGTGGTGCTCATGGACATCCGCATGCCCCGCATGGACGGGGTGGAGGCGACCCGCCAGATCACGGGTCCGGGCCGGGACGGTCCGGCGAAGGTGCTGGTGCTGACCACGTTCGACCTGGACGAGTACGTGGTGGAGGCGCTGCGCGCGGGGGCCAGCGGGTTCCTGCTGAAGGACGCGCCGGCCAATGAGCTGGTGCAGGCGATCCGGGTGGTGGCGGCGGGCGAGGCGATGCTGGCGCCGAGCATCACGCGCCGGCTGCTGGACAAGTACGCGACGCACCTGCCGTCCGGCGAGGACCCGGTGCCGGACACGCTGCACACGCTGACGGACCGCGAGGTCGAGGTGCTGAAGCTGGTGGCGCGGGGGCTGTCGAACGCCGAGATCGCGGCGGACCTGTTCGTCAGCGAGACGACGGTGAAGACGCACGTGGGGCATGTGCTGACCAAGCTGGGCCTGCGGGACCGGGTGCAGGCGGCGGTGTACGCGTACGAGAGCGGTCTGGTGCGTCCCGGCGCCCAGTGACGCTCCTGCCGGGCCGGTGCCGCTGCCGGGCCGTGAACGAACCGGTGGCCGGTTCCCTCCCCTCGCGGGCGGGACCGGCCACCGGTGTGTACGGCGTCGTGCGAGGGGCGTCAGCCGCTCACACCCCGGCTCAGCTCCCAGAGCTGGAGCGTGGAGGAGGAGTTGAGGGCGTAGGCCGCGCCGGTGATGTCGTTGCGGGAGGCGACGTACTGCTTGCCCTGCCACAGCGGCAGCACGGGGACGTCCTCGGCGGTGATGTCCTGGATGGTGGTGAGGCTCTTGGCCGCGGCGAGGCGGTCGGCCTCACGACGGGAGTCCGGGAGCAGGGAGCCACGGATCCTGTTGTTCACGTACGGCGATCCGATGGTGTTGTCCTTGTCCAGGAACGGCGCGATGTAGTTGTCCGCGTCCGGGAAGTCGGGGAACCAGCCCATGCCGTAGACGTCGTAGGCGCCCTTCTGCTCCGCGGGGCGGAAGGTGTCCCAGGGGGTGCCCTTGATGTCGACGTCGAACAGGCCGCTGTCGTTCAGCTGCTTCTGGAGGACCTCGAACTCCTGCTTGGTGGCCGGGCCGTAGTGGTCGGTCGTGTAGTGCATGGTGAGCTTGACCGGGGTGGTGACCCCGGCCTGCTCCAGGAGTTCCTTGGCCTTGTCCTTGTTCGGGTCGCCGTACCTGTTGAAGAAGGCGTTGGAGTGGCCCGTGATGGTGGCCGGGACCATGGAGTACAGCGGTTCGGCCTGGGAGCCGTAGACCTTGGCGACGAGTTCGCCGCGGTCGACGAGCTGGGCCATCGCCTGGCGGACGGCCTTCGACTTCACGGTGGGCGCGTCGGTGTTGAAGCCGAGGTAGCGGATCTCCAGGCCGGGCATCTCGACGAGGTCGACGTTCTCGTCGGAGCCGGTGTCCAGCTTGGAGATCTGGGCGGGCGACATGCTGCGGGTCATCACGTCGATGTCGCCCTTGTCGATGGCGGTGCCCATCGCGGCCGCGTCGTCGAAGGAGCGCATCTCCACCTTGTCGTTGTTCACCTTCAGACTCCCCTTGTAGTGGGGGTTCTTGGTGAACGTCGCGGTGACGATCGCGTTGTCCTTGGCGTCGGTCCGGATCGTGTACGGGCCGGAGCCGTCGATCGCGAAACCGTCGCGGAGCTTGTCCTCCTTGTAGTCCTTCGGGTTGACGATGCCCGCGACCGGGGTGGACAGCTTGTACGGGAAGGTGGCGTCCGCGTCCTTGAGGTGGAAGATCACATCGCGGTCGCCCTGGGTCTCGACGGTGTCGATGGTGGAGAGCAGGGCGAACACACCGGAGTCGGCCTTGATGCGCAGGGCACGCTCGATGGAGAACTTGACGTCCTCGGCGGTGATCGACTCCCCGTTGGAGAACTTGAGGCCGTCGCGGAGCTTGCACGCGTAGCGCTCGTTGCCGCTGTCGGTGAAGCCGCAGCTCTCGGCGGCCTCCGGGATCGGGTCGCCCTCGCCCTTGGGCTGGATCATCAGGGTCTGGACCGTCTGGCGCAGGATGTTCCAGGTGCCGACGTCGTAGGCGTACGCCGGGTCGAGCGGCGCCGGTGCGTCCTTCGTGGCGGTGAACCGGTCCGTGGTGCCGACGACGATCGCTTCGCCACCGTCGCTGCCGCTGTCCGCTCCACCGCACGCGGCGAGAACCGGCGCGAGCAGACCGACCACGGCCGGCAGCACCAAAGTCTTGCGGTTCATGCTCGAGATTCTCCAGGACTGTTCGAGTCCGTGTATTCCACATGCAGGGGTGTCGCTGCGGATCACGGGGGTAGGGGCGATGTTCTCGCGACGACACTAGTCCGGACCCGCACGAGGGTTCACGGCCGCCGGAGTTGAGGTCCCATCACGCAGCGAAACCGGGTGCGGACGCATTGAAAACCCGACAGCGGCAGGATTCGTGCAGCGTTCCATCAATCGGGACACAAAGGCGTGCCGGACGCCCCCGCGGAAGGGGGTCCGGCACATGCGGGCACGAATGTCGACCCCCGGGAAAGTGGGGAACCTCACACTCTCAACTGAGTTGGTCGCTACCTGAATTCGGCCACGCGGCCTGCTTCGAATTACCGCGGGTGTACAGCGCCGGGTTTTTGTTCCGTGTGCTTTGCGCGCCGGGCGGACGGGTCAGCGCATTTCCGTCATGAGGCCGCGGAGAAAAGCGAGGTCCACCTGTTCGAGGGAGGGCACGACGGTGCGGCGGGCTGCGGGGGCGATGGGCGCGAGGGAGGGGACGGCGACGACGTGGCAGCCGGCGGCCTCCGCGGCGGCGACACCGGTCGCGGTGTCCTCGACCACCGCGCACCTGGCCGGATCCGCGCCGAGGCCGGTGGCCGCGAGCAGATACGGGTCGGGGTACGGCTTGGTGCGGGAGACCTCGTCGCCCGCGACGGACAGGGCGAAGTGGTGGGGGCCGAGGGAGGTGAGCACCCGGTCGATGATGCGGCGGTGGGAGGCGGAGACCAGGGCGGTGGGGATCTGCTGCTCGTGCAGTTCGGTGAGGAGACGGGCGGCGCCCGGCATCAGGGGCAGGACGTCGGCGATACGCTCCTCGAAGCCCTGGTTGAGCAGGACGCACAGCTCGGCGAGGGGGACGTCGGCGCCGGTCGCCTCGATGAGGAAGCCGGCGCTGCGGGTCATGGGGCCGCCGACGACGACGTGCCGCCAGGAGTCGTCGAGGCGGTGACCGAGGGCGGCGAAGACCTCGACCTCGACGTCCCACCAGAACCCTTCGGTGTCCACCAGGGTGCCGTCCATGTCGAGCAGCACGGCCTGCAGGGCCGAGCCTTCCGCCGAACGGGTTCCGAGCGCGGGGACCGTTGTGGTCATCCGGGCGCACCTCCTTGAGGGACGACCAGGCCGGCTCCCGCGCGGGGAACCGGCCTGCAATGGACCGACCAGTCTACGTCGCCCTCGGACAAAACGCCTTGCACGCCCCTTGGACCCCGACCGGGGCCCGCTCCGGCCGGCGGGGTCGGCAGCCGCCGGACCCCGAGCCCGCACGGACCGGGAGACCCGGAACTCCGCACCACACCCCGCCCGGGAACGACCCCCGCCTGCCCCGCGACGGCGCCGGACCCACCCGCGCCCGCGGAATCCGGCCGAGCCCGCTCCCGCTCCCGCTCCGCCCGGCTCGGGCGGTCCGGACAGCCGGGTTCAGGTGGGCTTCCGGCCGACCCCCGGAGGGGTCAGCGGGCGTTGAAGTACTTGGCCTCCGGGTGGTGGATCACGATGGCGTCCGTGGACTGCTCGGGGTGGAGCTGGAACTCCTCCGAGAGGTGGACGCCGATGCGTTCGGGCCGGAGGAGCTCGGCGATCTTCGCGCGGTCCTCCAGGTCAGGACAGGCGCCGTAGCCGAGGGAGAAGCGGGCGCCCCGGTACCCGAGGGCGAACATGTCCTCCATCGCCTGCGGGTCCTCCCCTGCGAAGCCCAGCTCCGCACGCACCCGAGCGTGCCAGTACTCCGCGAGCGCCTCGGCCAACTGCACCGAGAGGCCGTGCAGTTCGAGGTACTCCCGGTAGGCGTTCGCCTCGAACAGCTTGGCTGTCTCCTCCCCGATGCGCGAGCCGACGGTGACGACCTGGAGGCCGACCACGTCCGTCTCCCCCGACTCCTCCGGCCGGAAGAAGTCCGCGAGGCACAGCCGCCGCCCGCGGCGCTGGCGCGGGAACGTGAACCGGGTCCGCTCGTTGCCCGCGTCGTCCAGGATGATCAGGTCGTCGTCCTTGGAGACACAGGGGAAGTAGCCGTGGACCACGGCCGCTTCGAGCAGTCCCTCGGTCTGGAGCCGGTCGAGCAGCCCGCGCAGCCGGGGCCTGCCGTCCGTCTCGACGAGTTCCTCGTACGTCGGTCCGTCACCGGCGCGGGCCTGCTTGAGCCCCCACTGCCCCTTGAACAGCGCGCCCTCGTCCAGCCACCCGGCGTACTCCTTGAGCTGGATGCCCTTGACGACCCGGGTGTCCCAGAACGGCGGGACGGGCACGGGGTTGTCGACGGCGACGTCGGAGCGGACGTGGCCCTCCTCGGGCCGCTCCTCGACCTCGGCGACGGCGGTCCGCCGCACCCGGCGCTGCCTCAGCTCCGGCAACTCGGCGCCGGGCAGCCCGCGCTTGACGCCGATGAGCGCGTCCATGAGCCGCAGCCCCTCGAACGCGTCGCGCGCGTAGCGGACTTCGCCCTCGTACAACTCGTGCAGGTCCTGCTCAACGTACGCCCGGGTGAGCGCCGCGCCGCCGAGGATGACGGGGTAGTCCGCCGCCAGGCCGCGCTGGTTCAGCTCCTCCAGGTTCTCCTTCATGATCACCGTGGACTTGACCAGGAGCCCGGACATGCCGATGACGTCGGCCCGGTGCTCCTCGGCGGCCTCCAGGATCGCGGAGACGGGCTGCTTGATGCCGAGGTTGACGACGTTGTAGCCGTTGTTGGACAGGATGATGTCGACGAGGTTCTTGCCGATGTCGTGGACGTCGCCGCGCACGGTGGCGAGCACGATGGTGCCCTTGCCCTCGGCGTCCGACTTCTCCATGTGGGGTTCGAGGTGGGCGACGGCGGTCTTCATGACCTCGGCGGACTGGAGGACGAACGGGAGCTGCATCTGGCCGGAGCCGAACAGTTCGCCGACGACCTTCATGCCGTCCAGCAGGGTCTCGTTGACGATGTCGAGGGCGGGGCGGTCCTGGAGGGCCGCGTCGAGGTCGGCCTCCAGGCCGTTCTTCTCGCCGTCGATGATGCGGCGCTTGAGGCGCTCCTCCAGCGGGAGGGCCGCCAGTTCCTCGGCCTTGCCGGCCTTGAGGGACTTGGCGGTGGCGCCCTCGAAGAGCTGCATGAGCTTCTGGAGGGGGTCGTAGGCCGGCTTGTCGCCCTGCTGGGCGGAGCGGCGGTCGTGGATCAGGTCGAGGGCGGTACGGACCTCTTCCTCGCTGAACCTCGCGATCGGCAGGATCTTCGAGGCGTGGACGATCGCCGAGTCCAGGCCGGCCTTGACGCATTCGTCGAGGAAGACCGAGTTGAGCAGGATGCGGGCGGCCGGGTTGAGGCCGAAGGAAATGTTCGACAGGCCGAGCGTGGTCTGGACGTCGGGGTGGCGGCGCTTGAGTTCGCGGATCGCCTCGATGGTGGCGATGCCGTCCCCGCGGGACTCCTCCTGGCCCGTGCAGATGGTGAAGGTCAGGGTGTCGACGAGGATGTCCTCCTCGCGGATGCCCCAGTTCCCGGTGAGGTCGGCGATGAGCCGTTCGGCGATCTCGACCTTCTTCTCCGGGGTGCGGGCCTGGCCCTCCTCGTCGATGGTCAGCGCGATCAGCGCGGCGCCGTGCTCCCGCGCCAGCGTGGTGACCTTGGCGAAGCGGGACTCCGGGCCGTCGCCGTCCTCGTAGTTGACGGAGTTGATGACCGCGCGGCCGCCGAGCTTCTCCAGGCCCGCGCGCAGGACGTCGACCTCGGTGGAGTCGAGGACGATCGGCAGGGTGGAGGCGGTGGCGAAGCGGCCGGCCAGTTCCTCCATGTCGGCGACGCCGTCCCGGCCGACGTAGTCGACGCACAGGTCGAGCATGTGCGCGCCCTCGCGGATCTGCTCGCGCGCCATCTCCACGCAGTCGTCCCAGCGGCCCTCCAGCATGGCCTCGCGGAACTTCTTGGAGCCGTTGGCGTTGGTGCGTTCGCCGATGGCCAGGTAGGCGGTGTCCTGGCGGAAGGGGACGTTCTGGTAGAGGGAGGCGGCGCCGGGCTCGGGCCGCGGGTCGCGGGCGGGCGGGGTGAGGCCGCGGACGCGCTCGACGACCTGGCGCAGGTGCTCGGGCGTGGTGCCGCAGCAGCCGCCGACGAGGGAGAGGCCGTACTCGCCGACGAAGGTCTCCTGGGCGTCGGCGAGCTGGGACGGGGCCAGCGGGTAGTGGGCGCCGTCCTTGCCGAGGACCGGCAGGCCCGCGTTGGGCATGCAGGACAGCGGGATCCGGGCGTTGCGCGCGAGGTGGCGCAGGTGCTCGCTCATCTCGGCCGGGCCGGTGGCGCAGTTCAGGCCGATCATGTCGATGCCGAGGGGTTCCAGCGCCGTCAGGGCGGCGCCGATCTCGGAGCCGAGCAGCATGGTGCCGGTGGTCTCGACGGTCACCGACACGATCACCGGCAGGTCGAGGCCGAGGGCGTCGAGGCCGCGGCGGGCGCCGAGGACGGCGGCCTTGGTCTGGAGGAGGTCCTGGGTGGTCTCGACGAGCAGGGCGTCGGCGCCGCCGGCGACCAGGCCCTCGGCGTTGCGCTGGTAGGAGTCGCGCAGCACGGTGTACGGGGCGTGGCCCAGGGTGGGCAGCTTGGTGCCGGGGCCCATGGAGCCGAGGACCCAGCGCGGGCGGCCGTCGCGGGCGGTGAAGCCGTCGGCGACCTCGCGGGCGACGCGGGCGCCGGCCTCGGAGAGCTCCTGGACGCGGTGGGAGATGTCGTACTCGCCGAGGGCGGTGTGGTTGGCCCCGAACGTGTTGGTCTCGACGCAGTCGACGCCCACGGCGAAGTACGCCTCGTGGACGGAGCGGACGATGTCGGGGCGGGTGAGGTTGAGTACCTCGTTGCACCCTTCGAGGTGCTCGAAGTCCTCGAGGGTGGGGTCCTGGGCCTGGAGCATGGTGCCCATGGCTCCGTCGGCGACCACCACCCGGGTGGCGAGGGCCTCTCGGAGCGCGGACGCACGGGCCCGGCTGTCGGTGGAAGGGGACGGTGGCGACGACGCCATGTGGGGCTCCCTGAAATGCGACGGCTGTCGGCTATGCGGCATCCCGGAGCGGACCGGGCGGGACGCACGGCGCCAGCCTAACGGGGAGTGGGCTTGGATGGGCAGGGCGTCCACGAGGCGGACGGGTGTGGCGGTGTGCCGCACCCGGTCGCGGACGGACGGCGGGCGGGGCCGGACGGGCGCCGGGACACACCCCCCGCCCACGACACGACAGGTGTCGGCCAACCGTTGGCGGGAGGTCGACATGGACCGGTAGTGTTCGGCATTGCCGAACAAGGGCAGCGCTGCGTCACCCATCGACGCGCGAAGAGGACGGAGGCAGTGGGGCGATGGCACGGAACATCCAGTCGCTCGAGCGGGCGGCCGCGATGCTGCGGCTGCTGGCGGGGGGCGAGCGACGGCTCGGCCTCTCGGACATCGCCTCGTCGCTGGGCCTCGCCAAGGGCACCGCGCACGGCATCCTGCGCACCCTCCAGCAGGAGGGCTTCGTGGAGCAGGACGACGCCTCCGGGCGCTACCAGCTGGGCGCCGAGCTGCTGCGCCTGGGCACGACGTACCTGGACGTGCACGAACTGCGGGCGCGGGCCCTGGTGTGGACGGACGACCTGGCCCGCTCCAGCGGGGAGAGCGTGTACCTGGGGGTGCTGCACCAGCAGGGGGTGCTGATCGTGCACCACGTGTTCCGCCCCGACGACAGCCGGCAGGTGCTGGAGATCGGGGCGATGCAGCCGCTGCACTCCACGGCGCTGGGCAAGGTGCTGTCGGCGTACGACCCGGTGGCGCACAGCGAGGCGCTGGAGGCGCAGCGCAAGAGCTTCACGGAGCGCACGGTGTGCGACCTGGAGGGGTTCGAGGGCGTCCTGGACCTCACGCGCGCGCGGGGGTACGCGGCGGACGTCGAGGAGACCTGGGAGGGCGTGGCGTCCATCGCGGCCCCGATCCACGACCGGCGGCGGATGCCGGTGGGGGCGGTCGGCGTCGCGGGCGCGGTGGAACGGCTGTGCCGGGACGGGGAGTTGCGTCCCGAGCTGATCGCGGCCGTGCGGGACTGCGCCCGTTCGGTGTCGCGGGACCTGGGCGCCCAGCGGTTCTGAGGGGCCCGCCCCACCGGTCACCGAGGTGATCACCGAGGCCGGTTCGCCTGTCGGCGTTCCGGCCTCGGTCGTACCCTGAGGTGGACAAAGCGGTGCAAAGTTCGACATCACCGGCCTGCGTACCACTGCGCCGCGCCGTGTTCGGATGTGCGAGGACCGATGGCCCTGGGCAATCAATAACGATCGGGGTTTCGAGAACCGAACCCTTGACGCACCTATGACGCCGGAGCAAGACTCCCGTCCAACGGTCGGCATTGTCGAACACCTAACGGCATTACGCGCTAGAGTGTGACAAGGCCAGGACCGGGACAGCTCTCACCCCCCGAGGGCGCCAGAACACCCGGAGGGACCCGGGTTTCGGTTTCCCTGGACGAAGGACAAAGGAGTCGCGGGTGTCCAGCTCCGACATCTTCATCGGCGAGACCATCGGTACCGCCGTACTCATCCTGCTCGGCGGTGGCGTCTGCGCCGCCGTGACCCTGAAGGCATCCAAGGCCCGCGGTGCCGGCTGGCTCGCCATCGCCTTCGGATGGGGTTTCGCCGTACTGACGGCCGTCTACACCTCCGCGCCCCTGTCCGGCGCGCACCTCAACCCGGCCGTGACCCTCGCGCTCGCCATCAAGGACGGCGACTGGAGCCACGTCCCGGTCTACTGGGCCGGCCAGCTGCTCGGCGCCATGATCGGCGCCGCCCTCGTCTGGGTGGCCTACTACGGCCAGTTCCACGCGCACCTCACCGACCGCGAGATCGTCGGCGGTCCGGGCGCCCAGGCCACCGCGGTCAAGGCCGTCGAGGCCGAGGAGAAGGGCGCGGGCCCGGTCCTGGGGATCTTCTCCACCGGCCCGGAGATCCGCAACGCCGTGCAGAACCTGGCCACGGAGGTCATCGGCACCGTCGTCCTGGTGCTCGCCGTCCTCACCCAGGGCCTCAACGGCGACGGCAACGGCCTCGGCACCCTGGGCGCCCTGATCACCGCCCTCGTCGTGGTCGCCATCGGCCTCTCCCTCGGCGGTCCCACCGGCTACGCGATCAACCCGGCCCGCGACCTCGGTCCGCGCATCGTGCACGCCCTGCTCCCCCTGCCCAACAAGGGCGGCTCCGACTGGAGCTACGCCTGGATCCCGGTGGTCGGTCCGCTGATCGGCGGCGCCGTCGCTGCGGGCATCTACAACGTCGCTTTTGCTTAGAGGGACCTCTGCCCAGAGATCTCCGACCCGAGCACCGAGCCTCCGGCACGCGCCGTACGTACCGCCCAAGAACACGGAACCCCAGGAGCACACAGTGACCGACGCCCACACGGCCGGCCCGTTCATCGCCGCCATCGACCAGGGCACGACCTCCAGCCGCTGCATCGTCTTCGACCGGGACGGCCGCATCGTCTCCGTCGACCAGAAGGAGCACGAGCAGATCTTCCCCAAGCCGGGCTGGGTCGAGCACGACGCCAACGAGATCTGGACCAACGTCCAGGAGGTCGTCGCCGGAGCCGTCGAGAAGGCGGGCATCACCCGCGACGACATCAAGGCGATCGGCATCACCAACCAGCGCGAGACCACCGTCCTGTGGGACAGGAACACCGGTGAACCCGTCCACCACGCCATCGTCTGGCAGGACACCCGCACCGACGCGCTGTGCAAGGAGCTCGGGCGCAACGTCGGCCAGGACCGCTTCCGCCGCGAGACCGGCCTGCCGCTGGCCTCCTACTTCGCCGGCCCCAAGGCCCGCTGGCTGCTCGACAACGTCGAGGGCCTGAAGGAGCGCGCCGAGGCGGGCGACATCCTCTTCGGCACCATGGACAGCTGGGTCATCTGGAACCTGACCGGCGGCGTGGACGGCGGCCGGCACGTCACCGACGTCACCAACGCCTCCCGCACCCTCCTGATGAACCTGCACACCATGCAGTGGGACCCGAAGATCGCCGAGTCCATCGGCGTCCCGCTCACGATGCTGCCGGAGATCCGCTCCTCCGCGGAGGTCTACGGCGAGATCACCGGCGGACGCCTCGGCGAGCTGCTCGGCGGCATCCCGGTCGCCTCCGCGCTCGGCGACCAGCAGGCGGCCCTGTTCGGCCAGACCTGCTTCTCCGAGGGCGAGACCAAGTCGACGTACGGCACCGGCACGTTCATGGTCATGAACACCGGCAGCAAGATCATCAACTCCTACGCCGGTCTGCTCACCACGGTCGGCTACAAGATCGGCGAGCAGCCCACGGTTTACGCCCTGGAGGGCTCGATCGCCGTCACCGGCTCGCTGGTGCAGTGGATGCGGGACCAGATGGGCCTGATCTCGACCGCCGCCGAGATCGAGACGCTCGCCCTGTCCGTCGAGGACAACGGCGGCGCCTACTTCGTACCGGCCTTCTCCGGCCTGTTCGCCCCGCACTGGCGCTCCGACGCCCGCGGTGTGATCGCCGGCCTGACCCGGTACGTCACCAAGGCCCACCTCGCCCGCGCCGTCCTGGAGGCCACCGCCTGGCAGACCCGGGAGATCGCCGACGCCATGGTCAAGGACTCCGGCGACGAACTGGTCACCCTCAAGGTCGACGGCGGCATGACCGCCAACAACCTGCTGATGCAGACCCTCTCGGACGTCCTCGACGCCCCCGTGGTGCGGCCGATGGTCGCCGAGACCACCTGCCTCGGCGCCGCCTACGCCGCCGGTCTCGCCGTCGGCTTCTGGACCAACACCGACGACCTGCGCGCCAACTGGCGCCGGGCCGCCGAGTGGACCCCCCGCATGGACGCGGAGACCCGCGACCGTGAATACAAGAACTGGCTCAAGGCCGTCGAGCGGACCATGGGCTGGATCGAGCACGAGGAGTAGACACCCCACATGACCAGTCAGCCCGCCCTGCAGTCCGTGCCTGCCCTGGGGACGCACCCGGCCTCCGGTTCCAACCCGAGCCGCGCCGAGACCCGGGAGCAGCTCTCCAAGGCGTCGTACGACCTCCTCGTCATCGGCGGCGGCATCCTGGGCATCTCCACCGCCTGGCACGCCGCGCAGTCCGGTCTCAGGGTGGCTCTGGTCGACGCCGGCGACTTCGCCGGCGCCACCTCCTCGGCCTCCTCCAAGCTCCTCCACGGCGGTCTGCGCTACCTCCAGACCGGCGCGGTGAAGCTGGTGGCGGAGAACCACTTCGAGCGCCGTGCGGTCTCCCGCCAGGTGGCCCCCCACCTGGCGAACCCGCTCACCTTCTACCTCCCCGTGTACAAGGGCGGGCCGCACGGCGCGGCGAAGCTCGGGGCGGGCGTCTTCGCCTACTCCGCGCTGTCCGCGTTCGGCGACGGCGTGGGCCACCTGCTCTCCCCCGCCAAGGCGGCGCAGGACGTGCCGGAGCTGCGCACCGACAACCTCAGGGCCGTGGCCGTGTACGGCGACGACCAGATGAACGACGCGCGCATGGCGCTGATGACGGTCCGCGCGGCCGTCGAGGCGGGCACGGTCGTCCTCAACCACGCCGAGGTCACCGGGCTGCGCTTCACCCGGGGCCGGGTGACCGGGGCGGAACTGCGCGACCGGCTGTCCGGCGACGAGTTCGGGGTGGACGCCCGGCTCGTGCTGAACGCGACCGGCCCGTGGGTGGACCACCTGCGCCGCATGGAGGACCGGCACGCGGCGCCGTCGATCCGGCTGTCGAAGGGCGCGCACCTGGTCCTCAGGCGCACGGCACCCTGGAAGGCCGCGCTCGCGACGCCGATCGACAAGTACCGCATCACCTTCGCGCTGCCCTGGGAGGACATGCTCCTGCTGGGCACGACCGACGAGTCGTACGAGGGCGACCCGGCCGACGTCGCGGTCACCGAGAAGGACACCGCGCAGATACTCGACGAGGCCGCGTTCTCGATCCGCGACCAGCAGCTCGACCGCGACCTGATCACCTACTCCTTCGCCGGGCTGCGGGTGCTGCCGGGCGGTCCCGGCGACACCGCCAAGGCCCGGCGCGAGACGGTGGTGACCGAGGGCGCGGGCGGGATGCTGTCCGTCGCGGGCGGCAAGTGGACCACCTTCCGGCACATCGGCCGCACGGTCATGAAGAAGCTGGAGTCGCTGCCGGGCCGGCCGCTGGGCGAGGACTTCGAACCCATCGGCTCGCTGCCGAAGAAGCTGCCGCTGCCCGGGGTCGCCAACCCGCGCGCGGTGGCCCACCGCCTCCTGGTGGACGGTCCGGCGCCGGGTCCGCGCATGGCCGCCGACACCGCCCGGCACCTGGCCACCCACTACGGTTCGCTGGCCTTCGACGTCGCCCGGCTGGCCAACGAGAACCCGGAGCTGGCCGCGCGGATCCACCCGGACGCCCCGGAGATCTGGGCGCAGGTCGTGTGGGCGCGGGACAACGAGTGGGCGCAGACGGCGGACGACGTGCTGCGCCGCCGTACGACGCTGACGATCCGGGGCCTCGCCACCGACGAGGTCCGGGCGGGCGTCCAGGACCTGTTGGACAGGAGGCCGTGACGCGGTAGCGCCGGCCCCACGGGCCGGGCCACGAGGGGCGGTTCCACACCGGTGGAGCCGCCCCTCCTCGTTGTCCCGACCGCCCCGGCCGTCCCAACTGTCCCTGATTTCCTGTCATGTCGAAGAGTTAACGGTCCATTAGGACACGTGCGGTACGAAAAGCAGATCCGAACCGGCACCTTCATTGTCATGAACCTGCGATCCGAGATCCGGATCGCGGTCGTCATGGAGGTGTGGGATGCGTCGAAGACTCGCCACCGGCCTCGCGGCCACGACCCTCGCCCTTGTCACGGTCACCGCCACCGCAACCGCCGCCACCGCGGCGCCCGCCGACAAGCCCCAGGTGCTGGCCGGCTGGACCCAGACCAGCGCGTCCAGCTACAACGCGTGGGCCGCCGCCCGCGCCAACCAGGCCGCGTGGAGCGCCTACGCGTTCGACTGGTCCACCGACTACTGCTCCTCCTCGCCCGACAACCCCTTCGGCTTCCCCTTCGCCACGTCCTGCGCGCGGCACGACTTCGGCTACCGCAACTACAAGGCCGCCGGCACGTTCAGCGCCAACAAGGCCCGCCTCGACAGCGCCCTGTACGAGGACCTCAAGCGCGTGTGCGTCGCCTACAACGGCGCGACGAAAACCGCCTGCGACGGCACGGCCTGGACCTACTACCAGGCCGTGAAGGCGTTCGGCGGCTGACACCTCGTCATCTCGCCCGGGGCCGGGCGCGGTCGACCGCCGCGGCCGGTTCCGGGAGCCCGCGCCGTCCGGCGGGCGACCGACCGGGCGGACCCGTGTGCCGTACCCCCATAATGTGCTGAGACATCGGATGTCTCAGCACCCAGGGAGGTACCGCCATGGCAGTGACCGACGAGGCGATCGAGAAGATCAAGGACATGATCGTCTCCGGTGCGCTGCACCCCGGAGACCGGCTGCCCAAGGAGAGCGAGCTGGCGGCCGAGCTGGGCCTGTCCCGCAACTCGCTGCGCGAGGCCGTGCGCGCGCTGTCGCTGATCCGCATCCTGGACGTGCGCCAGGGCGACGGCACGTACGTCACCAGCCTGGACCCGCAGCTGCTCCTGGAGGCCATGAGCTTCGTCGTCGACTTCCACCGCGACGACACGGTCCTGGAGTTCCTCGCCGTGCGCCGCATCCTGGAGCCGGCCGCCACCGCCATGGCCGTCTCCCGGATCAGCGACGAGCAGCTCGACGCGCTCGCCGCCCAGCTGGACATGCTCGGCACCGCGCCCTCGGTGGAGGAACTGGTCGCCGGCGACCTGGAGTTCCACCGCGGCATCGTGCAGACCTCCGGGAACTCGGTGCTGTGCTCCCTGCTCGACGGGCTGTCCGGGCCGACCACCCGGGCCCGGATCTGGCGCGGTCTGACCCAGGAGGACGCGGTCGCCCGCACCCTGCGCGAGCACCGGGCGATCCTGGCCGCGCTGCGCGACCGGGACGCCGAGGCGGCGCGCTCCTGGGCGACCGTGCACATCGCCAGCGTGGAGCAGTGGCTGCGGTCCACCCTCTGAGTCCGGCCGAATCCGGCCGTGTGCCTCCGGGAGCGCTCGCCGTACGCGCCGGGGCCCTGGGGGTGTCCCGGGGCGGCGGAAGGGGCAGTGATCCGTTCACTCCCCCGTGCAAGGGGGCTGCGGGCGCCCTTGCCGGACGCCGTAAGGTTGGGACGTACGCGAGGGCACGTCGGAAGGAGGCACTGGGTGATCGAGCTCGAGGGGGTTCCCGAGCTGATCGACCCGGTCATGGTGGCCGCGTTCGAGGGCTGGAACGATGCCGGCGACGCCGCCTCGACCGCGGTCGCGCATCTGGAGAAGGAGTGGAAGGGCGAGGTGTTCGCGGCGCTGGACGCCGAGGACTACTACGACTTCCAGGTCAACCGCCCCACGGTGTTCATGGACGGCGGCGTGCGCAGGATCACGTGGCCGACGACCCGGTTGTCGGTCGTGCGGGTCGGCGGCGACAAGCCGCGCGACCTGGTGCTGGTGCGCGGCATCGAACCGTCCATGCGCTGGCGCTCGTTCTGCAACGAGCTGCTGGGCTTCGCCCACGAGCTGGGCGTGGAGATGGTGGTCGTCCTGGGCGCCCTGCTGGGCGACACCCCGCACACGCGTCCCGTGCCGGTGAGCGGGGTCACCTCCGATCCGGACCTGGCGCAGCGGATGGACCTGGAGGAGACCAAGTACGAGGGCCCGACGGGCATCGTCGGCGTCCTCCAGGAGGCGTGCACGCACGCGGGCGTCCCCGCGGTGTCGCTGTGGGCCGCGGTGCCGCACTACGTGTCGCAGCCGCCCAACCCGAAGGCGACGCTGGCGCTGCTGAACCGGCTGGAGGACCTGCTCGACCTGCGCATCCCGCTGGGCGAGCTGCCCGAGGACGCGCGGGCGTGGCAGGTGGGCGTGGACCAGCTGGCCGCGGAGGACAGCGAGGTCGCCGAGTACGTGCAGACGCTGGAGGAGGCCCGGGACACCGCGGAGCTGCCGGAGGCGTCGGGCGAGGCCATCGCACGGGAGTTCGAGCGCTATCTGCGGCGCCGGGACGTGAGCCCGCCGGGCGGCCACGCAACGGCGGACGGCGGGGAGGGCACGGCGTCGTCCTCGTACCTGCGGGACAACCCCGGTGGCCGGGGCCGTCCGCCCAGGCCGCCGAAGCCGGGCGGCACCGGGGAGGGCGGGACCCAGGGCGGTTCGCGGGGTCCGGGGCCGGCCGGGAACGACGACGAGGACACGTCCGAGGACTGACCCGGCGCTGGCCGAGGGCTGTCCACGAGGACTGGACAAGGACTGCACGAAGGGGCGGTACGCGGCTCGCGTACCGCCCCTTCGCCGTCAGGCCCGGACGGCGGTCACGGTGTAGGTGGTCTGCGGTGTCGGGGTCGTGGTGAACCGCGCGTTGGGCAGGTAGAGCCGGCCCCGGTGGGCGGCCACGGTGGTCGGCACGTCGAAGCCCGGGTCGGTGATCCGGCGCTCGAAGGTCCCGCGGCGGCCGTCGGGGGCGAGCCGGAAGACGTCGACGGCGTTCTGCCGGTTCTGCACCACGTACAGGGTGCGCCCGGTGACCAGCAGCCCGTCCCCGTTGGTGAGCGGCGCGGCGTCGCCCAGGTCGACGATCCGGGTGGTGCCGGTGCGCGGGTCGACGCGGTGCAGCAGTCCGGCGCCGGCCTGCACCACGAGGAGGGCCGAGCCGTCCGGGGTGCGGGCGATGCCGTTGGCGTTGAGGGCGCCGTCGGCGCTCTGGCGCCAGTCGCCGCCGAGCGGCAGCCGTACGACGTCCTCCCGGTCGGGCAGCGTGCCGGCGCGGCCCAGCGGAAGGCCGTACAGGACGGGCTGGTTGGACTCGGTGAACCAGGCGGCGCGCGGGGTCACCACCACGTCGTTGACGAAGGTGGGGGTGGTGGTGGCGAGGGTGTACGAGGCGAGGGTCTCACCGCTGCGGACGTCCACGACCCGGGCGCCGAAGGCCTGTCCGGCGACGAACAGCCGTCCTCGGCCGTCGAGTTCGAGGCCGACGGCGGGGGTGCCCGGCCCCTCGGAGACGATGTGTCCCGCTCCGGTGCGCAGGTCGGCGCGGTAGACGGAGCCGTCGGCGAGCGAGCCGACGTAGGCATGGGGGCCGGCGCCCATCGCGATGCCCTCGGGGCGCCAACCGTCCGGCAGGGCGAGGGTGGTGGGCCAGGACGCGGCGTCGGCGCGGGGGGCGAGCGCGGCGGCGCCGGCCGTCGCCGCGCCGAGGGTGAGTAACCGGCGCCGGCTCAGGGAGCGGGCGGAGGAACGGTGAGGGGCCACGGGGCGACCTTCCTTGTGGGGACCGGGAGTTGACCGGTCGGGCGGTCGTACGGACGTGCCCACCTCATCACAGGGGGGCGCCGCCGTCCCACCCCCGCGCAGTCTCTCGACAGCACCTCGACGGACGGGAGCGTCCCGGCAGGCGGGCCGCACGACGGCGAGGGGCCGCGCCTCCGTCGGGAGGTGCGGCCCCTCGGCCGTGCGGGGGCGCCCGGGCGCTTACAGGGCGACGCCGAGCAGGGCGTCGACGGCGCGGGAGACGACGCCGGGGGCGCCGGTGTCCGTGCCGCCCTCGGTCTCCTGGAGCGCCGCCCAGCGGTCCACCGCGGCCAGCGCGGCGGGCGCGTCCAGGTCGTTGGCCAGGGCCTCGCGGATCTCCTCGACCAGGGCGTCGGCGGAGGGTCCGTCGGGCCGGGAGACGGCGGCCCGCCAGCGGCCGAGCCGGGCCACCGCGTCGGCGAGCACCTGGTCGGTCCACTCCCAGTCGGTGCGGTAGTGGTGGGCGTGGAGGGCGAGCCGTACGGCGGCCGGGTCCACGCCGTCGCGGCGCAGCCGGGAGACGAAGACGAGGTTGCCCTTCGACTTGGACATCTTCTCGCCGTCGAGGGCGACCATGCCGGCGTGCACGTACGCCTTGGCCATGGGGAACTCGCCGGTGAGCACCTGGGCGTGCGAGGCGCCCATCTCGTGGTGCGGGAAGGCGAGGTCGGAGCCGCCGCCCTGGACGTCGAAGCCCATGCCGAGGTGGTCCAGGGCGATGGCGACGCACTCGATGTGCCAGCCGGGGCGGCCGGGGCCGAGCGAGCCGCCGTCCCAGCTGGGTTCGCCCTCGCGGGCGGCCATCCAGAGCATGGGGTCGAGCGGGTTCTTCTTGCCCGCGCGGTCCGGGTCGCCGCCGCGCTCGGCGGACAGCAGCCGCATGGCGGCGGCGTCGAGGCCGGAGACCTGGCCGAAGTGCGGGTCGGACTCCACCGAGAAGTAGGTGTCGCCCTCCAGTTCGTAGGCCGCGCCGAGTTCCCGCAGCCGCTCGACGAGCGGGACGATGCCGGGTATGGCCTCGACGGCGCCGATGTAGTGGCGGGGCGGGAGCAGGCGCAGCGCGGTCATGTCCTCGCGGAAGAGGGCGGTCTCCCGCTCGGCGAGGCCGACCCAGTCGACGCCGTCGCGCTCCGCGCGCTCCAGGAGCGGATCGTCGACGTCGGTGACGTTCTGGACGTAGTGGACCTGCCGCTTGGTGTCGAGCCACACGCGCTGAACGAGGTCGAACGCGTTGTAGGTCGCCGCGTGACCCATGTGGGTCGCGTCGTACGGCGTGATGCCGCAGACGTAGATACGGGCGACGGGACCGGGCTGGAGTGTGACCAGATCACCGGTCGCGGTGTCGTGGATCCTCAGGTCGCGGCCCTGACCGGGCAGGGCGGGGACCTCGGAAGCGGGCCAGGCATGCATGTACATGAGCGTAACCGGCCACAACTCGCGTATACGAACCGGACCGGCACGGACGACCGGAAACGCGATCTTGCGCCGCGGGCCGCCGCGTGCACCCCCGGGACCGCGCGGTCGGCGCGCGCGTCCCGGGGGCCCGCCGGAGCGTCACACGGGGGGCCAGGGGATGGCCGGCCATTCGCCGCTGGGCTCGGGATGTCTGCCCGAGGCGAGGAGGGCGTCCACGCGGGCGCGGGTGGCCTCCAGTTCGGGGGCGGTGATCAGGGCGGCGAGCCGGGTGCCCAGCGGGCCGCCGTCGGCCAGGCCGTCCTTGAGGCCCTTGAGGACGCCGACGGCCTCGGGGGTGAGGGGTTCGCCCGCCCAGCCCCACAGCAGGGTGCGCAGCTTGTTCTCGACGTTGAAGGTGACGCCGTGGTCGATGCCGTAGAGGCGGCCGTCGGCCGTGGGCAGCAGGTGGCCGCCCTTGCGGTCCGCGTTGTTGACGACGGCGTCGAGGACGGCGAGCCGGCGCAGCCGTTCGTCGTCGGCGTGCACGAGCAGCGCCGTGCGGTCCTCCTCGACCTCGGCGAACCCGATCGCCTTCCAGCCGGGGCCGGGCTCCTCCCCGTCGACGAGGGCGAGGAGTTCGGTGTCGGGGGCGACGTCGATCCACAGCTGGCACATGCCCTCGCCGTAGGGGCCCTCGCGCAGCACGGTGGGCGGCACGAGCCCCCAGCCGGTGGCCTCGGAGACCTCGTACGCGGCGACCTCGCGCTCGGCGAGCGTGCCGTCGGGGAAGTCCCACAGGGGCCGCTCCCCGGCGACGGGCTTGTACACGCAGGACGCCTCGCGCCCCTCGTGGGAGACCGTGCAGAACAGCGCCGCGTTGGACGCGTCACGAATGCGGCCGCGCACCGTCAGCTCGCCGCGGGCGAGCAGGTCGGCGGAGCCGGGGCCGGACGTCACGCTCCCCGGCGGTATCCGTTCTGGCGCGGACATACGTGTCCTTCCGGGTCGAGCGGCAGGCTGCACAGCGGGCACGGCGGCCTTCCGGCGTTGACGACGTCGAGCGCGCGCTTGGCGAAGGCCCTGGCCTGCGCGCCGGTGAGCCGGACCCGCAGCATCGGGGGTCCGTTCTCCTCGTCCTGGAGGAGCCGTTCCTCGGCCTCCGCGAGGTCCTCCTCGGACTCGGCGTCCAGTTCCACGAGCGCCTGGGCCTCGACGATCATGCGCTGTTCCTCGCCGTCCCAGGCCAGCGCCATGGTGCCGACGCGGAACTCCTCCTCGACGGGGGTGTCGAGGGGGGCGGTGTCGGAGACCTCGTTGGGGGCCACGGCGGGCACGGGGGCGCTGCCGCCGCTACGGCGTACGACCTCGTCGAGGAGCTCGTCCATGCGCTCGGCGAGTGCGGCGACCTGGGTCTTCTCCAGGGCCACGCTGGTCACCCGGGGGCCGGCGGACGCCTGGAGGAAGAACGTACGGCGTCCGGGCAGCCCGACCGTGCCCGCCACGAAGCGGTCCGGCGGGTCGTAGAGGAACACCTGACGGGACACGTCCTGTCTCCATAAAAATCGTGTGTGCGTGAAGGTCCATGCGTGAACGCGATGGTGTGAATCGCTTCACCCTACTGCGGGTGACGATCACGGTGCGCCCGCACCGCCCCCGACCGGTGCGTCTTCCCCGTGCGGTTCCTCACGCGGGGCAAGGGAGGCGAAATCCCCGGTGTCGCCGAGGCGAACGAGGTACGGCCGCAGCCGTGTGTAGCGGATGGCGGTGACGGAGCAGGGGTCGACGGAGATCCGCTGGAACAGGTCGAGGTGCAGACCGAGGGCCTCGGCGACCAGGGACTTGATGATGTCGCCGTGGGAGCACATGAGGTAGACGGCGTCGGCGCCGTGGTCGCGCTCCACGCGCGCGTTCCACTCCCGCACGGCCTCGGCCGCGCGGGTCTGCATGGCGCGCATGGACTCCCCGCCCGGGAAGGCGGCGGCCGACGGGTGGGACTGGACGACCTCCATCAGCGGTTCGTCCTGGAGTTCGGCGAGCTTGCGGCCGGACCAGTCGCCGTAGTGGCACTCGCCGATCCGGTCGTCGGTGTGGACGCGCAGTCCGGGGCGTGAGTCGAGCAGCGGCTGGACGGTCTCCCGGCAGCGCTGGAGGGGGCTGGTGACGACTTCGGCCAGGGGCAGCTTCGCGAGCCGTCCGGGCAGGCCGGCGGCCTGGGCGGTACCGCGTTCGTCGAGGGCGACGCCCGGGGTCCAGCCGGCGAGCAGGCCCGCGGTGTTGGCGGTGGATCGTCCGTGCCTTACGAGGATCAGCGTGGGCATGCCGCCCAGGGTAGGCGTACACCGCGCGCGGGTCCGTACCGGTCCTGGCGCGGCCCGGGTGGCATGACCGGGCGAGCGGCGGGAAGATGCCGTGGATGATCGTCGACTGCGCCATCTACCGGAACGGGGAGCGCGCGGAGGAGCCCGAGGATCTCTCCGACGCGCTCGCGCAGGCGCGTGCGCACGGGAACAGCTTCCTGTGGATCGGCCTGTACGAGCCGACGGAGCGGGAGTTCGACCTGGTCACCGAGGAGTTCGGACTGCATCCGCTCGCCGTGGAGGACGCCCTCAAGGCCCATCAGCGGCCCAAGCTGGAGGTGTACGACGACTCGCTGTTCATGGTCCTGAAGCCGGTGACGTACGAGCCGGAGAGCGACCGGGTCGGGGCGGGTGAGCTGATGGTCTTCCTCGGCGACTCCTTCGTGGTGACCGTGCGGCACGGCGAGGGCCAGCCGCTGGGCGCGCTCAGACGCCGGATGGAGGAGCAGCACGAGATGCTGCGGCACGGTCCCACGGGGGTGCTGTACTCGATCACGGACGCGGTGGTGGACCACTATCTGGAGGTGGCCACGGAGCTGGGCACGGACCTGGAGGAGCTGGAGGCGGAGGTCTTCTCGCCGGGCGGGGGCGGTTCGCGCCACACGGCGTCGCGGATCTACACCTTCAAGCGGCAGGTGCTGGAGTTCCGCCGGGCGACGGTGCCGCTCGCGCTGCCGATGACCAGGCTCGCGGGGTTCGGTCCGCACCCGACGCCGGTGCCGTTCGTGAAGGACAAGGCCCGCCCGTTCTTCCGGGACGTCAACGACCACCTCACCCGGGTGAACGAGTCGGTGGAGGGCCTGGACCGGCTGGTGTCGGACGTCCTGTCGGCGCACCTGGCGCAGATGAGCGTGCGGCAGAACGACGACATGCGGAAGATCTCGGCGTGGGCGGCCATGGCCGCGGTGCCCACGATGATCGCGGGGATCTACGGCATGAACTTCGACCACATGCCCGAGCTGCACTGGCTGTGGTCGTATCCGGCGGTGATCGCGGTGATGGCGGCGCTGGAGGTGCTGCTGTACCGCCTGTTCAAGCAGCGGGGCTGGCTGTGAGGACCGGCGTCGGCCGGGACGGGGGAAGTCGGGCGGGACCGGGCGGAGTCAGGCGGGCTCGGTGGCGGCGGGTCCGCCGAGGGCGTCGCGGCGTTCGGGCGGACGCAGGGAGACCATCCGGTGCCAGCCGGCGAGGCGTTCGTAGGCGTACACGGCGTGGATGCCGGCCGCGAGCAGCGCGGACCTGGCCCGGGACCAGCCGAGGACACGGCCCATGTGGACCATGACGGCGAGGCTGACGTCCCGGTGGACGCGGATCTCGGCGAGGGCGCACTCGCGCAGGGTGCGCTGGATGGCGCGGCCGTGGCCGGCTCCCGCGAGGCGGAGCAGTTCCTCGTGGCAGTAGGCGAGGTGGTTGTCCTCGTCGTCGGAGATCATCCGCACCGCGCGTCCGACGTCGGGGTGGTCACCGAAGTGGTGGCGCAGCATCCGCATCTGCTCGGAGGCGCGCTGTTCGGTGACGCGGCTGTGGGCGAGGTAGACGACGAGGTCCTGGACGGTGAGCGGCCGGTCGGTCTTGAGCCTGTCGTGGGCGAGGCCGATGCCCTTCCGTTCCAGGAGCATCGTGTAGTCGGTCTCGGGCGGTACGGGGACGGGCCGCAGGCCGCGCTTCCTCATGAGGGCGCCGAAGATCCGCCCGTGCTTGTCCTCGTCGGCGCCGTGCCGGGCGATCTTGGGGGCCAGGGCGCGTTCGCTCTCCGGAACCAGTGCGGCGATCCGGCCGTTCTCCCAGCCGCCCTGGGCCTCCCCGCCGGCCGCGATGGAGCAGAAGAGGCGGAAGGACTCGTCGTCGTCGAGGATCTCCTGGAACAGACTCTTGGCCGAAAGCATCGTGGGCGCCTCTCTGCGGGACGCGTGGATTCCGCGGGTTCCGCCGCTTCCGTGGGGTTCCGCACGGATCGAGTCAAGTGCCGTGCGGGAGGTGGTGCAACAGGTGTGTCGGCCGAATGGGCCGAACGGAGGAGGAACGGCGGCCGGGCCGGGAGACGTGGCCGGGCGGGCGGGGAGACCTGACCCGGCGGGCGGGGAGGCACGGCCGGGCGGGCCTGGTCGCGGTCCGGGGCGTAACCGGGCGGGCGCGGGCGCGTTGTTCCCCGTGACGGCCGTGGCGGGGAAGACCCCCGAGCCCCCACCACGGCCGCTGAAACTCCTCCACGTGGGGGCGACTCCCCCGCGTGGGGCGGGGTGTCACGCGAGGCCGCTGCGCTCCAGCGCCTCGGCGCCCGCCCGCAGGGAGGCGAGCCGCTCGTCGAGGGTGAAGCCGGCGGGCGCGAGGGTGAGGGTGGTGACGCCGGCCGCGGCGTAGGCCGTCATGCGGTCGGCGATGCGCTCGACGGAGCCGAGCAGGGTGGTCCCGTCGATCAGGTCCTGCGGCACGGCGGCCGCGGCGCCCTGCTTGTCGCCGGACAGGTACTTGTCCTGGATCTCGGCGGCCTCCTTCTCGTAACCCATGCGCTGGGCGAGCTGGTTGTAGAAGTTCTGCCTGCGGCTGCCCATGCCGCCGACGTAGAGCGCGGTGTAGGGGCGGAAGGTGTCGGCGAGCCGGGCGACGTCCTGGTCGGGGCCGACGGCGAGCGGCAGCGTCGGGCAGATGTCGAACCCGTCGAGCGTCCGGCCCGCCTTCTCCCGGCCGGCGCGCAGATGCCGGACGGCGGTGTCCTCCAGGTGGTCCGCGGAGGGGAAGATCAGCAGCGCGCCGTCGGCGATCTCGCCGGTCTGCTCCAGGTTCTTGGGGCCGATGGCGGCGATGTAGAGCGGGATGTGCTCGCGCTCGGGGTGCACGGTCAGCTTGATCGGCTTGCCCGGGCCGCCGGGCAGCGGCAGCGTCCAGTGCTCGCCCTCGTACGACAGGCGCTCGCGGGTCATGGCCTTGCGGACGATCTCGACGTACTCGCGGGTGCGGGCGAGGGGCTTGTCGAACTTGACGCCGTACCAGCCCTCGGAGACCTGCGGTCCCGAGACGCCGAGGCCGAGGCGGAAGCGGCCGCCGGAGAGCGAGTCGAGGGTGGCGGCGGTCATCGCGGTCATCGCGGGCTGGCGGGCCGGGATCTGGAAGATGGCCGAGCCGACGTCGATCCGTTCGGTCTGCGCGGCGACCCAGGTGAGCACCGTGGCCGCGTCGGAGCCGTACGCCTCGGCGGCCCAGCACACGGCGTAGCCCAGCCGCTCGGCCTCCTGCGCCACGGTGAGATTGTCCGCGTCCATCCCGGCGCCCCAGTAGCCGAGGTTGATCCCGAGCTGCATGACCGCATCCCCTTACCGATCAGTAACGTCCTTGTCGGCCCGACATTAGCGCGCGCGACGGCCGAGGGGCAGGGGCGGGCACGCCGGCGGTCGGCGTGGCGGGGCGAACCCGCAGGCGCGCCGCGGGAAAGGGACCGTGCCGGGCCGCGCCGGACGTGGCGGAAATCGGTTGTCCACAGGCAACCCACGGCACCAGTTCTGGCCAGTAATCTCGGCGGACATGGAGCAGAGGTATCTCGGCCGTACCGGCCTGCGTGTGTCCCGGATCGGACTCGGCACCCTCACGTGGGGCCGGGACACCGACGAGCACGACGCCGCGGACATGCTGAAGGCGTTCTGGGAGGCGGGCGGCACCCTGGTCGACACGGCGGACGTGTACGGCGCGGGGGAGGCCGAGTATCTGCTCGGGCAGCTCATCGAGGGGCTGGTGCCGCGACAGGACCTGGTCATCTCGACGAAGGCGGGCAGCGTGCCCGACCCCGACCGCCGTTTCAACGGCTCGCGCGGTCATCTGCTCGCCGCGCTGGACGCGTCGCTGGCCCGGCTGGGCACGGACTACGTGGACGTGTGGCACATCCACGCCTTCGATCCGGACACCCCGCTGGAGGAGACGCTCCAGGCCCTCGACCTCGCGGTCAGCAGCGGCCGGGCGCGCTATGCGGGGGTGTCCAACTTCTGCGGCTGGCAGCTCGCCAAGGCGGCGACGTGGCAGCTGGCGGGGGCGGGAGCGCGGACCCGGCTGGCCAGCACGCAGATGGAGTACTCCCTGCTCCAGCGCGGCATCGAGCGGGAGGTGCTGCCGGCGGCGCTGGACCTGGGCGTGGGGCTGCTGCCGTCCTCCCCGCTCGGGCGGGGGGTGCTGACCGGCAAGTACCGCACCATGACGCCGCCGGACTCGCGGGGGGCGTCCGAGCATCTGGCGCCGTTCGTCGAGCCGTATCTGGACGACACGGCGAGTCACATCGTGGAGGCGGTGACGACGGCCGCGGACGGGCTCGCGGTGACCCCGCTCCAGGTGGCACTCGCCTGGGTCCGCGACCGGCCGGGCGTGGCAGCGCCGATCGTGGGCGCGCGCAACGCGCAGCAGCTCACGGCGGCGTTGTCAGTGGAGGCGCTTAGTCTTCCCGACGAGATCTGCAGGGCCCTCGACGACGTGTCGGCGCCCCTGCACCGCTATCCCGACCACGACTGGAGCACCCTGTGACCACGGAACCGGGCACCCCGGAGGAACCCCGCCCCGAGACACCGGGAAGCGCCCAGGGGGCCGCGGAAGGCGACGGGGTGGGGGCGGCAGGGGACGGGACGGCCGGGGCCAGGACGGCCGGCGCTGCGGATTCCGCCGGGGCGGACGCCGGGGCCACGGGCGAGGCCGGGGACGGCGGGGGTTCGGGCCGGGCCGGGGACGGAAGCGGCGATGACGGGGGTGGGGACGGCGCCTCGGCGAGTGGCGGTGGTGCGGACTCTGCGGGAGCGGGGGCCGAGGGTGCCGGGGACCGGGCGGCGGCCGGGGGCCGTGACTCCGAGGGGGCGGCCGGGAGTGCGGACGGGGGCTCCGGGGACGCGAAGCAGTTGTCCGAGGCCGAGGCCGAGTTGGTGGCTCAGCGGGTCGAGCGGGAGCGGATCGCCCGGCGGAAGGCCGAGAAGGCGGGGCCGGTCGAGAGCGGCGGCAAGCTGAGCGGCACGGCGGCCGATCTGCTGGCGGCGGTCCGGGCCGTGGAGAGCGGGGCGAAGCCCGTCGCCGGTGCCTTCGCGGAGCCCGCGCCGGCGCCCCGAAGGCCGGCCGTGCAGGAGCCGGTCCACCGTCCCGAGCCCGCCCCGGTCCACGCCCCGGTGGCACCGGCGACGGAGACCGTCGACGCCGTGCGGCGTGTGCTGACCGAGGGCGGCGCCCCCGATTCCCTCGCCCCGCAGATCGCCGAGGTCCTCGGCGAGGGCGCCGACGACGTCCTGCGGGAGGACCCCTGGCAGTTGCTGCGGGTCGCGAGCGTACGGCCGGACCAGGCCGACGGGTTCGCGCGGGCGCTGCTCGGCGCCGAGTGCGGACCGGACGACGAGCGCCGGGGCCGTGCGCTGACCGTCCGGCTGCTGGAACAGGCCGCGGCGGCCGGGCACACGGCGCTGGAGATGCCCGCACTGGAGGCCGCGCTGACCCAGCGGTCCGTACCGGACCCGGAGGCCGCCGTGCGCGGCACGCTCGCGGAGGGCGAGGCCCTGGTGTTCCAGGACGCCCTGGAGGAGCCCGGCGCCCCGGCCGCGCGGCCGCAGGGGGAGCGGGCGGAGAACCACGACGGGGAGGACGGGGAGGACGACGAGGAGGAGCGTCCGGTACGGGTCCTCGTCGGCCTGGAGCGCTACGCGCTGGCGGAGGAGAGCCTCGCCGACGCGCTGGCCCGGCTGGTCAACGCCCTGTCCAAGGAGGACACCCGGCAGTGGGAGACGGCCGCCGCCTCCGCACCCCGCGCCGCGGCCGAGCTGGTCCGTGCGGTCGCCGGTCACGGCCTCGTGCTGCACACCGGCGGCGAGGCGGCCCGCGCCGAACCGGCCGCCCTGCTGACGGCCGCCCGCGCGGCGGGGCTGCGGGCCGTCGCCGCCTGCCACACCCCCGACGGCCGGCGCCGGTTCGCCGCGCTGCTCGGGGCACCCGAGGAGGAGGCCGCCGGCTCCGTCGTCACGGTCCCCGGTCTGCTCGCCGGCACCGAGGGTCCCGGGCGGGACGCCGAGGGCGCGCTGGCCCTGGACCTCCTGGTCGTTCTGGACGCTCCGCTGCTGGACGTGGAGGGCGCGGCGATGCTCGTGGAGTCGCTGCCCGACGGTGCGCGGCTGGTGCTGAGCGGTGATCCCGCGGTGCTGTGGTCGGCGGGGCCGGGGCGGGTCTTCGCCGACCTCCTCGCGGTCCGTGCCTGCCCCCAGATCGCCTCGCGCACGCCCGATCCGGGTCCGCTCGGCGAACTGGTCTCGGGCATCGGCATCGGTGAGCTGAACCAGGTCGAGGCGCCGGGCAAGGAGGTCGTGATCGTGCCGGTGCGGGACGCGGGCGAGGCCGTGCACCGGACCGTGCAGCTGGTCGCGGACTCGGTGCCGCGCGCCCTCGGGGTGCCGGCCGAGCAGACCGCGGTGATCACTCCGGGGCACGGCGGGGCGGCGGGCACCCGTGCGCTGAACGCCGCGCTCAAGGAGCGGCTCAACCCGGGTCCCGGCCGCTTCGGCGGCTTCGACCCCGGGGACCGGATCGCCTACTCCCCCGCGCCGGGTCGTACGGTGCAGGGGCAGGTGGTGAAGGCCGACGCGGAGGGGCTGCACCTGAGGTGCGCCGGGGCGGCCGTGGTCGTACCGAAGGAGCGGGTGGAGCAGTCCGTGCGGCACGGGTGGGCGCTGACCGCGCACCAGGCGGTGGGCTGCCGCTGGCCTGCGGTGGTCGTGGTGCTGCCGGGCGACGCGACGCAGGCCCTCAGCCGGCCCTGGGTCTACACGGCGTTCAGCCGGGCCGACCGCCATCTGTCCGTGGTCCACGGAGCGGAGCAGTCCCTGCCGAGGGCGGTGGCGGACGTCCCCCACAAGCCCCGCACGACCCGTCTCCCCACCCTGCTGCGCCCCCAACTCCCCCCGGCGCCCTGACCGTCCGGCCGGCCGCGCCGACGCGGGACGGCGGTGCCGAACCGGCCCGATCGGTTCGGCACCGCCGTCACCGCGGTGTCAGCGCTCCGCGTCGAGGGGCTCCAGGTCGTCGTCGGCGTCCAGGTCCAGCTCGTCCTCGAGATCGTCGTCATCCGCGCCGTCGTCCGTCTCGTCGTCGTCCGTCTCCTCGTCGAACACCGCGCTGACGTCGAACCGGCACACGACCTGCTGCGGATCGATCTGCTCGAACGGCGCCTCCAGCCACTCCCCCGGCTCGGGCGTCTCGTCCGAGGCGGTCACCCAGAGCGTCGAGTCGCCCTCCTCCAGCCCGAACTCCTTGTGCCGGGAGGCGATCTCGTCGGGCTCGAACTCGCCGAACAGGATGCCGAGCGCGCCGTGCACGGTGGCGGCGTCCGCGCCGGCACCGTTCTCGTACTCCACCGCCTCGACCCGCTGTGCCTGTGCCAGCAGTCGCTGGGGCTCCACCACGGCGTAGTCACGGCGGATCAGCACGCTGAGGGCGTTCGGCTCCTCGGGCCCCGCGTACGGCGGGAGGGAGTCCTCCGCGCCGGGGATCTCGAAGGGGGTGACCTCGTCGTAACGGTCGTAGAGCAGCTCGTCGTACGCTTCGGCGGCCGCCGCGAGCTGGTTGAACGCCTCGTAGACGGCCGGGTCGTCCTCCCCCGACCTGCGTTCGACCGCGGCCAGGTGGCGGTCGAGCGCGGTCTTGACCGCCTCGGCGGCGGCGCGTACCTCGGCAGCGGTGGGCTGCGCAGCATCAGACATAGTGCAGACGCTATCCGTACCCGGCCCCAGCCCGCACAATAGATGCGATGCCGGAATACGAATTTGTCGACGTGTATGTGCCTCGCGGGGTCTCCCGCAAGGAGGCGACGCGTCTACTGACGGACCATGCCGAGTACGGACACTGGGAGTTGGACCGACTGAGCCTGATGCACGACGGCAGCCGCAGGGTGCGGTTGCGCCGGCGGATCATCCGCCAGGTGCGCGCCACGTGGTGATGCAGGCCGCACGAACGGAATGGGCCCCGCCGTAGCGGGGCCCGCTCCGTTTGAGGGGGGTGCTCCGGGCCGTGAATGGCCGAAACCGCCCGCCCTCGAACGGCTAGGGCGAGGCGCGGGCCTTGCGGTAGAGCACCGCACCCGCCAGCAGGGCGCCGGCGCCGACCGGGAGCACGACGCCCAGGGGCAGTTCACCGCCGGTGTGGGCGAGCTGGGCGCCGGGGCGGGGGCCGGTCACGCCGCTGCTCCGGTACCCCACGTTCGTGGACCCGCCGGGCCGCACGCCGGACGGATTCCCCGGCGTACCGGGGTGCCCGGGGTTGCTGGGGCTACTGGGGTTACTGGGGTTGCCGGGCTGATCGGGCGTCCCCGGCGTACCGGGAGGCGTCGTACCGCCGCCACCGCCGCCACCGCCACCACCGTGACCGCCTCCGCCATGGCCGCCCCCACCACCGTGGCCGCCACCTCCGTTACCACCACCGTGGTCACCGCCTCCGTGGCCGCCTCCATGACCTCCGTGCCCCCCGTGCCCCCCGTGCCCGCCATGGCCGCCGTGCCCTCCATGGCCACCCCCGGTGCCGCTTCCGCCGCCCCCGTTGCCGCACTCGTTGTCCGTCGACGGGTTGCCGATGCCGACGAGGTCGACGCTGTTGCCGCAGACGTTGACGGGGACGTCGATCGGCACCTGGACGGTGTTGCCGGAGCCGACGCCCGGTGAGTCGTCGGTGTGGCCCTGGGCGTGACCGCCGGGGGCGCCCCCGCCCCTGTTGCCGCTGTTGCCGCACGTGTTGCCCATCGACGGGTTGAGCAGACCGACGACGTTCACGGTGTTGCCGCAGACGTTGACCGGCACGTGCACGGGCACCTGGACCGTGTTGCCGGACAGCACGCCGGGCGAACGGTGGGCGGAGCCGCTCGCGCCCGAGTCGGCGTGCGCGTAACCGCTCGCGGCGGCGAGCACACCGGTCGCCGCGGCCATGGTCATGAGTCCCTTGCGGGTCCTCTGTCGCATTGCTGAAATCCCCCCTGCCTCGGATCCCGCGGATTCCTGGTCCCCGGTTTCCTGTTCCCTGATTCCGAATTCTTCGCGTCCTGGACGCGGAAAGACCGGTCGGCTCCGGAGCGCATGGCGCGCGCTCCGGAGCCGACGGAAAAGCTCCTCAGGGAGCGGACGTCACTTGTTGACGCAGGCGTTGCCGAAGGCGGGGTTCAGCAGCCCGATCACCGAGATCGTGTTGCCGCAGACGTTCACCGGGACGTGCACCGGAACCTGGATGACGTTGCCGGAGACGACGCCCGGGGAGTGCACGGCCGCACCCTGGGCACCGGAGTCGGCGACGGCCAGGCCGGCGCCCGCGAGAACCAGACCACCGGTGGCGGCCGCGGCGGCGACGATCTTCTTGATCATTATTCCTCCTTGTTGGCAAAGCGATCCCAAGCAGCGGATCGCATCACGAGTAACGAGGAGGGAGTAATGGGGATACGAGCTTATCGTCGCATTCACTCTTATCGGTAAGTCCGCACAGGCGACCGATTACCGAGGTCCGGTTTCCGTGGGCACGTTCGCGTTCAGGAGGCGTCGATGAACCGGTCGAGCACCCGCACGCCGAACTTGAGCCCGTCCACCGGCACCCGCTCGTCGACGCCGTGGAACATGCCCGCGAAGTCCAGCTCCGGCGGCAGCTTGAGCGGCGCGAAGCCGAAACCGCGGATGCCGAGGTCGTCGAAGGACTTGGCGTCCGTGCCACCGGAGAGCATGTACGGGATCGCCTTCGCGGCCGGGTCCTCGGCGACCAGCGCGGACTGCATGGCCTCGACCAGGGCGCCGTCGAAGGTGGTCTCGACGGCCTTGTCGGAGTGCACGTCCTCGCGCCGCACGTGCGGGCCGAGGAGCCGGTCGAGGTCGGTGAGGAACTCGTCCTCGAAGCCGGGCAGGAAGCGTCCGTCGATGTGCGCGGTGGCCTCGCCGGGGATGACGTTGACCTTGTAGCCGGCGTTGAGCTGGGTGGGGTTGGCGGTGTTGCTCAGCGTCGCGCCGATCAGCTTGGCGATGCCGCCGAGCCGGGCGAGCGTCGACTTCATGTCCTCCGGGTCCAGCTCGGTGCCGAGGGCGTCGCCGAGCTCGTCGAGGAAGGCGCGGGTGGTCTTGGTGACCCGTACCGGGAACGTGTGGCGGCCTACACGGGCGACGGCCTCGGACAGCTCGGTGATCGCGTTGTCGCGGTGGATCATCGAGCCGTGTCCGGCCGTCCCGGCGACGGTCAGCTTCATCCAGTGCATGCCCTTCTCGGCCGTCTGGATCAGATAGAGCCGGCGCTGCTCGTTCACCGTGAACGAGAAGCCGCCGACCTCGCTGATCGCCTCGGTGACGCCCTCGAAGAGGTCGGGGTGGTGGTCGACGAGGTGCCGGGCGCCGAAGGTGCCGCCGGCCTCCTCGTCGGCGAGGAAGGCGAGCACGATGTCGCGCGGGGGACGGCGTCCGCTGCGCAGCCGGTCGCGCACGACCGCCAGGGTCATCGCGTCCATGTCCTTCATGTCGACGGCCCCGCGGCCCCACACGCACCCGTCGGTGATCTCGCCGGAGAAGGGGTGGTGGGTCCAGTCGGCGGCGTTGGCCGGTACGACGTCGAGGTGGCCGTGGATCAGCAGGGCGGGCCGGGACGGGTCCGTGCCCTCGATGCGGGCCACGGTGGAGGCACGGCCCGGGTGCGACTCGAAGATCTTCGGTTCGAGCCCCACCTCGGCGAGCTTCTCCGCGACGTACTCGGCGGCCTTGCGCTCGCCCGGGCCCGAGTGGTCGCCGTAGTTGCTGGTGTCGAACTGGATCAGCTCGCGGCAGAGGTCCACGACCTCGTCCTCGCCGGTGACGCCCCTGGCCGTGTCCGTCTCGCTCACGATGCTTCCTCCCACTGTCACTGCTGGTGGTCCTCCCTCATCCTCCCTCCCCCGACGCTCCCCTCCCAAGACCGGACCCGGCCCGTCACACGCAGTTCACGGGCGCGGGAGTCCGGGGACGGGGTGTGATCGGCCGCCCCCGAAAGCCTGGTAGTGTTTCCTTCATCGCCACGGGGGGAACCCCGCGCGACAGACACCTGGTCCGGGTGGCGGAATGGCAGACGCGCTAGCTTGAGGTGCTAGTGCCCTTTATCGGGCGTGGGGGTTCAAGTCCCCCCTCGGACACACTGAAGACCCCTGTGAAAACAGGGGTCTTTCGCGTTTTTCGGTTTCCCGTTCGCCGGGCCACGACCCCGTAGATCATGGAGCGATGGCGGACACGAGGGATGTGGCGGCCGCCGCCCAGGGCTTCGACCGGGCGGCGCTGGGGGATCTGCTGAAGCGGGCGGACCAGGACCGACGACAGGTCGCCGAGAGGTTCCCGCTCGACGGCTGGCCCGACCTCACGTTGGACCGGTACGCGCTCGGCATGCCGTACGACGCCGGCACCGGCCACCCGTTCTGCTGGTACATGGAGTACGGGACGGAGGCGCTCGGCAGTATCCGCGGCGGCAGCGCAGCGAAGCACATCATCTACCGGCAGCGACGCAGCGGCGAGTGGCGGCTGCCCGCGTCGCTCCAGAAGGCGGGCGCGAGCATCGACGAGGCGTGGCGGCTGGTCCGCACCGAGTTCGTCACCGCGTTCGACGCTGTGCGGAGCGGGGACTTCCACGGCATCGAGGAGCTCGACCTGCTGTCGTACGGGCAGGCCCTGGTCACCAAGGCGCTGGCGACGTACTTCCCGGACGACTTCCTGCCCGTCTACTCGGCCTCGCACCTCCAGCACTTCACCGAGTTGCTCGGCGGGACGGGACACCGGGCCTACGGCAACGTCCGCTCCTGGCGGGCCAACCGGGAACTGCTCGCCCTCGTGCGCGGCATGCCCGAATTCGACGGCTGGCACCCGCTGGAGGTCGTGCGCTTCCTGTACGGCGCGTTCTCCCCGAAGCCCCGGCGGCGTGACACCTGGAAGATCGCGCCGGGTCCGCGCGCCGTCCTGTGGGAGGAGTGCCGGGCAGGCGGCCACATCCGGGTCGGCTGGGACGAGGTCGGTGACCTCGGCGCGTACGAGAGCGATGTGGAGCTCAAGCGGGAGCTGGACGAGCTGTGGCCGCATTCCGTGGGCGGCAATCTGCGGCTCGCCCGCCAGCTGCTGGCCTACCGCGACCTGGAGCCCGGTGACCGGGTCGTCGCCAATCGGGGCAAGTCGGAGGTACTCGCCCTGGGTGAGGTCGACGGCGGCTACACCTACGACGAGTCGTACGCCGAGTACCGGCACAAGGTGCCCGTGGCCTGGGACGAGAGCTTTGCGCAGGTCTTCCCGCTGCCGGAGAACGCCTGGCAGCCGACCTTCGCGAAGGTCCCGGAGAAGCTCCTGCGGCGCGTCCAGGAGGGGCGCACGGCCTCGGCGGCCTCACCGAGCATGCCGGTGGAGGTTCCCGACGTAGTGCAGGACGTGCTGGAGGTGCTGCGGCACAAGGGGCAGGTGATCCTCTTCGGCCCGCCCGGCACCGGCAAGACCCGGCTGGCGCTGAGCGCGGCGCTGGCGCTGGCCGGCCGGGCGGACGCCATCGAGGCGGCGCCCGCCGAACGCTCGGCGGCCGTGACCGGCCTGCTGCCCGCCCCCGGTTCCCAGGGGGTGACACAGGTCTCACTGGTGACCTTCCATCCTTCGTACGGTTACGAGGACTTCGTCGAGGGCTTCAGGCCGGACACGGCCTCGGACCAGGCGGGGCTGAACCTCAAGAGGCGCGACGGGATCTTCCTGCGCATCTGCGCGGCGGCCGAGGCGGCACCCGAACAGACCTTCCTGCTGATCATCGACGAGATCAACCGCGGTGATCTTCCCCGCATCCTCGGGGAGTTGGTCACCCTGCTGGAGACGGACAAGCGGGGCATACCGGTAACCCTGCCCGTCAGCGGGCGACAGGTCAGCATTCCGCACAACGTCCGGATCATCGGCACGATGAACACCGCCGACCGCAGCGTGGGACATCTGGACGCGGCCGTCCGGCGACGCTTCGGGTTCATCGAGGTCCCGCCGGACCTGGACTCCGTGGAGGGCTCGGTGGGGGCGCTGGACCTCGCGACGTTCCTCGGCGCGCTGAACGCGCGGCTGGCGCGGGAGTTCGGTCCTGACCACCAGCTCGGCCAGGCGTTCCTGCTGCGGGACGATCAGCCTGTCGCCACTGAGGAGGAACTGGGCCTGGTCTTCTACCACGACATCGTGCCGCAGATCGAGGACCACGGAATGGGCCGGCCCGAGCCGTTGCGTACCATCCTCGGCGATCTCGTGGACCCGGACTCCGGGCGCGTCGCCCGGATGACGCCACAGGACCTCCCCAGCAAGCTGGCGGCCGAGTTCATGGAGCCGGACGATGCCGTCGAACGGTGAACGCCGCTCGGCACCGACGGACGTGGTGCTGGAGGAGCACACGTCCGTCGCCCTGGCGCGGGATCAACTGACCGAGGCCGACCGGCGGGTCCTCGGTCCGCTCGTCGCCCATGACCGGATCCGGTTGCTGGAGACGCGCACCGGCTGGAAGATCACGGCCCGGTCGACGGTCGGAGTGCTCAGGCTCAGCCGGGTCCGGCTGGTCGTCACACCGAAGATGACCATTTCCGGCAGTCGGCTGATCTCCTGGCTCTGCTACGCCCATGGCATCCCCGTGCCGCACGCGACCCCCAGATCCTGGCTGACGGGCGACGCCGGATACGCGGCGGTCGTCCCGCACGCGCTGCTCACCGAGTGCCAGGCACTGCTGAAGGAGGGGCTGCGGCGCGACTACACCCGGCTGGAGGGGGTGCAGCCCGTGCTGCGTGGACAGCTGGACCTGCGGGCGCAGCTGACACGGCAGTACGGGGTCGTCGACCGGTTGCACGTGCGGACCTTCGAACGGCGGATGGACATCTGGGAGAACCTGATCTGCGGTGCGGCGCTCACCGCGGCGATCCCGCTGACCGCGGACCCCGGTCTGATGCGGGCCCTGCGGGAGACGGCCGGGTACTTCCCCGCGCCCCGGCCGGAGGTGTCGGTGACGCATCTTCTGGCCCGCGCCCGTTATACCCGGCACAACTCCCGCTACCGGGCGGCGCACACCTGGGCGCGGCTGGTGCTGGGCGGAGGCGGCATCACCGATCTGCTCCAGGACCGGGGACTGCCGTCCGGAAGCCTGCTGCTGTGGATGGACAGGCTCTGGGAGCTGGTCGTACAGCGAATGGCCGAGCGGGCAGCCGCCGAGCTGGGCGGCGCGGCCGTGGACGTCGGCCCCGGCCGGGCCATCACGACGAGTGACGAGACGGGCCCGTACCCGAAGCCCTTCCGGCCCGACGTGCTGCTGCGGTTCGCGAACCCCGAGGAGCGCTTCCTGCCCGTCGACGCCAAGTACATCAGATACGGCGGCAGACGGCTCAGCGCCGAGAACCGGCATCAGCTACTGACGTACGTCGCCGGGTACACGACACCGGACGCCCGGGTGGCCGTGCTCGTCCATCCGAGCCCGGACGGTGCCACCAGCCGGACGGTACGGGTCGACGGGCCACGCGGGCGGCTGGGCACGATCAAGGTGCTGGGCATCGACACACGGCTCGCTCCCGAGCAGGCGGCGGCGCCGCTGCGGGAGGCCATCGCCGGGTTCGCGGCGCGCGACAGCGGCTGATCTGGACGAACCGCCCATGGGCGAGGCCTATCGGCGCCCTGTGGGGCATCTCTCGTTCGGTGTGGAGTCGGCAGGTCACCGTGGGTGAAAGGGGGCGGTGGGAGGGCTCGTACGGGTCTGTCGAGTGGCCGGTGAAAGGGGGCGGACCTAGCGTCGTACTAAAATTTCCGGCTTGTTACGGAGCCGCCGGACAACCCCAGGCACACCTGTGGGCCCGCCGGCGCCCCGGAGGCATCCGGGAACGAGACGCGAGGACCGGATGGCAGCCATACACGAGGGCAGTGCTCTCGGCCTGCTCGACGAGGAGATCCTCGATCAGTTCGGCGACACCGCACGTTTCTCCGCGGGGAACGCCGCCTCGCCGCGCACGCTCGTCGACGTGTTCGACGCGAGTGTGCGGTCGTATCCGAACGAGCCCGCCCTGGACGACGGGACGCGTCGGCTCACCTACCGTGCGCTGGCCACCGAGGTGGAGCGGCTGCGGCGTCGGCTGGCCGCCGCGGGGGTCGGGCGCGGGGACCGGGTGGGTGTGCGGGTTCCCTCCGGGACCAATGACCTGTACGTCGCGATCCTGGCCGTGCTCGCCGCCGGAGCCGCCTACGTCCCCGTCGACGCCGAGGACCCGGACGAGCGGGCCGACCTGGTGTTCGGGGAGGCGGAAGTCCAGGCCGTCGTGACGACCGACCACCACATCGAGGCGGGCCCGGGAGCCGGGACCGGGGCCGGAACGGTCGCAAACGGAGGGGACGGAGGGGCCGCACCTGGGGCCGTCATGCCCGGCGGCGCCGTATCCGGAGGCATCGCCCTCGACAAGACCGTGCCCGGGACTGTCGCTCCCGGGGTCGTCGCGCCCGGCGGGACCACACCCGTGGGTGCCACACCCGTGGGTGCCGCACCGGGAAGGGCCCTCCTCGGTGAGGCTGTGCCCGGAGGCCCGGCGTCCGCCACCGAGCGTCCAGCGGGAGGGACCCCCTCGCCCGCCGGATCATCCACCGTCCGCCCGGCCGGAACCGCCGTCGGCCCCACGGCTTCCGCCGACGGCCCCGTCACCCCCCTCGGTTCCGCCGGTCCCGGTGACCGCCTCGGCGGAACCGTCGGCCTCGCCAACCCTTCCGGCCGGTCCGCCGGTCGTCCCGGTGGCCCCGCCGCCCACCCCGCCGCCCACGTCCATCGGCCCCGTGTCGAGGATGACGCGTGGGTGATTTTCACCTCCGGGTCCACCGGGAAGCCGAAGGGGGTCGCCGTCAGTCATCGCAGTGCTGCCGCCTTCGTGGACGCCGAGGCCGCGTTGTTCCTGGCCGAGGAGCCGATCGGGCCCGGGGACCGGGTGATGGCCGGGCTGTCCGTGGCGTTCGACGCGTCGTGCGAGGAGATGTGGCTGGCGTGGCGGTACGGCGCCTGTCTGGTGCCGGTGCCCCGGTCGCAGGTCAGGAGCGGTGCCGACCTCGGACCGTGGCTGGTGGAGCAGGAGATCACCGTCGTCTCCACCGTGCCGACGCTGGCCGCGCTGTGGGAGCCGGAGACCCTGAACGACGTACGGCTGCTGATCTTCGGCGGTGAGGCGTGCCCGCCCGAGCTGGCGCAGCGGCTGGTCACCGAGGGCCGTGAGGTGTGGAACACCTACGGGCCCACGGAGGCGACCGTCGTGGCGTGCGCGGCGCTGCTGACCGGTGCGGAGCCCGTGCGGATCGGGCTGCCGCTGCCCGGCTGGGAGCTGGCCGTGGTCGACGAGGCCGGGCTGCCCGTGCCGATGGGCGGCAGCGGCCAGCTGGTGATCGGCGGGGTCGGGCTGGCCCGGTACCTGGACGCCGAGAAGGACGCGGAGAGGTACGCGCCGCTGGAGTCGCTGGGCTGGGAGCGGGCGTACCGCAGCGGTGACCTGGTGCGGGCCGATCCCGAGGGTCTTGTGTTCCTCGGGCGGGCCGACGAGCAGATCAAGCTGGGCGGCCGGCGCATCGAGCTGGGCGAGGTGGACGCGGCGCTGCAGGCGCTGCCCGGGGTCGCGGGCGCGGCCGCCGCCGTGCGCACCGCGCGCAGCGGCAATCAGCTGCTGGTCGGGTACGTCGTCACGCAGGACGGCTGGGACCGCGAGGCGGCGGTCGAGAAGCTGCGGGCCGCGCTGCCCGCCGCGCTCGTCCCGCTGCTGGCGCCGGTCGACGACCTGCCGACGCGGACGTCGGGCAAGGTGGACCGGGCCGCGCTGCCGTGGCCCCTGGAGAACGTGGAGCAGCCCGCAGCCGAGCTGTACGGCACGGAGGCGTGGCTGGCCGAGCAGTGGGCGGACGTCCTCGGCGCCCCGGTGACCAGCGCGTCGGACGACTTCTTCGCGATCGGCGGCGGCAGCCTGGCCGCCGCCCAGCTCACCACCCGGCTGCGCACCCGCTATCCGAGCGCGGCCGTCCTCGACATCTACCAGCAGCCGGTGCTGCGCAAGCTGGCCCGGCGCCTCGAGGCGTCGGCGCAGGGCGAGGAGGCGCGGCGCACTGTGGCGCCGGTCCCGGTGCGTGCGCAGCTGGTCCAGCTGCTGCTGCTCGTTCCGTTGTTCACGCTGCTCGGGCTGCGCTGGACGATCGTGCTGGCCGCGGCGGGCAATGTGCTGCCGGGGTACGGCTGGCTGCCGACGGCGTCCTGGTGGCTGCTGGCGGCGGGCGGTGCGCGGCTGCTGCTGCGCGGTGTGCGGCCGGGGCGGTATCCGCGCGGTGGCGGTGTGCACCTGCGGCTGTGGGCGGCCGAGCGGCTGGCCGAGTTCACGGGGGCGACGTCGCTGACCGGATCGTGGCTGGAGCGGTACGCGCGGGCGCTGGGCGCGCGGGTCGGCCCGGAGGTCGATCTGCATTCGCTGCCGCCGGTCACGGGTCTGCTGAAGCTGGGCCGCGGGGCCGCGGTGGAGTCCGAGGTGGACCTGTCCGGGCACTGGCTGGACGGGGACCGGCTGGAGGTCGGCGCGGTGAAGGTCGGCGCGCACGCGGTGGTCGGGACGCGCAGTGTGCTGTTCCCGGGCGCCCGGGTGGGCAAGCGGGCCGAGGTGGCGCCGGGTTCGGCGGTCACCGGGCAGGTGCCGACGGGGCAGCGCTGGGCGGGTGCGCCGGCGGTGAAGCTGGGCCGGGCGAAGCGGAACTGGCCGAAGGAGCGGCCGCGGCGGGGCACGTACTGGCGGGTGATGTATGGGGTGACGGGTGTCGCGCTGAGTGCGCTGCCCGTGGTCGCGGGTGCCGCCGCGCTGCTGGTGGCCGCGGTGTTCGTGCGGCCCGGTGCCGGGCTCGGTGCGGCGCTGCGCGGTGCGGGGCTCGCGCTGGTGCCGGCGACGCTCGCGTTCGGGCTGGTGTACGCGCTGCTGGTCCTGGTCTCGGTGCGGCTGCTGAGCGTGGGGCTGCGTACCGGGACGTATCCGACGCACAGCAGGGTCGGCTGGCAGGCGTGGACGGTCTCGCAGCTGATGGACCGTTCCCGGGAGACGCTGTTCCCGCTGTACGCGGGGCTGGTCACGCCGGTGTGGCTGCGGCTGCTCGGTATGCGGGTCGGCAAGGGCGCCGAGGTGTCGACGGTGCTGGCGCTGCCGAGCCTGACGACGGTCGGGGACGGGGCGTTCCTGGCGGACGACACGCTGACGGCTCCGTACGAGCTGGGCGGCGGCTGGGTGCGGATCGGGCGTGCGGAGATCGGCCGGCGGGCGTTCCTCGGGAACTCGGGGATGACGGCGCCGGGGCGCAGCGTGCCGGACGGCGGTCTGGTCGGGGTGCTGTCGGCGACGCCGAAGAAGGCGAAGAAGGGCACGTCGTACCTGGGGCTGCCGCCGGTGAAGCTGCCGCGCAGCACGAGCGACGGGGATCAGAGCCGGACGTACGATCCGCCGGTGCGGCTGCTGTGGGCGCGGGGTCTGGTGGAGCTGTGCCGGATCGTGCCGGTGTTCTGCTCGGCGGCGCTGGCCGCGCTGACGGCGGCGGCGCTGTGCGCGCTGGGGGTGTGGGCGCCGCTGCTCTCGGGTCTGGTGCTGCTCGGGGCGGGTCTGGTGGCCGGTGTCGTCTCGATCGTCGCGAAGTGGCTGCTCGTGGGCCGGCACCGGGGTGCGGAGCATCCGCTGTGGAGCGGGTTCGTGTGGCGCAACGAGCTGGCGGACACGTTCGTGGAGGTACTGGCGGTGCCGTGGCTGGCGGGTTCGGTGCCGGGCACGGTGGTGCTGACGGCGTGGCTGCGGGGGCTCGGGGCGCGGATCGGCCGGGGTGTGTGGGTGGAGAGCTACTGGCTGCCCGAGACGGACCTGGTGACGCTGGGGGACGCGTCGACGGTGGGCCGTGGCTGTGTGCTCCAGACGCACCTCTTCCACGACCGGATCTTGAGGACGGATACTGTGGTTCTCCGTGAGGGCGCCACGCTGGGTCCCGGCGGGATCGTGCTGCCCGGCAGTACGGTCGGGGCCCGTGCGACGCTGGGGCCCGCGTCGCTCGTCATGGCCGCGGAGTCGGTCCCGGACGACACCCGCTGGCTCGGGAACCCGATCGAGGCATGGCGCCCCTGAGCACGGGCCGTCCCGGTCCGGCGGGTGGTGCGGCGCCGGGCCGGAGGTCGAGCACAGCGCAGGGAGCGGACGCGGCAGTGGCAGTTCAGCAGGCAGCAGGTCAGGACCCGTACTTCCCGGACAACGGGGACGCCCGGTACCGGGTGCACCGGTACGAGCTGACGCTGGACTACCGTCCGGGGCCCAACCGGCTGTCGGGGACGGCCCGGATCAACGCGATCGCGGGGCGGGCGCCGCTGAGCGAGTTCCAGCTGAACCTGGCCGACTTCAGGGTCGGCCGGGTGCGGGTGGACGGGCGGCAGCCGCACTACACGCACCGGGGCGGGCGGCTGCGGGTGCGGCCGGCGAAGCCGGTGCGGGCCGGGGCGGCGTTCACGGTCGAGGTGCACTGGTCGGGCAACCCCCGGCCGGTGTCCAGCCCGTGGGGCGGGCTCGGCTGGGAGGAGCTGGCGGACGGGGCGCTGGTGGCGAGCCAGCCGGTGGGGGCGCCGTCGTGGTTCCCGTGCAACGACCGGCCGGCCGACAAGGCGTCGTACCTGCTGTCGGTGACGACGCCGTCGGCGTACGCGGTGGTGGCGGGCGGGCGGCTGCTGACCCGGACGCCGAAGGCGTCCACGACGACGTGGGTGTACGAGCAGTCGGCGCCGACGTCGAGTTATCTGGTGGGGCTCGCGATCGGCAAGTACCAGACGGTGCTGCTGGGCGATCCCGGTCCGGGCGGGGTGCCGCAGCACGGGCACATCCCGGCGCATCTGCTGCCGGAGTTCTCGCGGGACTTCGCTCGGCAGCCGGCGATGATGGAGCTGTTCCAGGAGCTGTTCGGGCCGTACCCGTTCGACGAGTACGCGGTCGTGGTGACCGACGAGGAGCTCGATGTCCCGGTCGAGGCGCAGGGGTTGTCGCTGTTCGGCGCCAACCACGTGGACGGGGCGCGGGGTTCGGAGCGGCTGGTGGCGCACGAGCTGGCGCACCAGTGGTTCGGCAACTGTGTGTCGATCGCGGACTGGCGGCACATCTGGCTGAACGAGGGGTTCGCCAAGTACGCGGAGTGGCTGTGGTCGGAGCGGTCTGGCGGGCGGGGTGCGGAGCAACTGGCCGCCGCCGCGCACCGGTTGCTGGCCGGGCTGCCGCAGGACCTGCGGCTGGCGGATCCGGGGCGCAAGGCGATGTTCGACGACCGGCTCTATGAGCGCGGGGGTCTGACGCTGCACGCGATCCGCTGTGCGCTGGGCGACGAGGCGTTCTTTCCGATGCTGCGGAGTTGGGTGCGGTTGCATCGGGGCGGGGCGGTGACGACGGGGGCGTTCGAGGCTCACGTCGCCCGCTTCGCGGATGAGCCGGTGGACGGGTTGTTCGGGGCGTGGGTGCATGGGGCGGCGTTGCCTCCGTTGCCCCGGCCGGGGGAACGTACGGCGGTGTGACACGCCGTTCTTCGGGTGCGGCGCCATTGTGGCTGGTCGCGCCGTTCCCCGCGCCCCTTTCGGGGCGCTGGCCCCTTCCGGTGTCGTCATGTCCAGCAGAATGAGGGCCATGACCTTGCGTTCCTGTCCCTGTGGGTTGGCCAAGTCGTACGAGGAGTGCTGTGGACGTCGGCACTCCGGGACGGCACCCGCTCCTACCGCCGAAGCCTTGATGCGGGCGCGGTACAGCGCGTTCGTCGTGGGGGACGTGGGGTATCTGCTGCGGACATGGCATCCACGGACGCGGCCCGCTCGGCTCGATCCGGACCCGGGGACGCGGTGGACGGGGCTGGAGGTCCTGGGGGCGGAGGCCGGTTCGGCGTTCCACTCGGTGGGGACGGTGACGTTCCGGGCGTCCTACCGGGGCGGCTCGCTGCACGAGCGCAGCCGCTTCGAGCGGGTCGACGGGGCGTGGGTGTACGTCGACGGGGACTTCCCCGAGGGCTGAGCGCTACGGCGCCAGGATGTCCAGTTCGTGGAGGGCGCCGACGGTGATCTCGCGGGTGAGCTGTTCGGCGCGGGCGGCGTCGCCGGCGCGGACGGCCTCGGCGACCTGGACGTGCAGGGTGACGGCGGACGGGTCGGGGTCCTCGAACATGACCTCGTGGTGGGTGCGGCCGGCGAGGACCTCGGCGACGACGTCGCCGAGCCGGGCGAACATCTCGTTGCCGGAGGCCGTGAGGATGACCCGGTGGAAGGCGACGTCGTGGACGAGGTAGCCCTCCAGCAGATGGCCGCGTGAGTGGCCGACCATGCCGAGGGCGCACTCGGTGAGTTCGGCGCACTGCTCGGCGGTGGCGTTCTTCGCGGCGAGGCGGGCGGCCAGCGGTTCGACGGCGGAGCGCAGCACGGTGAGCGAGCGCAGCTGGTGGGGGCGGTCGGAGCCGGCCAGCCGCCAGCGGATGACCTGCGGGTCGTAGACGTTCCACTCGCTCCTGGGCAGCACCGTGACGCCGACGCGGCGGCGGGAGGCGACCAGGTGCATGGACTCCAGGACGCGCACGGCCTCGCGCATCACGGAGCGGGACACGTCGAAGTCCTGGGCCAACTCGTCCGTGCGCAGGACACTGCCCGGCGGATACTCGCCCGCGGTGATCGCGGGGCCGAGGCTGTCCAGTACGCGTCCGTGCAGCCCTCGGCCCGGTGTGGTCATGGGGCCAGGCTACCGAGTGGATCACCCCAAGAAAAAGTCGGACTTATTTGTCACAGACTCTTGAATTCGTCGTACCTAATCGATTTCATCTAGGCCGACGCCCGACGTCGGGCGTCGTTCGTCGCGGAAGACAGCGAGGCAGTCATGCGTACCCCCCACGTCATCGTGGTGATGGGAGTCGCCGGCACGGGCAAGACCACCATCAGTCCCCTGCTCGCCGCCCGGCTCGGTGTTCCCTACGCCGAGGGCGACGACTTCCACCCGGAGGCCAACATCGCCAAGATGACGGCCGGTGTGCCGCTGGACGACGAGGACAGATGGCCCTGGCTCGACGCCATCGGCGCCTGGGCCCTCGGGCGGGCCGGGCTCGGCGGGGTGGTCAGCTGCTCGGCGCTGAAGCGGTCGTACCGCGACCGGCTGCGGGCCGCCGCGCCCGGCGTGGTGTTCGTGCACCTCAGCGGGGACCGCGCGCTCGTCGAGGACCGGATGTCCCTGCGGCAGGGCCACTTCATGCCGACCGCCCTGCTGGACTCCCAGTTCGCCACGCTCCAGCCGCTCCAGGCGGACGAGGCGGGCGTCACGGTGGACGTCTCCGGCTCCCCCGAGGAGATCACCGAGCGGGCCGAGCGGGCGCTCGCCGCCCTCCCCGACGGCACGCCGTAACCGCCGCACCACCCGCACCACCCGCACCACCCGCACGAGCGCACGTCCCGCGCGTCCCGCACCTCCCTCCCCCGTCCCCCCTCTCCGCAAGGAACCCCCGTGACCGGACTCAGCGTCGAGATACTGGCAGCGGACGCTCCCGAGCCCATCACCTCCGCCGGACATGCCCAGTTGGGCATAGCCGTGCTGGTGGGCATCGCCGTGATCGTCCTGCTCATCACCAAGTTCAAGCTGCACGCCTTCCTGGCCCTGACCATCGGCTCGCTGGTGCTCGCCGCGGTCGCCGGGGCGCCCCTCGACAAGGCGATCACCAGCTTCACCACCGGCCTCGGCAGCACCGTCGCCGGTGTCGGTGTGCTCATCGCGCTCGGCGCGATCCTCGGCAAGCTGCTCGCGGACTCCGGCGGCGCGGACCAGATCGTCGACACGATCCTGGCCAGGGCGAGCGGACGGGCGATGCCCTGGGCGATGGTGCTGATCGCGTCCGTGGTCGGTCTGCCGCTGTTCTTCGAGGTCGGCATCGTGCTGCTGATCCCGGTCGTCCTGATGGTCGCCAAGCGCGGCAACTACTCGCTCATGCGCATCGGCGTGCCCGCGCTGGCCGGTCTGTCGGTGATGCACGGTCTGGTGCCCCCGCACCCCGGCCCGCTGGTCGCGATCGACGCCGTCAAGGCCAACCTGGGCGTCACGCTGGCGCTCGGCGTGCTGATCGCGATTCCGACGGTGATCGTCGCCGGTCCGCTGTTCTCCAGGGTCGCGGCGCGCTGGGTGGACGTCCCGGCCCCCGAGCGCATGATCGAGGCACGGCCCTCCGAGGACCTGGAGCGGCGCCCCGGCTTCGGCGCCACGCTCGCCACGATCCTGCTGCCGGTGGTCCTGATGCTGGCCAAGGCGCTGGTGGACATCGTGGTCGACGACCCGGCGCAGCCGGTGCAGCGGGTCTTCGACGTCGTCGGCTCGCCGCTGATCGCCCTGCTCACCGCCGTCCTCGTCGGCATGTTCACGCTGGGCCGGCCCGCCGGGTTCACCCGGGCCCGGCTGTCCGTGACGGTCGAGAAGGGCCTCATGCCCATCGCGGGCATCCTGCTGATCGTGGGCGCGGGCGGCGGCTTCAAGCAGACGCTGATCGACTCCGGGGTGGGACAGATGATCCTGGAGATCTCCAAGGACTGGTCGATCCCGGCCCTGCTGCTCGCCTGGCTGATCGCGGTGGCCATCCGGCTCGCCACGGGTTCGGCGACGGTGGCGACCGTCTCGGCCGCGGGCCTCGTGGCCCCGCTCGCCGCCGACATGTCGACCACCCACGCGGCCCTGCTCGTGCTGGCCATCGGCGCGGGCTCGCTGTTCTTCAGCCATGTCAACGACGCCGGTTTCTGGCTGGTGAAGGAGTACTTCGGGCTGAGCGTCGGGCAGACGGTGAAGACCTGGTCCGTCATGGAGACGATCATCTCCGTGGTGGCGGGCGGCCTGGTCCTGCTGCTGTCCCTCGTGATCTAGGAGTACGGCGATGACGGCTCACCCCCTCTTCGACGTCTCCGGCCGGACGGCGCTCGTCACCGGCTCCAGCCGCGGCATCGGGCTCGCCCTGGCCCGCGGGCTCGCCGAGGCGGGCTGCACGGTGGTCCTGAACGGCCGGGACGCCGACCGGCTCGCCGAGGCGGCGGCCGCGCTGCCCGGCGGCCGGGTGCACACCGCCGTGTTCGACGTGACCGACGGGCCCTCGGTCGCCGCGGGCATCGCCGGGGTCGAGGAGCGGGTGGGCCCGCTCGACATCCTGGTCAACAACGCGGGCATGCAACTGCGCGCCCCGCTCCTCGAGTTCACCGAGCCGGACTGGCACCGGATCCTCGACACCAATCTCACCAGCGCGTTCCTGGTCGGCCGGGAGGCCGCGCGGCGGATGACGGAGCGCGGCCACGGCAAGATCGTCAACATCTGCTCGCTCCAGAGCGAGGTGGTCCGTCCGGGCATCGCGCCCTACGCGGCGACCAAGGGCGCGCTGAAGATGCTCACCAAGGGCATGTGCGCGGACTGGGGCCCTCACGGTGTGCAGGTCAACGCGCTCGGGCCCGGGTACGTCGAGACCGAGCTGACCCGGCCCCTCGTCGAGGACGAGGAGTTCAGCGGCTGGGTGCGCCGCCGCACCCCGGCCGGCCGCTGGGGCCGTACGGAGGACCTGGTGGGCGGGCTGCTGTTCCTGGTCTCGCCGGCCGCGGACTTCGTCGGCGGGCAGGTGCTGTACGTCGACGGCGGCATGACGAGCGTGCTGTGAACGGGCGAGCGGCGGAAGGGGGCCAGGGGATGCTGGGCTGTGTGATCCACGGGCGGGGCGACCTGCGGGTCGAGGAGCTCGCGGTGCCCGAGCCGGGACCCGGGCAGGCGCTGGTCGCCGTCCGCTACGGCGGGGTGTGCGGCTCGGACCTGCACTACTGGCGGCACGGCGGGGTCGGCGACTTCCGGCTGCGCGAGCCGATGGTGCCGGGGCACGAGGTGGTGGGGACGGTCGTCGCGTACGGCTCGCCCGGCACCCCGGGTCCCGCCGTGGGTACGGCCGTCGCCGTGCACCCGGCGACCCCGTGCGGGGTGTGCCCGGAGTGCGTGGACGGGCGGGCGAACGTGTGCCGGGACACCCGCTACCTCGGCAGCGCGGCGCGCTTCCCGCATGTGCAGGGCGCCTTCGCGGGCCGGGTGGTCGTGCCCGCCGCCCAGCTGCGGCCGCTCCCGGAGGGCCTGGGGCGGCGCCGGGCGGCGCTCGCCGAGCCGCTGTCGGTGGCGCTGCACGCGGTGCGGCGGGCCGGGGACGTGTCCGGGCGGCACGTCCTGGTGACCGGGGCCGGGCCGCTCGGGTGTCTGGTGGTCGCGGCGGCCCGTGCGGCGGGCGCGGCGCGGGTGACCGCGACGGACCTGCTGCCGGGGGCGCTGCGGTACGCGGAGTCGGCCGGGGCGGACGTGGTCGTACGGGCCGACGACCCCGGGGACCCCGGGTGGCCGGACGAGGTGGACGTGGCGGTCGAGGCGTCCGGGGCGGCGGCCGGCCTGGACACGTGTCTGCGGCTCGTGCGGCGCGGCGGGGTCGTGACGCAGCTCGGGATGCTCCCGCCCGGACCGAGCCCGTTCGCCGGGAACCTGGTGGTGAGCCGGGAGATCGAGCTGCGCGGGGCGTTCCGCTTCGGCCCCGAGTTCGACGAGGCGCTCGCCCTCCTGGCGGCGCGTCCTTCGTTCGACGCCCTGATCAGCGCGGTCGTGCCCGTCACCGAGGCGGAGTACGCCTTCGCCCTGGCGGCCGACCGCGCGCGTTCCTGCAAGGTCCTGCTGGACTTCGCGGGCTGACGCGTCGCGGTCGCCGCGCGGTCGGGGCTCTCTCCGGGACGGTCGGGGCTTCCACCGGGACGGTCAGGGCTTCCAGAGGGGGTGTTCCCGGGCGGCCCACTCCCGGTCGACCGATCCCGTGCGCAGGCCCCTGCGGGCCTCCGGGTCCGCCAGGGCCATGCCGATGTGGCCGGCCAGGACGACGCCGATCGTGAGGGCGAGCCAGTCGTGGACGAAGGTCGCCGAGGTGCGCCACATCAGGGGGGTGAGGTGGGTGAACCACATCAGCAGGCCCGTGCCGAGCATGACGAGCGTCGCCCCGGCGAGCCACGCGGCGTACACCTTCTGCCCGGCGTTGAACTTGCCGGCGGGCCGGGAGGAGTAGCGCCGGTCGCGGCGCAGCGCGGCCCGCAGCCAGACCCGGTCGTGCGGGCCGAAGCGGTTGAGGAAGCTCAGGTCGGCGCGGAAGGCGCGGGAGGCGAGCCCGAGGAGGACGGGCACCGGCAGGGCGAGTCCCGCGTACTCGTGGATGCGGACGACGGTCTCGCGCCGTCCGACCAGCACGGCGAGCTGCGGGATGTAGAGGCAGGCGGCGGTGGCCACGCAGACCCCCATGAGCAGCGCCGTCGTCCGGTGGATCCAGCGCTCGGCGGGGGTGAAGCGGTGCAGCCGTCCGGTGCCGGCCGGGGCCTCAGTTCGTAGGCTCATCGGTGCGTCCGTTCGACCGACCGACCCAGGCGTCGACGTCGTAGCCCAGCTTCTCCCAGTACCCCGGCTCGACCTCGTCGGTGACCGTGATGCCGGAGAGCCATTTGGCGGACTTGTAGAAGTACATCGGCGCGACGTAGAGGCGGACCGGGCCGCCGTGGTCGTGGCCGATGTCCTTGTCCTGCATGCGCAGGGCGACCAGGACGTCCGGGCGGCGGGCCTGGTCGAGGGTGAGGCTCTCGGTGTAGGCGCCGTCGAAGCAGCGGAAGCGGATCGCCCGCGCGCCGTCGCGCACGCCGGCCGCGTCCAGCAGCCGCGACAGCTGCACGCCCTCGAACGGCGTGTGCGGCACCCGCCAGCCGGTGACGCACTGGACGTCCTTGACCAGCCGGGTCTGCGGCTGGGCGCGCAGGTCGGCGAGGCTGTAGCTGCCGGGCCGGTCCACGAGTCCGTCGACGGTGAGCCGGTAGTCGGCGGGGCCCTTGCGGGGCACGGACGCGGTGACGGAGTAGTAGCGGAAGCCGCCGCCGTTGGGCAGCAGTCCGGTCAGGCCCGTGGGGTCCTTGCCGGACATGGTGCCGAGGAATGCCTCCAGTCCGCGCTGGAGCGGGGGCGCGGCGACCACGCCGAGCGCGCCGAGGCCGAGGGTGCCGAGCAGGACGCGGCGGCCGATGGGCCGGCCTTCCTCGGGCGGGCGCGCGTCGTCCCCGGGTTGTTCGGTGTTCACGTATCCATTCGACCACCACGGGGTTCCCGGGGGCCAGGGGTCCCGGGTGGGCGTCAGGGTTCCGTAATGCGTTCCTGCCCGTCTTCCGAGCAGGTGCCGGCGTCGTGGAGGGCGTCCTTCCAGACGGTGGCGGAGAGGGTGCCGAAGGCGCGGACCCGGGCGGCGCGGAACGCGGCGTGGGGGGCGTGGTCCGGGTAGGACCAGGGCGCGGGGGTGATGTGGCGGTCGATGTGCTGGAAGAGGGCGGCGGCCTCCGCGTGGCGGCCCGCCGCGGACAGGGCGTGGGCGAGGAAGTTGAGGTCGACGTGGCGGCGCGGATGGTCTTCGGGCTCCCACTCCAGCCACCAGTCGAAGCCGGCCCGCAGCAGGTGTCCCGCGCTCTCCTCGCACCAGTGCCCGGAGGCGGTGGGGTCGGCGGGGACCCGGCCCGCGACGGCGAGGACGCGGTAGCGCTCGGCGTGGGCGACGACCGGCAGGAGGGCCAGCGGGGAGTCGGCGGGGGCGCGGGCGGCGGACTCGCCGGCGAAGTCGTAGACCTCGTGGTCCGGGTCGGCGCCCCGGTCGGGTCTGCGTTCGGCGAGGCGGGCGGTCATCAGGTGGTGGGCGTGGTGGTGGTCGGGGTGACGGGCACGGACCTCGGTGAACAGCCGGCGCATTCCGTCCCCCGTGCCTAACGCCCGTTCGAGGAGGAGCAGTCCGAACCAGGGGGTCGGATCGCGGGGCGCGAGGTCGGCGGCCGCCCGGCAGGCGGTGCGGGCGGCCTCGGGGTCCTCCTTGCCGCGCAGGGCCCGGTGGACCAGGGCGAGGGCGAGGAGGACGGTCGCGCCGGCGGAGTCCGGTTCGGCGAGGAGCCAGTCACGGGCCCGGGCGGCGGCGTACGGCTCCTGGGCGAGGACGTTGACGCGGTGGCCGCGGCGGTCCCAGTCGTCGCCCGTGCGCAGGAACAGGGCGCGGACGGCCTGGCGGCGGCCCTGGGTGAACGCGGAGCGCGCGGCGACGAGTTCGGCGTCGTCCAGGGCGCCGTCCACGGCCTGGGCCGGGGGTTCGCGGCGGGTACGGAGCAGAGGCGGGGGTGGGGGCACCGCGGGACTTCCTGGTTCGGGCTGCCATCGGCCGATCACTCACAGCAAACCCCCAGCCAATAGTTTGCGTCAAGTTCCCCGCCGGTGATACGGGCTTCAACTACCGTTACCCGAGGGGCAGTTGCGGCGGGTCACCGGAGTGTGCACGGTATCGTGGACGGCGCACCGCGGGCCGTTCTGTGGCGTACGCCATGGCGCCGTCGCTCCCGACACCGGACCATGGCCGTACGGTCGCACCGCCGCAGCGCACGCTCCCCGCGGACGGAAGCCCCGTGACCGAGTCCACTGCCCGGTTCCCGGCGGTACCGGACGCACTCCGGACCGTGGAACGCTACAGTCGGCCCCACGCATTCGTGGCCCGGCCGGATGATCGAGGTACGCAGCGTGTCGGTTCTGGTTCTGATTCTCGCCGTGAGCGCGGCCTGCTGCCTCGGCTTCGGGTTCGTGCTCCAGCAGAACGTCGCCCAGAAGGCGCCCCTCAACGACTTCCTCTCCCCGCGCCTGCTGCTCGACCTGATGCGGGTGCCGCGCTGGCTCGGCGGCATCGGGCTGATGGTGGCCGGCATGATCCTCGGCGCGATAGCGCTGGGCGGGGGCGAGATCTCCCTCGTCGAACCGCTGCTCGCCACGAACCTGCTGTTCGCGCTCGCGCTCTCCCGGCACCAGACGAAGCAGCCGCTCGGCCGGCAGGGCTGGGCCGGGCTCGTGCTGCTCGCGGGCGGGGTGTCCGCGTTCATCGTGGCGGGCCAGCCGCGCGGCGGCACCGCCGTCTCCGACCCGGTGCGGCACTGGCTGATCATCGGCGCGATGGTCGGCCTCGCCCTGCTGCTGACGACCTACGCCAAGCGCTCCCGGCTGAGCTGGGGCCCGGTGCTGCTGGCCCTCGCGGCGGGCCTGCTGTACGGCGTGCAGGACGCGCTGACCCGGGTGAGCGGCCAGCGCTTCTCCGCGGGCGGCTTCGCCGAGCTCCTCACGGGCTGGCAGCCGTACGGCGTGCTGGTGCTCGGCGTCACCGGGCTGGTCCTGGTACAGAGCGCCTTCGAGACCGCGCCGCTGCGGATGTCGCTGCCCGCGCTGACCGCTGCCCAGCCGCTCGCCGGAATACTGTGCGGCGTGGGCTTCCTCGGCGACCGGCTGCGCACCGACACCGGCGCCCTCACCTGGGAGGCGATCGGCCTCGCGGCGGTGATCACGGGCATCGTCCTGCTCGGACTGCACCCGGCGATGCCCTGCGGCGCGGCCCAGCCCGAGCCCGCGCGGGACCTCCAGCCGCACTGACCTCCGCGCCCGGCCGCCCGCGCGCCCTGCTTGGATGGGGGCATGAGCGCTGCTGACGAGATCCTCGACGTCGTCGACGAGCAGGACCGGGTCGTCGGACAGGCACCCCGGGGCGAGGTCTACGCGCGCGGGCTGCTGCACCGCGCCGTGTTCGTCCGGGCCCGGGACGCCGCCGGCCGGCTGTTCGTCCACCGCCGCACCGCCACCAAGCTGGTCTTCCCCTCGCTGTACGACATGTTCGTGGGCGGGGTGGTCGGCGCGGGCGAGTCCTACGACGACGCCGCCCTGCGCGAGGCCGAGGAGGAGCTGGGCGTCCGGGGGCTGCCCCGGCCGGAGTTCCTGTTCCGGTTCCTGTACGACGACGGGGCCGGCGGCGGCTGGTGGTCGGCGGTGTACGAGGTCCGCTGCGAGCTGCCCGTGCGCCCGCAGGTCGAGGAGGTCGCCTGGTACGACTTCCTCACCGAGGACGAGGTCGCCGCGCGGCTCGACGAGTGGGAGTGGGTGCCGGACGGCCTGGCGGCGTACGAGCGGCTGGCCGCGTACGGCCCGGGCGGCCCCCGATAGGGTCCGGCACGTGATCGAATTCGTGCGCAACGTCCGGCTGTGGTTCGCGCCCGCGCAGATCCGCGAGGAGGGCGACACCCCCGACTACCGGTTCTCGCTGGCCAACGAGCGCACCTTCCTGGCCTGGCTGCGCACCGCGCTCGCACTGATCGGCGGGGGCTTCGCGGTGGACCAGTTCCTGCCCGACCTGCGCTGGGGCTGGCGGGTCGGGCTGGCCCTGGCCCTGCTCGGCGCCGGGGTGCTGTGCTCGCTGCGCGCGGTGAACCACTGGGTGCGCTGCGAGCGGGCGATGCGGCGGGGCGAGGACCTCCCGGTGTCCCGGTTCCCCGCGCTGCTCGGCGTGGTCGTCGGTGTGGTGGCCGTCGCCATGGTGGTCGTCGTCCTGGTCGGCTGGGACGGATGACGGCCGACCGCGACCCCGGGCTGCAACCGGAGCGCACCCGGCTCGCCTGGCGCCGCACGACCCTGTCGTACGCCGTCGCGGCCGTCCTCGCGCTGCGCGCCGCTCTGCACGGCGGGGCGGCGGCGGGCGCCGTCGTGGTGTGCGCGCTGTGCTGTGCGCTGTGGTCGGTGTTCCTGTGGGTGGCCCACCGCCGCATCGGCGCCCTGTCCGCGTCCCCCCGCCCCCGGGCCCTGGGCCCCCGGCACGCGACGGCGGCGGCGCTGTGCGCGGTGGCGACCGCGGTCTGCGCGGTGGTCCTGGTGGTGGGATAGGACCTGTCCGTCCCGGGCGGTCTTCTCTCCGTGCGGCGCCGGGGGCATCGTTGTGCCGGTCACGTTGGGGGCGCGCACTGGACGGCATACCGACCGGTCGGCATCATGGTCGCGTCCCGTTCACCCGCGCGTAGGAGCGATGTATGAACCCCGACCACCCGCCAGGACTCGATCTCGGCCGGCTGCGCGGTCTGCTCGACCGTGAGCGGCCCGGTCTGGTGACCGGCCCCCTCGGCGGCCGGCTGATCGAGGGCGGCCGGTCGAACCTCACCTACGCGGTCTCCGACGGCGCCTCCCGCTGGGTCGTGCGCCGGCCCCCGCTCGGCCACGTGCTGGCCACCGCGCACGACATGAAGCGCGAGCACCGGGTGATCAGCGCGCTGCACCCCACCCGGGTCCCGGTGCCGCGCCCGGTGCTGCTGTGCGAGGACGAGGAGGTGCTCGGGGCCCCGTTCTACGTCATGGAGTTCGTCGAGGGCACCCCGTACCGCACCGCCGACCAGCTCGCCCCGCTCGGCCCCGAGCGCACCCGGGGCGCCGTGCTCTCCCTCGTGGACACCCTCGTCGACCTGCACGCGGTGGACCCCGCCGAGGTCGGCCTCGCGGACTTCGGCAGACCCGAGGGCTTCCTCGACCGCCAGCTGCGCCGCTGGGGCAAGCAGCTCGACGCCTCCCGCAACCGCGAGCTGGCCGGCATCGACGAGCTGCACGCCGCGCTCGGCCGGGCGCTGCCGGTCTCCCCCGCGCCGACCGTCGTGCACGGCGACTACCGGCTGGACAACGTGCTGATCGGCGCCGACGACGAGATCACCGCGGTCCTGGACTGGGAGATGTCGACGCTCGGCGACCCGCTGACCGACCTGGGTCTGCTGGTCATGTACAGCATCCCGCTGGGCACGCCCCACTCGCCCGTCTCCACCACCGCGGAGGCCGCGGGCCACCCCTCCCCCGCCGAGCTGGTCGAGCGCTACGCGGCCCGCTCCGGGCGGGACGTCTCGGCGGTCTCCTGGTACACGGCGTTCGCCTGGTTCAAGCTCGCTGTGATCCTGGAGGGCATCCACTACCGGTACACGCTCGGGCAGACGGTGGGCCGCGGCTTCGACCGCATCGGCGACCTCGTGCCCGTCTTCATCGACCACGGACTGACCACTCTCCAGGAAGGCTGACCGGTCATGGACTTCGCGTTCGACGCGCGCACGGAGGAACTGCGCGCCACACTGCTCGCCTTCATGGACGAGTACGTCCATCCGGCCGAGCCGGTCGCCGACGAGCAGCGGGCCGCCCTGGCCTCGCCGTGGGACACCCCGCCGGTGGTCGAGGAGCTGAAGGCCGAGGCGCGCAGGCAGGGCCTGTGGAACCTGTTCCTGCCGGACGCCGAGTACGGCGCCGGTCTCACCAACCTCCAGTACGCGCCGCTCGCCGAGATCACCGGCCGTTCCCCGCAGCTCGCGCCCACCGCGCTGAACTGCGCGGCGCCGGACACCGGCAACATGGAGGTGCTGGCCCAGTTCGGCGACGAGCGGCAGAAGAAGCAGTGGCTGCAACCGCTGCTGGCGGGCGAGATCCGCTCGGCGTTCGCGATGACCGAGCCGGAGGTGGCCTCCTCGGACGCCACCAACATCACCACGCACATCGAGCGGGACGGCGACGAGTACGTCGTCACGGGCCGCAAGTGGTACATCTCCGGGGCCATGAACCCGGACTGCGCGGTCTTCATCGTGATGGGCAAGACGGACCCGGACGCGACCGACGTCCGCCGCCAGCAGTCCATGGTCCTGGTCCCGCGCGACACCCCCGGCGTCACCGTGCGGCGGGCGATGCGGGTGTTCGGGTACGAGGACCACTTCCACGGCGGTCACGCCGAGGTGGTGTTCGACCACGCGCGGGTGCCGGTGTCGAACCTGGTCGGTGAGGAGGGCGGCGGCTTCGCCATCGCGCAGGCACGGCTGGGTCCGGGCCGCATCCACCACTGCATGCGGCTGATCGGCATGGCCGAGCGGGCGATCGAGCTGATGTGCCGGCGGGCGGTCTCCCGTACGGCGTTCGGCAAGGCGCTCGGGCAGCAGGGCGTGGTGCACAACTGGATCGCGGACGCGCGGGTGCAGGTCGAACAGCTGCGGCTGCTCGTGCTGAAGACGGCCTGGCTGATGGACACCGTCGGCAACCGGGGCGCGCACACGGAGATCCAGGCCATCAAGATCGCCACCCCGCGCGCGGTCGTCGACATCATCGACCGGGCCATCCAGTTGCACGGCGCGGGCGGCGTCAGCCAGGACTTCCCGCTGGCCGAGCTGTACGCGGCGGCGCGCACGCTGATGATCGCGGACGGTCCGGACGAGGTGCACCAGCGGTCGCTGGCGCGGCGGGAGCTGAAGAAGTACCTGTGACCGGTGCGGGGCGGCCGGTCGTGCCGGCCGCCCCGTCCGACCGGCTCAGGGGCGCAGCGCGCGCAGCAGCAGGTCGGCCAGGTGGTCGGCGACCTCCTGCGGGGCGAGCGGACCGCCGGGGCGGTACCAGGTGGACAGGTGGTGGACCGAGCCGAAGTGGTAGTCCACGACCAGGTCGGCCGGGGTCGTCGTGGAGAAGACGCCCGTGCGCTGGCCCTCCTCGATGAGCGCGCGGAACCGCTCGTGGTAGCGCCGGCGTTCGGCGCGCACCTGCTTGTTCTTCTCCGGGCTGAGCTGGTGCATCGACCGGAAGAAGATCATCGCGTCGTCGAGGTTCTCGATGGTGGTGACGACGACGTCGGCCGCCGCCGCCCGCAGCCGCTTCTCGACCGGCTCGTCGGCGTCCGCGAAGGCGTCGAGCCGCTCCTGCTGGACGCGCAGCACCCGCGCGTACACCTCGTGCAGGAGGTCGTCCTTGGAGCCGAAGTAGTGGTAGAGCGCGCCCTTGGTGACGCCCGCCGCCTCGACGATCTCCTGCACGGAGGTGCGGTCGTAGCCCTGCTCGGCGAAGAGCCGGGTGGCGGCGGCGAGCAGCCGCTGCGGGACGGGCGTACCGTCTCCGTCCGTCGTCCTGGGCACTGCCGCCACCTGCCTTTCCGTGAGGTCTCTACCGGCCGCCGTGGGTACGGGAACGCAGTTCCCGACGGAGGATCTTCCCACTGGCCGTCTTGGGCAGGTCGGGCAGGATCTCCACCTGGCGCGGATACTTGTAGGCCGCCAGTCTCTCCTTGCAGTACGCGGCGAGCGCACCGGGGTCGGCCTCGGCGCCCGGACGCAGGCTGATGTACGCCTTCACGGTCTCGCCGCGGTAGCCGTCGGGCACCCCGACGACGGCCGCCTCGCGCACCGCCGGGTGCGTGTAGAGGACGTCCTCGACCTCGCGCGGCCAGACCTTGAAGCCGGACGCGTTGATCATGTCCTTCTTGCGGTCGACGACGTACAGCCAGCCCTGTTCGTCCATGAACCCGATGTCGCCGGTGCGCAGTTCGCCGTCCGGGAAGGTCTCCGCGGTGGCCTCGGGGCGCCGCCAGTAGCCGGGGACGACCTGGGGGCCGCGGACGACGATCTCGCCCTGTGCGCCGAGGGGGACCTCCGCGCCGCGGTCGTCGAGGATGCGCACGACGGTGTCGGCGCCGGGCACGCCCACGGCCAGCGTCCCGGAGGCCGGGTCGACGGGGGCCTCCAGCTGGGGCGGTACGGAGGCGCAGGGGGCGGTGCACTCGGTGAGGCCGTAGCCGTTGCGGATGTAGGGCCCGAAGTCCGCCCGGAACTTCTCCACGAGGGCCGGGGGCACGGGGGCGCCGCCGGAGGAGATGTTCACGAAGGAGGCGAAATGGTCGGGGGTGGCGTCCGGGTGGGCGGCCAGCGCCATGAACGCGGTGGAGGGTCCCACGGTGTAGTGCGGGCGGTGCTCGGCGAACGCGTCCAGGACGACGCCCGCCTCGAAGCGGTACGTCAGCACCAGGGTGCCCGCGCTGACCAGACAGGCGCCGAGCTGGCAGACCATTCCGGTGATGTGGAAGAGGGGGGCGAGCGCGTAGTAGACGGGCCCCTCGGGCAGGGCGAGGCCGGTCCGCTGGCGCTCGGCGTTGTACATGATGTTGGCGTGTGTGTTGGTGGCGCCCTTGGGGGTGCCGCTGGTGCCCGAGGTGTAGCTGATCAGGGCGATGTCGCCGGGCAGCGGGTCGCGGCCCTCCGGGGCCCGTCCGCCGTGCCGGGCGACGGTCACGAGGTCGTCGGCGTCGGGGGCCTGCGGCAGCCGCTCGAAGGTGAGCACGCGGGTGTCGTCGCGGGTCTGGAAGTCCCGTTCGCAGCCGGTGAGCACGATCCGCACCGGCGAGTCGGCGGCCGTGTCGCGCAGGTACGACTCCCAGGCCCGGTCCGAGCAGACCAGCGCGGTCACCTCGGCGTCGCGCAGGACGTGGGCGACCTCCGCCGACTTGTACATGGGGTTGACCGGCACGACGGTCGCGCCCGCCTTCCACGCGCCGAGCAGGGCGAGCACGAAGTGCGGGGAGTTCTGGAGCAGGACGGCGACGCGGTCTCCGCGCTCCAGTCCGCGCGCGACGAGGTACGCGGCGACGGAGTCGCTCAGCTCGTCGAGCTCGCGGTACGTGAGGCGGGCGTCGAAGTAGGTGAGGGAGGTGCGGTCCGGGGCCCCGGCGACGGCGGCGCGCAGGGCGTGCACCAGGGAGTCGGCGGGGTCGAGGGGGGCGCGCTGGGCCTCGTTGAGCAGCTTCACCCAGGGACGGTCGGCGTATCCGGTCATCGGTTCTCCTCCCAGGTGCGCTGGATGCGGTTCATGCCGGCGAGCCAGCGGTCGGGCTCGGTGGCCCGCGCGGCGTAGAAGTCGGCGACCTCGGGGTGCGGCAGGATCAGGAACCGGTCCTCGGCCATGCCCCGGAAGAGGGCGTCCGCGACGGCGTCGGGCTCGATCGCGGTGGGCTTCAGGACCAGGTCGCCGGCGGTTCCGGTGGCCGCCAGCATGTCGGTGCGCACACCCTGCGGGCAGATCGCGTGGACCTTCAGACCGCGGTGACGGTACGTCAGCGACAACCATTCGGCGAAGGCGAGGGCGCCGTGCTTGGTGACGCTGTAGGGGGCGGCGCCGATCATGGTGAGCAGTCCGGCGGCCGAGACGGTGGAGACGAAGCGTCCGCTCCCGCGCTCCAGCCACTGCGGGAGCAGCGCGCGGGCCGCGCGGACGTGGGCCATGACGTTGACGTCCCAGGCCCGTTCCCACACGTCCTCGGGGGCGTCCTCGGAGCCGCCGGACCCGACTCCGGCGTTGGCGCAGTACACGTCGACGGTCCCGCCGAGCGCGGCGCGGGCCTCGCCGACGACGGTGGAGGCGTCGCCGGGGAGAGCGATCCCGCCGATCTCGTCGGCGACGGCCTCGGCCCGGTCCCCGTCCAGGTCGTTGACGACGACCCGGGCCCCTTCCCGGGCGAACCGCCGGGCCAGCGCGGCCCCGATCCCCCCGCCAGCCCCGGTGACGACCACACCGGCATCCCGCACCACGTCCACGCCCGGTCTCCTTCGACACGAACCGACTTCCGCCGGGCCACACTAACCGGTCGGTATGTTGAAGGAAACCCGCACCCTCCCCCACGACAGCCGGAAGCGCATAGCGTGCGCATGCCAACGCAAAAAAACGCAGCGGAGGTCACCCCCATGCACCTGCCCAGACGAACCCTCCTGACGGCGGCAGCAACGGCACCGAGCTCAACGGCACCCACGGCCAGGGCCGCGCGCGGCGGCAACGTGCGGACAGGTTTCGACAACCTCGCCAGAACCGGCTACGCCCCGCTCCGCGGACAGCGCGCCGGGATCGTCACCAACCCCACCGGCATCACCCGGGACGTCCGCCACGTCGTGGACGTCATGCACGCCGACTCCCGGGTGGACCTGACCGCCGTCTTCGGCCCCGAGCACGGCTTCCGGGGCACCGCGCAGGCCGGCGGCTCCGAGGGGCGCCACGACGACCCGGCGACCGGGCTGCCCGTCTACGACACGTACCAGAAGAGCGGGCAGCCCCTGGCCGACGTGTTCACCGACTCCGGTGTGGACACGGTCGTCTTCGACATCCAGGACGTGGGCGCGCGCTTCTACACGTACATCTGGACGCTGTACGACTGCATGGAGGCGGCGGCGCTCGCGGGCAAGCGGTTCGTCGTGCTGGACCGGCCCAACCCGGTGACCGGCCGCACCGCCCTCGGGCCGGTGCTGCACCCGGAGTTCGCGACGTTCGTCGGGCGGCAGCCCGTAGCGCAGGCGCACGGGATGACGGTCGCCGAGCTGGCCCGCCTGTTCAACGGGGAGTTCCTGAGCACGCCGGTCCCGCTGGAGACCGTGCGGACGACGGGCTGGCGGCGGGCGGACTTCTACGACGCGACGGGGCTGCCCTGGGTGCCGCCGAGTCCGAACATGCCGACGCCGGACACCGCGCTCGTCTACTCGGGGACCTGTCTGTTCGAGGGCACCAACGTGTCGGAGGGGCGCGGCACGACACGGCCCTTCGAACTGCTGGGCGCGGAAGGGGTCGACGGGCGGTGGGCCGCCGCGGTGAACGGGCTCGGGCTGCCGGGCGTGCGGTTCAGGGAGGCGTACTTCGCGCCGACGTTCTCCAAGTTCGAGGGCCGGACGGTTGGCGGGGTGCAGCTCCATGTGCACGACCGGGCCGCGTTCGACCCGGTGCGCACGGGCATCGCGCTGCTGGTGACGGCCAAGCGGGTCTGGAGCGGCTTCGCCTGGCGGCCGGACGACTGGATCGACAAGCTGACGGGGTCCGCGCTGGTGCGCACGATGATCGACGCGGGCGCCGGCACGGACGACGTGGTGGCGGCCTGGCGGGACGAACTGGCCGCGTTCCGGCGGGTGCGGAAGCAGTACCTGCTCTACGCGTGACGTGAGGGCGGCGGGCCGTGCCGGGCGACCCGCCGCCGTCGGGGAATCACCGGTGGGACGTGTACTCCACGACCTGCTGGTAGGTGGGCCTGTTCTGCCAGCTGATCCCGCCGTGCCTGATGCCGCCCAGGGTGCGCTGGACGATCGAGTCGGCGCACCACTGGTCGCCCGCCGCGCACTGGTCGTCGCCCGGGTAGACCTGGGCCGCGGTCAGCGCCGCCGCCTGCTTCAGGGTGCCGATGAGCAGGTCGCGGCATGCGGTGAGGCTGCCGCCGCCGCAGTACGCGTGGGCGAGGGGGCCCCGGACGGGTTCGCCGAGCACCGCCCGTATGTCCTTGTCGACATAGCTCCACCATCCGTACTGGAAGGAGCTGCCGGCGTGCGCGCCGGTCGGGCCGTGCGCGGCCGACGGCGACTCGTCCACCGGCAGGTTGGCGCCGAACGCGGTGAACAGGTCGCTGCCGAGGCCGGGTTCGAACTCGGCCTGCACCAGCAGCGGCCACCACCCGTCCAGGACGCGGATCGCGTCGGCGTCGGCGTACCGCTTCGACCCCGCCGAGGTCTCCGTGCGCCGGGCGCCCGCCGACACCCATGCCTGGAGCCTGCTCACCGCCGCGGCGGCCGTGGGGTCGGAGACCGGCGCGCTGTTGACGACCTTCAGCAGGTCGGGCAGCACGTCCTCGGCGCGCAGGTCGGTGAGCCCGGCCTCCGCCATCGCCTTCACCAGTGCGGCGCGCGTGACCCCGCCGGCCGCGACCAGCCGCTTCACCCGGTCGTCGAGCAGATCGCCGCGGTGCACCGAGCCCACGCCCCAGGGCGCGGCGGCGTAGTCCTTCGCCTGCTTGTTGTTCCAGGAGACGTAGTAGTCCTGGTCGACGGAGTTGGGGTGCGCGGAGGGCGGGGTCCAGTCGGCGGTGTTGGCCGCGGGGTCCCAGCCGCGCCACTCGTAGGCGGGCCGTGCCCACACCGGGAACTCGGCGTCCACGCCGTCCGCCCGCACCGGGTTGTCGCCGCTGTTGTAGTACGCGGTGTGCCGCGAGTCGGCGTAGAACCAGTTGAAGGTGTAGTTGATGTGCTGCGCCGCGCTCTGGAAGCTCTGCGGGCCGTCGACGTAGCCGGGGTCGTTGAGCATCTGGAAGCCGATGATCGAGTCGGCCTCGTGCTGGTAGGAGGAGCGCAGGGTGGTGTAGGCGACCTTCTTGCCGTCGACGGTCGCCCGGTACGCGACGGGGCCGTAGTGGGTGCGCCACACCCGCATCGTGTACGAGCCCGCCGCGGTGCCGTCGGCGACGGTCGGGTTCCAGGCGTTGCGCCGCTCGACCTTGTCCATGGCCGTGCAGGTGCCGCGGTAGAGGTAGTGGTGGTCGTCCTGGCAGAGTTCCACGGCGTAGGTGTCGATGATGTCCTGGCCGGACGTGGTGGCGCTCCACGAGTAGTCCTGGCCGCGGCCGAGTTCGACGTACATGCTCAGGCCCGCGAAGGAGGCGCCCCGGGCGCTGATGCCGGGGCCCTGGAGCTCCTGGAGCAGGAGGAGCTGCGGGGCGAAGTAGCCGGTCTGGGGGCCGAAGACGGCGATGGGGTGGCCGCTCGCGGTGTGGTCGCCGCTGACGACGAGGGCGTTGGACATGCCGCGCCGGGCCGACCCGAGCACGGTCCGGGCGGCCTCGGCCGAGGCGCGTGCGGCGCCCGCGGTGACCGCGCTGCCCGTACGGTCGTACAGCAGCGGTTCCTCGGTGACCGAGCCGGCGTCGGGCAGTGCCTCGCCCCGGGGGTCGTCCGGCCGGGTCGCGTAGGGGAAGCTCGTGCCGTCGTGCACGGTGAGGACGGCCTCGGGGTCGTTGCGCTCCCGGAAGGACTCCCAGACCCGGGTGCCCTCCTCCACGCCGTACTTGGACTGGGCGGCGATCAGGGAGAGGGCGTTGTTCACCTCGCCGCCACCGCCGGAGCCGAAGAGGGCGCCGATGACCGAGGCGAGCGCCACCAGGTCGGTGATCTTGAAGTGGTCGATGGTGCCGGCGTTGGTGATGGCGTCCTTGTGGCCGGTCAGGACGTACTCGCCGGGGAAGTAACGGCCGCTGTCGGAGGCGTCGATGTAGGCGTTGATGCCGTCGATGTAGGCGTCGGCGTCGGCGAGGGCCTGCTGCCCGCGGGCGCCGTTCCCGGCGACGGCGCGGTCGATCTGGGCCTGGAGGTCGGTCTCGGTGTACGGGGCGTGGCGGTAGAACTCCTGCTCGAGGCCCTGGTTGGCGGGGGCGCCGCCGGCGAAGGAGGTCAGTTCGCCGCGGCCGACGTGCCGGAAGACGTCCATCAGCCACAGCCGGTCCTCGGCCGCCGCGTAACCGGCGCCGAACTCGGTGCCGTAGCGGCTGGTCCCGGTGATGTGGGGCACGCCGGTCTTCTTGTCGCGGACGATCGTGACGTCGGAGCGTCCGGCCGGCCGGACGGTGGAGGCGACCTGGTCGGCGGGGACGCCGAACGAGGCGTCGTTGAAGAAGGTGTTGATCTTCGTGTCGGTGAGCCCTGAGTAGCCGGTGGCGAGGGCGGCGTACGGGCCGAGTTGGTCCTCGGCGTGTGCGGGCTGGGTGCCGAACGCCTGGTTGAGGAGGATCTGGGCCAGGGTGGCGTTGCCGTTCTGGCCGGGCGGCAGGATGTCCGAACACCCCCCGCCGCAGTAGTCGTTCGGGGCCGCCGTCTCGGCCGCGGCGGCCCGGGTGAGGGGTGAGAGGAGACCGGCGATCAGGACGCAGACGGACGCGGTCTTCAGGAACCCCCGGAATCTCCCGGGAGTTCTCCTACTGTCGAGCAACCGGTTGTGCGGGGTACGCCGTGGCATGGCAGTTCCTCCCGACGGGTCGGCCGAACGTTACCGCCGGTATCCCCGGGATCGAAGGTGAACATGCGTCAGTTTTTCGGCATCTCGGTGGCGACCGGAGTCCATCCGGGCTTCGGCGGGCAGGCGGAGGTCCCGGGGCGTTCGACCACCGCCCCGGGCGCAGGTCGGCGGGCCGCACGGGATGGAGGGAGCCGAATCACGTGTCGATACGTCTATTCGGCATCGTCGCGCGCGAAGTCCGTACGACGACGCCGAAGTGACCGCAGTACAGGTGCAGGTGTGACGGAGGTGCAGGGCGATGGCCGGTTTCCGGAGTCTGGCGAGACAGGTGCGAGACCCCCGGTGCGATCTGGCGCTGCGGCGCTACTCGCTGCGCAAGTGCCTTGAGCGGTTCGCTCCTTACGGGCACAGGGCGACCTGGGACCATCTGTGCTCCCGGGCCGGGTTCGGACCCGAGGACCGTTCTCCCGACCCGGTGCGGCTCGTGGCCGCACTGGAGGAGTTGGAGGAGGCCCGGGCGGTCTGGCTCGCCTACGAGGTCGATTTCGCCGAACGCCGCAGGAAGGAGAAGCACGACGGGCTGCGCAGGCCCGGCAGCGTGGACGACTGGCACCGGCTGACGTGGGGCGGTTTCGGGGTCGCGTGGTGCGACGACCCCCGGCGCCACCCCCGGGAACCCCTCGCCGAGGTCCTGCGCCGGCTGATCGCGGCACTGGAGCGCGAACCGGGCTCGACCTGCCCGGTCTGCGCGGGCGACGGGCTGGTGTGGAAGTACGACCTGGACCACGAGCCCTCGTCCGGCCCGGTCTGCACGGCCTGCGGCATCCTGGTCCCCCGCCCGGTCCTCACCCCCGAATCGCTCTCCCACGCCAGAAGGTCCCCCCTCCTGATGTCGGCGTGACGCATGGTCCGGGGGTCAGGGACAACTCCCCAGGGGCGCGGGGAACTGCGCGACCAGCCACAACGCACCCGCGGACGGCACCCGGGCGCACACCCCACGGCGCACCCCCGCCCCTGCCCCGTCCCCGCTACCCTCCCCCGGGCAACAGGCGGGAGCCGATGTCCCGGCGCCCGAACGCGTCGTCCGGGTTGGACAGCACACAACTCTCCAGCGACAGGCACCCGCACCCGATGCAGTCGGTCAGGTGATCCCGCAACCGGTTGAGCCGCAGGATGCGCTCGTCGAGCTCCGCGCGCCACGCCTCGGACAGCCGCGCCCAGTCCTCCCGGGTCGGCGTGCGCTCCTCGGGCAGCCGGGCGAGCGCCTCACGGATCGTGGCGAGCGGGATGCCCACGCGCTGCGCGGCCCGGACGAACGCGACGCGACGCAGCGTGTCACGGGTGTACCGGCGCTGGTTCCCGCTGGTGCGCCGGCTGCGGATGAGGCCCTTGGACTCGTAGAAGTGCAGTGCGGACACCGCCGCGCCACTGCGCGCGGACAGCTGCCCGACGGTCAGTTCATGGATCTTCTCGGGGATCTGGGGCACTCCGCAGAGCCTACCCACCGCGCCGCCACGCGGTCCGTTGACATCGCCCCCCGGCCCGACCATGCTAAGCAGTTGCTTAGACACCGCGAGCGAAAGGCCGGGACATGGCGGAACCGAGGATCTTCACCTCCCCCGACGAGCTGAAGGCGGCCGTGGGCGAGCAACTGGGGTACACCGACTGGCTGGAGGTCGACCAGAAGCGGATCGACCTGTTCGCCGAGGCCACCGGCGACCACCAGTGGATCCACGTCGACCCGGAGAAGGCCGCCGCGGGCCCCTTCGGCACGACCATCGCGCACGGCTACCTCACCCTGTCGCTGCTGCCCCTCTTCGGCCCGCAGCTCCTCGCCGTCGAGGGCGTCACGATGGGCGTCAACTACGGGACGAACAAGGTCCGTTTCCCCTCCCCCGTCCCCGTCGGCTCGCGGCTGCGCGCCACCGCCCGCATCAGCGGCGTCGAGGACGTCACCGGCGGCGTCCAGGTGGCCGTGGTGTTCACCGTGGAGCGCGAGGGCGGCGACAAGCCGGTCTGCGTGGCGGAGTCGGTCTCCCGCTACTACCTGTAGCCGCGCCCGGGGCACTACGCGCCGGCGCCCACCATCCGCAGCACGAGGTCGGCGTAGAGCGCGCCGACCTCCTCGGGCGTCCGGGGCCCGTCCACGTTGAACCAGCGCGCCACGTCGATGCACAGGGACAGCACCGCGAGGGTCGTGCCCTGCACGTCGAGCACGTCGAACTCGCCCGCGGCCACCCCCTCCTCGACGATCCCGCGCACCTCGGCGTCGACCTGGCGGCGCAGCCCGAGGATCTCGGCGCGCGCCTCGGGTCCGAGCGCGTCGAGTTCGTACTGCACGATCCGGGCGGTGGTGCGCCGCCCTGCGTGCCAGCGCACGAAGGAGCTGACGGCGTCGGCGAGCCGCTCGGTGGGCGTGCCCTCACGGCGCGCGGCGGTGCGCAGGATGTCCAGGGCCTTGTCGTGCCCGATCCGGCTGATCCGGTGGAGCAGCTCTTCCTTGGTCTTGTAGTGGATGTAGAGCGCGGCCGGGCTCATGCCGGCGCGGCCCGCGATGTCGCGGGTCGTCGTCGCGTGGTAGCCGCGCTCGGCGAACGCGTCCACGGCGGCGACCAGCAGACGCCGGGCCGCGTCGGGGGTGACCTGTTCCCACGGCTCGGTCTCGCCGCCGGCCGTCTCCTGCGCCGTACTCATCGCTCGCCCCTCTCGGTGACAGGAGTCCCCACCATACCGCCGAAGGTGAGCGGGCGCTTAGTGTGGCCGTCGGGAAGGGGTTCCGGGCCGGGTTCCGAAGCGGTTCCGGGCTGCTTCCGAGCTGGTTCCGGTCCGGTCAGAGTTTCTCGAAGGGGTCGTGCTCGGCGAGGAGCTTCTCCAGCCGGGCCTGGTCGACGCGGCTGACGATCCGGCCGGCCTCCTGGCGGTCGCGGACGACCTTGGCCAGGGTGAAGGCGGACGTCACGAGGTACAGGACGGCGATCGCCAGGAAGGCGCGCACCCAGGCGTCGGCGTGCAGGTGGTAGATGCCGACGGCCGTGGCCACGAGGGCGAGGGCGAACGAGGCCACGGCCTGCCCGTAGAACGCGGCCGTGCTCTGCTGCTTGACCGATGTGTCACTCATGGGGTCAGCATCGGCGGACGTGTCCCACGCCACATCCGCGCACGTACTCAGCCGGTACTCAGAACGCGGACACCCCGGTCAGCGCGCGTCCGATGAGCAGCTTCTGGATCTGGCTGGTGCCCTCGTAGAGGGTCATCACACGGGCGTCGCGCAGGAGTTTGCCCACCGGGTACTCGTCGATGTAACCGTAGCCGCCGAACACCTGGAGGGCGTTGCTGGCGGCGCGCACGGCGGCCTCGGAGGCGAACAGCTTGGCCTTGGACGACTCGACGGCGAAGGGCTGCCCACGGTCGATCAGATCGGCGACGCGCCAGGTCAGCAGCCGGGCCGCGTCCACGTCCACGGCGATGTCGCTGATCAGCTCCTGGACCAGTTGGTGGCGGGCGATCGGCTTGCCGAACTGCTCGCGCTCGCCCGCGTAGCCCACGGCGGCGTCGAGGGCGGCCTGCGCGATGCCGACGCAGCCCGCCGCGACGGACATCCGCCCCTTGGCCAGCGCGGACATGGCGACGGAGAAGCCCTTGCCCTCGGGTCCGAGCAGCGCGGACGCCGGGACCCTGACGCCCTCCAGGACGAGTTCGGCCGTGGCCTGGCCGCGCAGACCGAGCTTGCCGTGCACGGGACGGCGCGTCAGGCCGGGGGAGTCGGCGGGGACCAGGAAGGCGGAGACGCCCTGGTGGCCGGGGGCGTCGGTGGAGCGGGCGAACAGCAGCACGACGTCGGCCCAGGTACCGTTGGTGATGAACATCTTGGTGCCGTCGATGACGTAGTCGTCGCCGTCGCGCACGGCCCTCGTGGTGAGGTTGCCCGCGTCGGAGCCGGTGCCGGGCTCGGTCAGGCCGAAGCAGCCGACGTACTCGCCCGAGGTCAGCCCCGGCAGCCAGCGGCGCCGCTGCTCCTCGCTCCCCCAGGCGGCCACGGACTTGGCGACGAGGCCGAGGGAGACGGAGACGATGCCGCGCACCGAGGAGTCGCCGCGGCCCAGCTCCTCCGTGACCAGGCAGTACGCGAGGTGGTCGCCACCCGAGCCGCCGTACTCCTCGTCGATCGTGAGCCCGAGGAAGCCGACCGCGCCGAGCTTCTTCACGATGCCGCGGTCCACCTCCTCCGCACGGTCCCAGGCGGCGGCGTGGGGGGCGACCTCGCGCTCCACGAAGTCCCGGGCGAGCCGCCGGACGGCGGTCTGCTCCTCGCTGAGCCCCAGGTCCACCACGAGATCACCCCACAGACGGCGGCCGGTGCCGGCCGCCTTTAAATTAGCACTGCTAGTTTCTGATGCGCAGCCCTACTATGTGCGCCATGGCCCGACCGCGCAAGCCCCTCCTGAGCACCGACCGGATCGTCGAGACGGCCCTGGCACTCGTGGACGCGGAGGGCCTGGCCGGTGTCTCCACGCGTCGGCTCGCCGCCGAGCTGGGGGTGAGCGGGCCCTCGCTCTACAACCACTTCCGCACCAAGGACGAGCTGCTGGAGGCGGTCGCGGACGCGGTGAGCGGACTCGTCGACCTGTCGATGTTCGACGGCGTCCGGGACTGGCGCACGGCCCTGCGCGACTGGGCGGTCTCCTATCGCGCCGCCCTGCGCGACCACCCCAACATCGTCCCGGTCCTGGCCCGCGGACCCGGCCGCAGACCCGCCGCGCTGCGGCTCGCGGACGCGGTGTACGGCGCGATGGTGGACGCGGGCTGGCCGCCGGCGCAGGCCACGTCGATCGGCGCGCTGATGCGGTACTTCATCATGGGCTCGGCGCTCGGCTCGTTCGCCGGGGGCTTCGTGGACGACGCGAGCGCGTACGACCCGGCCGACTATCCGCACCTCGGGCAGGCGCACCTGCTGGCCGAGCAGCAGGAGAAGATCGACGAACGGGCCTTCGAGACGGGTCTCGACGCCCTGCTCGACGGGCTTCGACAGCAGTACGAACGGGTGGCCAGGACCGGGTGAGCGGGCGCGGGAGCACCCGGCCGTACGGTGGCCGCCGCCCTCAGAACGTCACCAGCGCCCGGCCGCCCCGGCCGACATGTTCGCGAACGCGGCCGGGATCTCCTCGGGGCCGATGCGCGTGGTCGCCGTCGGCTCGCGGTGGGCCGTGTCGTTCGGCGCCGGGCGCGCGGGTCGGGTGGGTGACGCTAGTGGGGGCGGCGGGTTCGGTCCGGTAGGCGTGCCGGGGGTTGGGTGGGCTGTGCTCCGGCCTGGCGGGCCGGTTCGTTCGGGGAGCGCAGGGCGACGGTCGAGGACAGCAGGAGGAGCGCGCCGAGCATCACGAACGGTGCCGCCACGCCCGCGACCCCGGCGACCAGGCCCGCGGCGGCGGGCGCGGCGACCTGGCCGAGGCGGTTGCCGGTGAGCCGCAGGGCGAGCGCGGTGGAGCGGGCGCCGTCGGGGGCGGCCTGGACGACCGTCGTCATCGACAGCGGCTGGCCGACGCCCAGGCAGAAGCCGAGGGCGGTGAGCATCAGGCCGAGCGCCCACACGGGCACCGGCAGCGCGATGCCCGCGCACAGCAGCGCCGCGAGGAAGCAGGTCAGGGTGAGCAGCGCGGGCCGGCCGAGCAGCCGCAGCAGCGGGGTGAGGACGAGCCGGCAGGCGATGGTGGCCCCGGCGCGCAGGCTGAGCAGCACGCCGACCACGGCGGGCGCGATGCCCCGGTGCTGGCCGACGACGGGGAGGTAGGCGGTGAGGATGTCGGTGGCGGACAGCACGGACAGGCTGATCAGCATGCCCGCGGGCACGCCCCGGGCGCGCAGGATGCCGCCGACGGCGACCCGTTCGCCGGGCGCGGGGCGGGAGGTGACGGCCGTACGGTCCTCGATGCGCCACAGCGAGGTGAAGGCGACCGCGGCGCCCGCCCCCGCGACGAGCAGCGCGAGCGCGCTGGTGCCGGCCATGTCGGGGCCGTGGATGAGGGCGCCCGCGGCGACCGGTCCGACGAGCTGGCCGAGGGAGGCGCCGATGGTGAAGTGGCCGAAGTTGCGGTCCTGTTCGTGCGGGGCGGACTGGCGGGCCACGAGGGACTGGGCGCCGATCACGAAGCAGAGGTGGCCGAGGCCCATGACGCCGCTCCACAGGGCCATCGTCCACAGGGAGCCCGCGACACCGCTGAGCGCGCAGCCGGCGGCTATGAGGACGACGCCCGCGGGCAGCAGGGGCGCGCAGCGGCCGTGGTCGGTGCGGCGGCCGAGCGGGACCGCGGCGAAGAGCGGCAGCAGCGCGAACACACCGGCGATGACACCCACCGCCCGTTCGTCCGCGCCGAGCGCGAGGGCCCGGTAGGAGACGGCGGGCCGGGCCATCGACACCGCCCCCTGCGCGAAGCCGAAGGCGATGACGAGACGCAGCAGCCAGCCGCGGTTCCTGCCGGACCCCATGGTGACGACCTCCGTGGGACGGTTCGGACGGTGCCCGGCAGGAATCCTGCCCCGGGCACCGCGGGTGAAGTCAGCGGCGTCCACTCCACCACGGACCGCGGCCCGGGGTCACGGCACGGTGGTGAGTTCGACGGGTACGCCGTTGAGGACCGCGTTCCCCGAGAGGGGGTCGAGGAGGCTGCCGTCGAGGAGCTGGTTGACGTTGACGCCGGGGGTGGTGGTGGCGTGGCCCAGGCGGACGCCGGGCCGGTCGTGGCCCCAGCCGTGCGGGAGGCTCACCACGCCGGGGCGGACGCCGTCGGTGACCTCGGCGGGGGCGACGACCTCTCCCCCGGCGCCCCGGACCCGCACGTCGGCGCCGTCGCCGACGCCGAGGGCGCGGGCGTCGTCGGGGTGGATGTGCAGGGTGCAGCGGTTGGAACCGCCGGTCAGCTCGGGCACGTTGTGCATCCAGCTGTTGTTGGAGCGCAGATGGCGGCGGCCGACGAGGAGGAGGCCCGCGGGGCGTTCGGCGAGCGCGCGCCGCAGCCGGGGCAGGTCAGCGGCGATCGGCTCCGGCAGCAGTTCGATCCGGCCGCTGCGGGTCCTGAGCGGCTGGGGCAGGCGCGGGCGCAGCGGGCCGAGGTCGATGCCGTGCGGGTGGTCGAGCAGCCGGGCCAGGGTGAGGCCGTCGGGACGGGCGCCGAAGCCGTCGCCGTAGGGGCCGAGGCGCAGCATGAGGTCGAGTCGGCGTTCGGGGCCGTTGTCGCCGGTGAGCAGGGCGGCCAGCGCCTTGGGGTCGCGGCCGTGCACGGGTGAGTGCTCCTCGCGCACGGCCTTGCCGAGGGTCTGGTCGACGACCATGGTGTCGACGGCGTCCGGGTCGGCGCCGTGCAGGCCGCCGGCGGCGAGGACGAGCCGGGCCATGATCTCCGTCTCGGCCATGCGGCCGGGTTCCAGGGGGACGGCGGGGCGGGTGTAGCGGACCTGGTTGCGCACGGCGAGGGTGTTGAACGCGAAGTCGTGGTGGGGGCTCTGCGCGGGCGGCGGCGGGGGCAGCACGACGTGGGCGTGGCGGGTGGTCTCGTTGAGGTAGGGGTCGACGCTGACCATGAACTCCAGGGAGTCCAGGGCCTTGTCGAGCCGGTCGCCGTCGGGCGCGGACAGCACGGGGTTGGCGGCGACGGAGATCAGGGCGCGGATCGGGGTGCCCTCGGCGGTGGCCGTGTCGATCTCCTCGGCGAGGGCGGCGAGCGGCAGTTCGCCCTTGGCCTCGGGGTGCCGGCTGACGCGGGAGTGCCAGCGGCCGAGCGCGAAGCCGTGGCCGGGGCCGGCGGGTCGGGGGGTGCGGTCGGTGGCGGCCTGTGGGAAGAGGGCGCCGCCGGGCCGGTCGAGGTTGCCGGTGAGGATGTTGAGGACGTCGACGAGCCAGCTGGCGAGGGTGCCGTGCGGGACGGTGCAGCTGCCGATGCGGGCGTAGACGGCGGCGGTGCGGGCGGCGGCGAGTTCGCGGGCGAGGGTGCGGACGGTGGCGGCGTCGACGTCGCAGGCGGGCGCGACCGCCTCGGGGGTGAGGTCCCGCAGTTCGGCGCGCAGTTCGTCGACGTCCTGGACGTGGGGTGCCAGGGCGCCGAGGTCCACGAGGTCCTCGGCGAAGAGCACGTGGGCCATCGCCGCGAGCAGCAGGGCGTCGGTGCCGGGGCGTACGGCGATGTGGCGGTCGGCGAGCCGGGCGGTGCGGGTGCGGCGCGGGTCGACGACGGTGAGGGTGCCGCCGCGTGCCCTGAGGGCCTTGAGCCTGCCGGGGAAGTCGGGGGCGGTGCACAGACTGCCGTTGGACTCCAGGGGGTTGGCGCCGATGAGCAGGAGGTGGTCGGTGCGGTCGAGGTCGGGGACGGGGATGGCGTTGGCGTCGCCGTACAGGAGTCCGCTGGAGACGTGCTTGGGCATCTGGTCGACCGTGGAGGCGGTGAACAGGCTGCGGGTGCGCAGGGCGCCGAGCAGGACGGACGGGTAGAGGCCGCCGGCGACGGTGTGCACGTTGGGGTTGCCGAGGACGACACCGACGGCGTCGGGGCCGTGGCGTTCGACGAGGGGACGCAGGCCGGCGGCGACGGCGTCGAACGCCTCGTCCCAGGTGGCCTCGCGCAGTACGCCGTCCCTGCGCACGAGCGGGGTGCGCAGCCGGTCGGGGTCGCCGTCGACGGCGCCGAAGGAGGCGCCCTTGGGGCAGATGAAGCCCCGGCTGAACACGTCGTCCCGGTCTCCCCGGGCACCGGTGACCCGGGTGCCCTCGATGGTCAGGGTCAGTCCGCACGTGGCCTCGCACAGCGGACAGATACGCGGAGCGGTGCGACTCATGGGCCCTCCCGGCGACGATGACACTCGAACCGAGGGCGAGCATACCGACCGGTATGCACGTCGGGGAGGGGGTCGTCGCGGCGGAAACCGGGACGCGGCCCCGCCCCCGGCGGTCCGGGCGGTGGCCGGCGGGCGTCGGCCCAGGACCCGGGACGGTGTCAGTCCAGGACCCGGGAGAGGTAGGCGCGGAGCAGTTCCCGGGTCTCCCCTATGACGGCCTCGTCGCCCTGGGGGTCCAGGCGGAAGGCCAGGTGGACCAGGGTGTCGGCGGTCTCCACGGCGACCAGGAAGACCCGGCGCAGCGCGTCGTCGGGGGTGCGGCCGAGGTAACCGGAGAGCAGGTCGGTGAGCCGGTCGGCGACCCGGTGGTTGGGCTCGGCGTCGGCGTCGCGCGAGCCGACGGGTATCTGGTTGCCGAAGTCCACGAGGGAGAAGCCGGGGGCGGTGCGCTTCATCGACAGGTACTCGTCGAGCACGGCGTCCATGGCCGCCCGCCAGTCGCCCGCGCCGGCCGCGGCCAGCCGCTCGGTGACCCGCTCGGAGTAGCGGTCCAGGTTGCGCTGGGCGAGGGCATCGGCCATCTGCCGCTTGTTGCCGAAGAACCGGTAGACCGAGCCGATGGGCACCCCGGCGCGCTCCGCCACCGCCCGGGTGCTCAGCGCCTCGTAGCCCACCTCGTCGAGGAGGTCGGCGCAGGCGTCCAGGATCCTGGTCAGCCGCTCGGCGCTGCGCCGCTGGACGGGGGCGCGGCGCAGCGATGGGGGGTGGGACACGGGCTTCATGATGCCTTTCCGGCGGGATCGGGTGAACCTCGCCCCCCGGCACCCGAGGGCAGGGACTCGGTCTCCGAGGCGGTGACGTCGGCGGTGCTCTCGACCGGCTCGCCGTGCACGGCCCACACCGTGGCGTCGTCGGCGTACAGCCGTGCCGTGACGTGGTGGGTGCCCTTCGGGACGAGCCGGGCGGCGAGGTGGTAGGCGGGGCTGCGCAGCCGGGTGACGAGGCCGCCGTCGACGAACAGGTAGGCGACGCCGCGTCCGGCGGCGGCCCGGGCCGGGGCGGGCGCCGGGGAGAGCCGGAAGTGCCGCAGGGTCAGCCGGACGTCCCAGCCGCCCGCGGTGTCCGGGGTGACCTCGACGGAGACATGGGGCACGGCCGTCCCGGCGGCCTCCCGGTAGCGGCGTCCGCCGCCGTCCGTCTCGTCGAGCAGCCTGCCCGCGGGCGAGGGCGGCTCCCCGCCGTGCCGCTCGTGCGCCTCGCCGGTCCCGCACCCGGCCGGCGCGACCAGGAGCAGGGCACAGACGAGGAGCGCGGCCCGGATTCCACGCGTCCACGACATGCCCGGAAGCGTAGAACGCGGGTACGACACTCCGAATCCACCTGGAGTCGGGTTCCGCGCCTCCCCCTTCGGGCGCAGGCCGTACGCCACGTGGCGCACGGGAGGGAATCCGGGCCCCCTTGCGGCCGGGACACCGCAATCCTATGGTACTCCACAGGAATCTGGTACGCGAGGGAGCGATCATGACCGGGGACGCCCGCAAGACCGCCGAGGGACTGGTGTATCTGTCCGGGTTCGGCAACGAACACGCGTCGGAGGCCGTGCCGGGCGCCCTGCCGGAGGGCCGCAACTCGCCGCAGCGCGCCCCGCTCGGGCTGTACGCGGAGCAGCTCAGCGGCTCCGCGTTCACCGAGCCGCGGGCGGCCAACCGCCGCTCGTGGCTCTACCGCGTCCGCCCCTCGGCCGCGCACCCGCCGTTCACCCGCACCGGCAACGGCTCGCTGCACACGGCCCCCTTCACCCAGGTGGTGCCCGACCCGAACCGGCTACGCTGGAACCCGCTGCCGGCGCCCGCGCCGGGGACGGACTTCCTGGCGGGCCTGTGGACGCTGGGCGGCAACGGCGACGCGACCCGGCGCAGCGGCATGGCGGTGCACCTCTACCACGCGGACGCCTCGATGGAGCGGGTCTTCAGCGACGCCGACGGTGAGCTGCTGATCGTGCCGGAGCGCGGCGGGCTGCTGCTGCGCACCGAGTTCGGGCTGCTGCGGGCGGAGCCGGGAGAGGTGGCGCTGATTCCGCGTGGGGTGCGCTTCCGTGTGGACCTCCTGGACGAGGTGGCACGGGGTTATGTGTGCGAGAACTATGGGGCGCCCTTCCAACTCCCCGACCTCGGCCCCATCGGCGCCAACGGGCTCGCGAACGCCCGGGACTTCCGGGCGCCGGTCGCCGCGTACGAGGACGTGGAGGGGCCGGTGGAGGTGGTCACCAAGTTCTGCGGCAACCTGTGGCGCGCGGAGTACGACCACTCGCCGCTCGACGTGGTCGCCTGGCACGGCAACCATGTGCCGTACACCTACGATCTGCGCCGTTTCAATGTGATCGGCTCCATCTCCTACGACCACCCGGACCCGTCGATCTTCACGGTGCTGACCTCGCCGAGCGACACCCCGGGGCTGGCCGGGGTCGACTTCGTGGTGTTCGCGCCGCGCTGGCTGGTGGGCGAGGACACGTTCCGGCCGCCGTACTTCCACCGCAATGTGATGAGCGAGTACATGGGCCTGATCGAGGGCGCGTACGACGCCAAGGCCGAGGGTTTCGTGCCGGGCGGGGGCTCGCTGCACAACATGATGTCGGCGCACGGACCGGACCGGGAGACGTTCGACCGGGCCGGCGCGGCCGAACTGCGGCCGCAGAAGCTCGACGACGGCCTCGCGTTCATGTTCGAGACGCGCTGGCCGGTGACGCTCACCCCGGACGCGTCCCGCGCGGAGCATCTGCAACAGCGGTACGACGACGTGTGGCAGGGCCTCGAACGGCACTTCCGCGCGCCGTGAGGGCGGCGTTGCACGGGAACCGGTACGACCGGTACGGATAGGCCCGTGACCTCCTTCGCCCCGGACTCGATCGTCCTGAACCGCAAGCTGCCGCTCTGGTACCAGGTGTCGCAGTCGCTGCGCGCCTCGATACTGGGCCGCTCGCCCCAGGACCCGCTGCGCCTGCCCACCGAGGAGCGGCTGGCGGAGCACTACGGCGTGAGCGTGCTGACCATGCGGCAGGCGCTGAAGGAACTGGAGGACGAGGGGCTGATCTCCCGGCACCGGCGGCGCGGCACGTTCATCGAGCCCGGCGCCCGGCGCGGCGCCCCGGTGCGGCTGCTGGGCTCGGTGGACGCGATCGTGGCCCAGCAGTCGGGCATGACGACCGAGTTGCTCGACCGGGGCCTCGGCCCGGTGCCGGCCGAGGTCGCCGAGCACTTCCCCGACCTGCGCGAGGTGGCCACGTACCACCGGCTGCGCCGGGACGAGAAGAGCGGCGAGCCGACCAATCACGCCCACAACTACGTGCGGCCCGCGCTGGCCCGGCGCATCGACCCGGACGACCTGGTGCGCTGGCCGATGACCAAGGTGCTGCGGGACGTCGTGGGCGCGGGCATCAGCCGGATCACGGACACCCTGGAGGCCCGGCTCGCCGATCCGGAGACCGCCCGGCTGCTCCAGGTGCCGCTGCTGAGCCCGATCCTGCACTACACGGGAGTGACCTACGACGAGGACGGCCGGGTGCTGGACGTGGCCGTGATCCACTACCGCGGCGACCGCTTCTCGTTCACGGTCACCCTCGACGCTTCCTAATGCTCCTGTCAAGCGGCTGTAGTCACCGGAGGTGTGACTTGGTAGCACCGTCGGTCACGGATCAGGGCCCAGATGACGTTCA